>CALFWR010000084.1 GCA_937928555.1 uncultured Pirellulaceae bacterium
AGCAAGGGAAAAGCTGAATTTCAACAAGAAATGTGAATCATCCGGTAGACGAAAACCACAGCGATCGTTTCATCGTATCTGAGTCGCTGATCACTGTTGGAACTGATTCTGACGCCCACGCCTCGTGAATAATCCGGGATCAAAGGGAACAGCATTGGCATCGCGGGGGATAAAACCACAATCTTTCCGAGTCGATGTTGTACGCCCCTGAGCCCACGGGCCTGCGCGCGTTCTCGGCAGTAGTCTAAAATCCGGTATTTCCGACCGCCTTTCGACCCCGGCCAATCTCATGAAGTCCATCGATCTCTCTGGCAGAACAGCTTTCATCACCGGCGGCGGCCAGGGCATTGGCTTGGCTATCGCAACTGCCTTGCACGCCGCAGGGGCCAACGTTGCTCTCAATTTCTTTCCCGATCCCGAGGGCAACAACGAAGCCATCGCAGCAGCAGCATGCAAGTCACTGGGCGACAACGCGATCGCCGTCGGTGGCGACGTCCGCAGCCCGGAGCAAATGGCTGCCGCCTGCAAAACGACCGCAGACCAATTCGGCGGCATCGACTTCCTGGTCAACAACGCCGGAATTCTTCGCGACCGGAGCTTCAAAAAAATGTCCTTCGACGAGTGGCAAGCCGTCATCGACACCAACCTGTCGGGCGTGTTCCACTCCTGCAAAGCCGCCCTTGAGCACCTCAAAGAAGACGGCAGCATCGTCAACGTTGCCTCTCTGTCAGCAGTCACCGGTTTCTTTGGACAAGCCAACTATGCGTCCGCCAAAGCCGGCGTCGTCACACTCACCAAAGTGCTCAGCAAGGAACTTGCCCGCTCCAAAATCCGCGTCAACGCCGTCGCGCCGGGCGTCGTCGACACAGAGATGGGAAAATCGATTCCCGAAGAAAACCGCAAAGCCATGATGACGCAAATTCCGCTGGCTCGTTTCGCCCAGCCCGAAGAGATCGGCAACGTCGTGCTGTTCCTGTGTAGCGACCTGGCATCGTACGTCACCGGTCAGACGATTCACGTCAACGGCGGCTGGTGGGCGTAGGCGTTTTTGAGCCGGAATTATTCACGGCGACGGACGTTGATTGCGGTTAAATCCAACCAAACCTAACGAAGATGACCAACCCGTTTGAGTCGCCACAGAGTCAGCCCAAAAAGGTCCGCAAGGAACCTGAAAAGAAGGCGCCGCTTGCGAGGCCAGTGTATCGCTGGCTTGCCGCGGCGATGGGGATCTTGATGGGTTACTCATCACTAAGAAATATTGCGACCGCTTGGGACACACCCTACTTTGGATCTTTTGTTCGGGGAGCGATAAGCGGGTTGATGGGTATGGGGTATTTTCTTTGGATCGCAGTTTATGGAACGCTGCCGTTTTTGAAGCGAAAGGGCAAAGATGAGTGATGCCTGAGAATCCATTTGAGTCGCCAATGAGCCAGGGCGAGCGAGTGCCACGGGAGTCGTCTCCGGTTAGGAAGCGAGATCCAATCGGTCGAGTCGGGTGGAGCGTTACCGGCGTGATATGGTTGTGGATGGCGGGAACTTATCTGTATATGTTTTGGGACGAACCAGAGTTCCAATCGTTCTTTTGGTACGGGGCGGCATTTTTGCTGCTTGCCGTTTGGCACTTTTGGCTGGCGATCGCGGCGCCGTTGGTGAAGAAAAGGTAACGGCTCAGCACCCGAGGCCTCACGCGTTACCATTTCCAAAACCATATCGTATCGACCCAGAACTCAGACGTTGGTCCAGCTTCCGCTCTTACCGCTGGCGAGAACGGCGTCGCAGACTTTCTGCGTTTCCAATGCATCACGAAAAGTCGGACCCGCAGGCTCGCCCGTCTCGAGGCTTTTGAGGAAATCCGCAACCTGATGAACAAAACTGTGCTCGTAACCAAGGCACAATCCGGGAACCCACCAGTTGCCAAGATACGGATGGTCGCCATCGGAAACGTGGATGCTTCGCCAACCGCGAACGGTGCCTTCGTCGCGATGACTGAAATACTCCAGACGGTTCAGATCGTGAAGGTCCCATCGAAGTGACCCATGCTCGCAGTTGATCTCAAAAGTGTAGAGCGCTTTGTGGCCTCGGGCGTAGCGTGTGGATTCAAAAACGCCCAGGGAACCATTATCGAAACGGCAGAGGAAGGCACAGGCGTCATCGATTCCGACCGGTTCAACTTTGCCCGTTTCGTTGTGCATTCTTTCCTTGACGAACGTCTCCGTCATGGCCGAGACGTTGCTGATCGAACCGTTAAGCCAGATCGCCGTGTCGATACAGTGGGCCAGCAGGTCGCCGGTCACGCCACTGCCGGCGGCTTTGGCATCCAGTCGCCACAGCGCCGCGCCGCCTTGCGGCAAGTCCGAAGAGATCGTCCAGTCCTGGAGGAAGTTGGCACGATAGTGGAATACCTTGCCTAGGTCGCCGGTGTCGATAATGTGCTTGGCAAAAGTGACCGCCGGGATGCGGCGATAGTTGTACCAGACCATGTTCGGCACGCCGGCTTTCTCGATCGCCTGGCACATGACTTCGCCGTCCTGGGCGTTGATCGCAAGAGGTTTTTCACACAGGACCATCTTTCCTGCTTCAGCGCAGGCGATGGCAATGTCCTTGTGAAGATTGTTGGGGACGCAAACGTCAACCGCATCGATATCGTCACGAGCGACCAAGGCTTTCCAGTCCGTTTCGACCGACTCATAGCCCCAGTTGTCAGCGAAAGTCTGGGCCGCATCCGCGTTGCGGGCGCAGATGGCCTTGAGGACCGGTTGATGCTCAAGTTCAAAAAAGCGATTGGCGGTCGTCCACGCATTGGTGTGGGCTTTACCCATAAAGCCATAGCCGATCATGCCGATGTTGAGAGGTTTTTTTGCCATTGTTTTTTGATTCAAGGTTTAATGAAAATTGCAGGCAGATTAGCCCGGATTAGAGGCGTTTGGCAGTTGTATGCTGTCCAAAAAAAGGCAACCGTTATGCGTTGTCGCGGACATCGACCATCGCGGCAAGAATGGTATTCCAGGTTTGTTGATCGGTGAGCATTTCATTGGGGAACATGCAACCGTCCCAGCAGATGTGCTTCATCCCGCGACTAGCGTGGTCTTTGAGCCAGTAGGTGGAGCAGCGGGTGATGTCGAGCCTTCCGGCCGGATCGTCGGCAGGGCAGTGTTTGCCGGTTTTGTCGTGATCGCCGGAGCCTTTGACGGTGCCGTCGTTTTGGGCAACGTGAAAGTCATAGGTCCAGGGACGGAGTTTTTCGGTCATCGATTCGTAGGCCGGCCAGAATTCTTCGTCGCTGTGGTCCGGGGAAAGGACAGCATGTTCGGCCGCGTTGACGCCCAGCAGATACAAATAGGTATGGGCAAGGTCAGCTTGAAAGCCAACAGTGCCGGGCATGTCGACCGCTTCGAGCAAGTCCAGCATGTCCTTCCATGAGTGCATCCCCCCCCAGCAGACTTCGCCTTCGGCGGCAAGGACTTCGCCGTGATCCGCGGCGATCTTTCCGGCTTCGCGAAACGTGTCGGCGATCTTTTTGGAGTTCCCTTTGGGGTCGGCGGCCCAATCACTGACACCGCTGGCTGAATCGATACGAATCAGGCCGTATTTCCGGACGCCGTGTTCACGAAGCTTGCCACCGATTCGGCAGGCGACTTTGACGGCCCGGATAAAGTTGCTTCGCTCGAGTTCGGTTCCCATCGCCGGTCCACCGACGGTTCCGTCCCAAACGGGCGCAACGAGCGAGCCAACGTTGAGATCCTTTGCCGCGATTTTATCGCCCAGCTGATTGATGGCCCCGTCGTCGGCGTCGGGATCAAAGTGAGGATGGAACAAAAACAGATCGACACCATCGAAGCGATTGTCTCCGGCGCGGGCGCCAGCGGTCAGTTCCAACATCGTGTCCAAGTCAATGTCGGGTTCGTCGCCGCCCTGGCTGGCTTTTCCGACCAGACCCGGCCACATGGCATTGTGAAGCTTGAGTTTGTCAGCCATCTTGTTTGCGTGGATGTGAGCAATGGTTACCAAATGAAGTTCCCATGTTTTAAGTCCGCCGCGTGGCGATCGCAACTTGATGGAGGAAAAAACAAATGACGACGCTGGCTGATTTCGAGATTTTTCCGCACGAGCACTTCATGAAACTTGCTCTACAGCAGGCTCGCGCCGCCCGGGAGCTTGATGAAGTGCCCGTGGGGGCGGTCATTCATCGGGGCGGGCGTGTCATCGGCGCAGCCCACAACCTGACCCGGCAGCTTCGCGACCCGACGGCCCACGCAGAGATGCTTTCGATCACCCAGGCGGCCGAAGCGATTGGCGACTGGCGGCTGACCGATTGTGTGATGTACGTGACCTTGGAACCGTGTTCGATGTGTGCCGGGGCGATCATCAATGCTCGCTTGCCGATGGTCGTCTATGGGGCGGTCGATCCGAAGGGCGGTGCTGTTTCGTCGCTGTACGAATTGTTGAATGATTCGCGTTTGAATCACAAAGCCGAAACCGTTGGCGGGGTCTTGAGCAACGAGTGCGGCCAGATTTTGACTGATTTTTTTCGATCCAAGCGGAAAAAAAGCGGCGACCAAGATCCATGAAGCCAACCAGATAGCGGCCCGTTAACTCTTGCGAGGTGCCGCAGAGCGGAGATAATTAACGATCCCTTCGAAGATCAATTTATTGAACATGGATGATGCCGTTGCGCTGCCCCGCCTTTTCGAATTTCGTTCGGCTATTTGACCGGGCCTGTGGTCGGTTCGTGGTCGGCTGTGCGCTAGTTTCCTGTGCCGCGCTGCTGTTCATCGGCTGCAACAACAAAACCAAAAAGGCCAAACCCCAATTCGCACTGCCCGCTGACGGTGCCTACGATGCCAGCGAAGAAGAAGTAAACTTTAACGTCCAGTCCATTCTCGATGAATCCGCGGCGCGTGACAAAACGCGGCACGAGGTCGAAGACAAGCTGAAGAAACTGGGCGTGTTTCTGGCAAGGCGACTTTCCAACGTCAGCCCCCCGGTTCCCGAATTCATCGCCGACAACTTTGTGGGATTCGGCGTCGATGCGGAAAAAATGTCCCAGCGGTACAACGAAGACCACGTTGTCGTTGGGCGATGGCAGGCGAGCGAATCGGCACCTCAGTTTTCCGAAAACGGAGCCATCCTCGAGTTCACAGACAATGTGCTGGGCAAGTGGGAGCGGGCCAATCAGTTCGGCATCGAATTCAAGTTGTACAAAATCAACGAAGATCGCGAGAGCGGTTACGTGACAGCCAGCATAGTCGCAGAGACGTTTGGCCAAACTGGAGACCGGACGGGCTTGCAGGCGACGTCGCTGTGGGAGACGCGATGGAAGCAAAATCCTGACCAAACCGACCTGATGCTGGACCGGATCAAAGTCATAGGTCGCGAAGAGATCGGAATCAGAGCCTCAGGCGGGCAGCTTCTTCAGGACAGCACAGTTTCGATTTTTGCCGGCTGTGATCGATACGCGAAACAGCTCAGGTACGGACTCGATCAGTGGGCCCGGCATATTCCCGGGTTGGATATCGTTGGCAACAACGGCGTTGCCGTCGGAGATATCAACGGCGATGGCCTGGATGATCTTTATCTGTGCGAGCCCCATGGGTTACCCAATCTGTTGCTGGTTCAGAATCCCGATGGAACCGTTCGCGACGTGAGCGCCAAAGCGGGGCTTGATTTGCTTGATGAAACACGTGCGGCACTGATTGTAGATCTGGACAACGATTCAAATCGCGATATCGCGATCGCGACCGACCGGCAACTGCTGCTTTACTCCAACGACGGATCGGGAAAGTTTCGACTGGAAAGAGAAATGGCCATCGGTTTCGACGGTCACAGCCTGGCGGCGGCCGATTTCGACCAGGACGGAGACCTTGATCTTTTCGTTTGCAAATACAAGGCGTTACCGGTGCAGTCAGACGTCTTTTTCATCCCCAAGCAGTTGCACAACTGCCAGTCAGGCGCTCGCAATTTGATGTTGCGCAATGATGAAGGCTGGATTTTCAATGACGTCACCGAACAGGTGGGGCTTACTGAATCCAATGACGGGCACACGCGCAGTGCAGTGTTTGTCGACTTCGATCTTGATGGCGATCAGGACTTGCTGGTGTCCAATGAGTTTGCCAGCCCAAGGCTGTTCGAGAATCAATCTGGCTGGTTTTCTGACGCGACCGCGAAAATTGACGACGCGACAGAGAAGATTGAACTTGCCCGCCCATCACGCAATCGGAGCGTTTCATTCGGTCAGTTCAACAGCGACGGCAAGCCAGACCTGTTCATTGGCACCGATGTTTCAAATGATGCTTTCCGCACGATTCTTGCCGCCAGTTCAGAAATCGAAAATCTCTCCCAGGGCTACGTCGCGTCGGAAAAGACCCAGTCGTCGGTCTGGTTTTCGACGCCCCTTACAGAGGCCGACAATGAAAAAAAGGTTCCAGCAAAATATGATCCGTGGCCGCTGCCCTCTCCGATCTTTGCCTCTGGGTCAACGAATTCGACTTTGGCGGCCGATCTGAACAATGACGGACTGGATGAAATTTTCGTCACCAACGGGTACCTCTCACGCGCCAGCCAAAGTGATGTCGAAGCCTCATGGCGGCGCAGCGTTGCAGAGTTTGCAGGTGCTGGATCAGGGAACGTCGGCGAGCCGCTGCGTAAATTGGGCCATGCCTATGCCGATTTGATTCGGAGCGGTTTTTCGTTTGGTGGCAACCAGCGGAATCGATGTTATCTGAATCTGGGCAGGATCGGGTTTGCGAATTTTTCAGCTGCATCAGGGATCGACCTGCTCAATGATGCAAGAGCTTTGGCAGCCACCGATTGGGACGGCGATGGCGATCTGGATATCGTGATGACATCCAGGACCGGACCACGACTGAGGATCCTCTGCAATCAGCTCGAAACAGAAAACAAAAGCCTGCGACTGCTGCTGCGGGGTACCGTTTCCAACCGTGATGCAATTGGTTCGCGCGTGGAAGTATTTGTTGACGACAGGACGACTCCCAGAGTTGCATCGGTGACCGCAGGTTCGGGAAATCTTTCGCAGTCCACTAACCGGCTGCGGATCGGGCTGGGCGATGCGAAAAAGATCAACAAGGTCCGTGTCGTTTGGCCCAATGGCAAGTCGACCGACTACAAAGGAATGCTTCCCGGTCGATCCTACGAACTGGTCGAAGGCAACGACAAACCCGCGGAACGTTCAGGAGTCCGATTTGATTTAGCGATCAAGCCCGGTTGGGTTGAAGAGAACCGGGAAAGGCCAAACATGGATCGCACGGTGTTCTTTCCCAAGGGCGTATTGCCCAAGATTTCCATTCGACGCGACAACGAGTGGTTCGAAGTCAAAAACACTCCCGGCCGCTCATTGTTGGCGATCTTTCATACCGGCTCGGGGATCTCCGAATCAAAGCTCAATGAGTTTGGCAAACGCAACGAGTATCTCGCCGAAGCAGGTGTCGACTGCGTTTCGATCTTTTGTCAGGCCGGCAGCGAGCATGCCACCGACATGGACTCTCTCCAGGATCGATGCAGCCAGGTACTGGAGTCAGCTCAATGGCCGTGGCCGGGAGGTGTTGCATCAAAAGCAAGTCTCAAGAAAACCGAATTGGCATTCGGTGACTGGTTTTCATCCGGAGTGTTGCCCGAGTTTCCGTTTGCAGTCCTGATGGACGATCATTCCACAGTAAAGGCGTTGTATCGTGGCAGTGAACTTGCGGTGCGGACCGTTTTTGACGATCGAATGTTGTTTCAGGCGGTGTCCTTGCCGGAACTGCAGAAACTCTCTGGCATCGAAGGACATTGGGCGTGGCCACGGACCTCCACCAAACTGACCCGGCTGAAAGAGCGGTTGATTGCCCTTGGGCTGGACAGCGAAGCAAAGCGGTTGAACACTGCCAGCATTCCTGAAACAGCATTGAACCTTGCTCTGCACGGGGTCGAATTGGCTTCACGCGGCGAGGAAGTCAACGCCGCAGAGTTCTTCGATCGAGCCATCGCCTTGGATCCCGGCTGCATTTTTGCTCACCTGCGAAAAGGCAGATTGCTCCTCATGGCGGGATCAAAAAAGAATGTCGTCGGCGGCCCCAAAACAACACCTGAAATGAAAAAGAAGTTCCTCGAAAACGCCGTGGCTGCTTTTGAAGACGCCTTGAAACTGGACGCAAATTCGTCCAAAGCACTGATGGGTTTCGCGGATGCAAAACTGGAGCTTAATGAGATCAATCCGGCGATCGATCGGCTGTTGGAATACATCAACCGAAATGAAAATGCAGACGCTGCGGTCTACGCCAACCTTGGACGGCTTCTGTTCAAACGGAAGCGGTATATCGAATCGGCAGAACACCTGACAGCGGCTTTTGATCGCCATCCAACGTTGCCCTATGTCGCCGGTGACCTTGGTTTTCTTTATCTCAGTGCCGGTGAGTTCTCGCAGGGGAGAAAATTCCTTCGGTTGGCCAATCGGCTTCAACCAAGCGAACAGAGCCTTGTTCGTTTTCTGGCCGAATCAGAATTCGCGTTGGGGAATTACAACCGGGCTTTGGAGCTTTTGGAACGAGTGATCGACGAATCACCGAATCAGCTTCGGCCAAAGCAGATGGTTGTCTGGCTGCTGGCGACAAGCCCCTACGAGTCACTCCGCGACGGAACCCGGGCGGTCGAGATGATTCTGCCGATGCTGAAGCTGTATGAGGAATCGTCCGCAACAATGGAAATTGCAGCGGCCTGTTTTGCGGAAGTGGGAGACTTTACCCAGGCGGTCGAATACCAAAAGAAAGCAATCGAGTTGGTGCGACAGGAAAAGTCATCCGACATCTACACCCAGACGCAAAAGACAGGGCTACGCGAGCGGTTGCAGCTTTTTCGTCGACGGGTTCCCTACCGCACCGAAGAGCAGTCGCAAATCCCGATCGCCCAGGTCGGAAATCGAAACCCCGTCGGCTCAGCCCAATCATCGGCACCAACGGCGACATCGGCTTCGCCGCCCGATGGTGGAAGCGACCCAAATCTTTGATTTACTTTCTGCCTGAAATTTGTGGATGCTTGCCGCGACGGTTCCCAATTTGACGTCGATCGGGATAGAATCTTGATCCCTGTCCGGCAGCAGCCGCTCACCGGCATTCACGCAGAGACGCAATGCTCCTTTTGTTTTCCAATTATTTTCAGTCAATTTCCACCCAGATCAGTGATCACTTGCTGAACCGGGCGACGTGGATTCTGATTGCATTGCTGTTGGGCGTGCTGGCGATTTTGATGATCGCTGGGCAGTTTCTCAAGCGTCAACCGGAATCGAAATTCGATGCCGCGATCGTTGCCAAATTCAATCAGAGGGTACACTTCTGGTTCCTGATTGTTACGGTTCTTGTGATCGCGATGTTGATCGGAAAGATCGCGACGGTGGTCGTGTTTGGCTTGATGTCGTTTTGGGCATTGCGCGAATTCATCACGATGACGCCCACGCGAAGCGGCGACCATCGCACCCTGTTCTGGGTGCTGCTGGGCTTTACACCGATTCAGTACATTCTCGTTGCGGCGAATTGGTACGATCTGTTCACGATTCTGATTCCCGTCTACGCGTCGCTGTTCATCCCGGGACGGCTTGCCTTTTCAGGCGACCACGAGAGGTTTCTGGAACGATGTGCAAAGCTTCAGTTTGGTTTGTTGATCTGCGTGTATTGCTTGAGCCACGCGGCAGCTCTGTTGAACCTGGAATTGGTGCAACGAAATCCAACGACAGGAATTCGTACCGCCTGGCAGGGCCCAACGGCGGGCCTGTTGATCTTCCTTCTGGTCGTTGTTCAGATCAGCGACTCGCTGCACTTTGTCTGGGACCGCCTGTTTGGCAAACACGTCATCGCGGCGTCGATCGACGAAGCCAAGACCTGGGAAGGCCTGATCGGTTCGGCGCTTTCATGCGGTCTGGTCGGTATTTTGCTCTGGTGGTTGGGCATCACTCCATTCTCATGGTACGGCGCAGCGATGATGGCCATGCTCATCAGCGTGATGGGCTCCAGCGGAAGCATGACCATGTCGGCCATCAAACGCGACCGGGGGATCAAGGACTATGGCTCCTTGGTCCAGGGTCACGCCGGGATTCTAGATCGCATCGATTCCATCTGTTTCGCGGCACCGATGTTTTTTCATGTTGTTCGTCTTTCGCTCCACCAGTAACCCATGTCAAAACTGACTCAGACAATCGAAGAGATGAACTTGCCGCTGCCGGACGAAGAAACGGCAATTCGGCTCGGCAAGTACTGCCGCGCTCTGTGGCAGGCGAACGAGTCCATCAATTTGACCCGGCACACGACTTATGAAAAATTTGTCTCCCGCGATTTGATCGACACGATCGAAGTTGGCAAGCTGATACCGCACAGCAGAAGCGTGATCGACATGGGTTCCGGTGGCGGAGTGCCAGGCATGGTACTGGCCATTCTTCGTCCCGACCTGAGCATTACGCTGACGGAATCTGTGGGCAAAAAAGCCGCAGCCCTCGAACGAATCGCAGCCGAAGCGGGCGTCGAAGTCGAAATCTACAACTCCCGAGCCGAAACGATGTTGGAAGATTTCAGTTACGATTTTACAACAGCTCGTGCGGTTGGTCCGCTATACAAGATATGCACCTGGCTGCAGGACGTGTGGGTTCCCGCCGGCAGGGTGTTGGCGATCAAGGGCCCCAATTGGGTTAATGAACGAAACGTGGCATCCGAAAAAGGCCTGCTCAAAAAGATATCAATCGAAGTTGTCGCCGAGTACGCACCGCCGGGCACCGACTGGAGCAGTACGATCCTTCAATTGACCGCCAAACGAAAAAAATCCAGATAGTTCAAACGGGGAGCGTGATGTCCAGCAATCTGTCGATGATTTTTGCGGCGGACGTATCGGGATTACCGCCACAGAACTTTTCCAATGCGTATCGAAAGTACGTGGACTTCAGACAGGTGACCTCCGGTGGCAAGGCGGATCTGTATGTTTGTCGCGATACGAATCTGGGTCGCCCGGTGATGCTCAAGAAGCTTCGGCCGGACATCCAGGACTACGAAAAAGAGCTGGGGCGTTTGCTGCGTGAGGCAAGAATCACCTCGCAGTTGCAGCATCCTGCGACGGTGCCGCTGTACGAGTTGGGTCAGGATGATTCTGGCCAGTGGTACTTTGCGATGAAAAAGATCGAAGGCCAGACGCTATTTGAGATCATTGTCGGGCTGGCCAAACGTGAACCCGAAGTCGAAAAGCACTTCAACCTGCCGCGACTGTTGACGATCTTCAGCCAAGTGGGAGAAGCGTTAAGCTACGCCCACACCCGCGGCGTGATCCACCGCGACATCAAACCGGAAAACATCGTCGTCGGAATGTTTGGAGAAGTCACCCTGATTGACTGGGGGGCAGCCAAAGTCTGGGGCATGGCCAGTGAAGGCGACGAAATCAGAGGTGAAAGCCGCGGCGGAACGCCGCTGTACATGTCACCCGAACAGATCCTCGGCCATCGTCCGGTAGACGAGCGAACGGACGTCTTCAGCATGGGCATTGTGCTCTACGAAATGCTGGCGCAGCGGGAGCCTTTTCGCGGTCCATCAATCAAAGACACTTTTGACAACATCATCAATCAGGCTCCCGTCCCACCGCGCGAAGCCGCACCTCACCGCGTGATCCCCGAACGGATCGAACAGATCTGCCTCAAAGCCATGGAAAAAGAGCCAGCAGACCGGTTCGGATCAATGCGAGAGCTTGTGGGAGAAATCAACGAATTCATGAACGAAGCCCTGACCCGGCAATGAGAGCGACCAAATTTGTTCGTCCACGCGCCTGAATTCTTCCCGATTTTTGTGAGGCTTCGCAAACAGAAACTTGTGTCGCAGTAATGGCCCTGACTTCTACATGACAAAGCTCACATATACAATTGATGCTGAATCGCCCCGGGTCCGTCGTGAATTCTTTTGCGACTCAAGCTCTAAAATTTCTTCCCAACAATCAACAGCAGAAGAATCCCGAAAATAACATGCGAATTGACAGGCTGGAATTAAGGAACTTCAAGAAGTTTGAGAAGCAGATTTTCGAGTTTCCTCGCTCGATTGAGTCAAGCGAATCGGGTTCGTTTCATGTGCTCATTGGGGCAAACGGAACGGGCAAAACAAGCATTTTGGATGCACTGGCAATCGCACTGGGAGTTTGGTTGGAGAAGGTTCCTGATTCTTTGCTGGCCAACAGCCACAGGCGTTTGAAAGCAGATCAAAAACGTCTGATTCAGGTAGAAGGTGGCGATCGAATACAGCCCCAACAAGCCGCTGACGATATGTCCATCCAAGCCAACGGTTCGATACTGGGTAACGATTTAACCTGGAGTCAGGAACTTCCGGTTGGAAAACGAAACGTGAGCAATGTCGGGTCGAAAGAAGCTCGCAAGCTAATTTGGAATGCGTATCAGAATTCCCAGGAGAAAGGCAATAATGTTTTGCTTCCGGTCATTGCATATTACGGTGCTGGGCGAGCATGGTTGCCGCACAATAAACGGACGGAGTACAAGGCAAAATCGAATGGAAAATCCAATCGATGGGAAGCATTTTACGATTGCCTGAATGAACGCATACGGATGTCGGATCTTGGTAGCTGGTTTCGCAAGGAAGCCGTCGCCAGAACGAATCGAAATGGAACGTATCGCCCCGGTTTTGACGCCGTTCTACAGGCCGTGCTCAAAGTCGTACCTGATTCAGAGAGCATTCACTACGACGATGATTTCGAAGAAATCATGATTACCATCGACGGCAACACGCAGCCGTTCAGCAATTTGAGTGCAGGGCAGCAAAGCCTGTTCGCCCTCGTTGCCGATATCGCGGTGAAAATGGTTACCCAGAACAACTTCCTTGTTCCTGCTGACCAGCTTGGCGACGAGGATCAACCGTTAGCACGAGTATTGACCCGCACGCCCGGTGTCGTTTTGATTGACGAACTCGACGTTCACTTACACCCAAAGTGGCAGCAGTCTGTTGTTGATTCCCTTTGTGAGGCATTCCCATCCATTCAGTTTATCGTGACAACGCATTCTGCGTTTGTGATTCAATCACTCGATGAATCGCAACTGATCAATCTTGAAGGACAGCCTGTCCCCAACCCTGGCAACTTGAGTGTTGAAACGATTGCAAAAGGCCTAATGGGTGTCGAGAGACCAGACGTTGGCAAGCGTTATCGCCAGGCGGTGGAAGCAGCGAAGCACTATTTGATCACGCTCGATGAGGCAGCGAAGGCTCCTGATGAAATGCTTGATTCGTACGAGAAACAGTTAGCAGAAGCGATTGAGCCGTACGCGGACAACCCGGCCTTTCAAGCTTTTCTTGAATTAAAGCATGCGATGAAACTCGGAGGACGGAAAACAGCGAGTGAGGGCAACGACTAAATGCGTCCTGTTATCCGAGGTGCCAGCCCCCGAAATGACGATTTTGACGACTACCGGGACGCGTTTGGAGAACTGGTTTCACGACTGGGTCAGTACTGCTCCTATTGTGAACGCAGAATCCCAACCAACCTCGCAGTCGAGCACATTCAGCCCAAAAGTTTACCTCTCTACGAGGATCTTGAAGGTCGCTGGGACAATTTCCTCCTGGCATGCGTCAACTGCAACTCGACAAAAGGCAGTAAAGATGTCGTCCTGTCAGATACTTTTCTACCCGATCGAGACAATACCGCATTTGCATTTGAGTATCCGCCGGACGGAACGATTGCAATTCGATCCGGTTTAACTCCAACCCAGACGCACATTGCGGAAGCAACGTTGAAATTAACCGGACTCGATAAATCAGTTAGTGAAGTGATTGATTCAAATGGTGACCTCGTTGCTATCGATCGAGTTGGGCAACGAATGGAAGTCAGGCTAATCGCCCAGATGAGTCGGGATGATCTCGATTCGAATCCAACCGAAGAATTCCGCCGGCAGATCGCCAGGACGGCGACGGGCCATGGTTTCTTTAGCATCTGGATGAACGTTTTCGAAACTGACTTGGTCGTTCGCAAGTTTTTGATTGAAGCGTTTAACGGAACGGCAAGCGACTGTTTTGATCTGGCATCAACTTCATTCATTAGCCCGCGACCTCCAGCCGGACTCGTGGGTGAGAGCAAAATCTGAAAACGACGGCAGACTCTGGACAAATCCTGTAGCTGGCTATGCCAGGACGATTGCGCTGATCCGTTTCGCCCCATGGAATGCCAAAGGCGAGGGATATTTCATGAAGCGGGCTGGAATAATCGGCGCGATCGAACTATCCCGCAGGCTTCGCAGGCAAGATTGCGATCGTCTTTTTTGAGTAACGGGAACGGGTTTTTTGGCAACCTACAGTTCAGCACATTCTGCACGCAGTAACGCAGAGACTGAATTTATCCGGCCAAAACCATGCTTTTGTCTCCCTCCCAAACCTGTCCCACTCTCGAATTGCCCGACTCGATTTGCAGTTCGCTAATCACGCGCGAACCCGGCCGAAAGTCACTTGCAGGCCGCCAGAAGCGCGAAGCCGACTACGCCGACGGTCGCGCTGCCGCCGCAGATGCGTTGCGCAAACTGGACTGCCTGGGATTTGTTGGTCGCAAGCAAAATGGCTGCCCAAGGTGGCCCATCGGATTCGTGGGCTCCATTTCTCACAGCAGAAATTTCGCCTGGGCGATGGCGTCTAACGATTCCGAATACCGTTCAATTGGAATCGACACCGAACCCCTCTGCGAAGCAGAAACAGCCGAAAGCCTTCTCGATCAGATCGCAGGCGGAACCGAATGGCGACTTTGCCGCAAAGCCGGACTCAACAGACAGGAAGCCTTCACCGTTGTGTTTTCTGCAAAAGAAGCCTTGTACAAATGCGTCTACCCGCTGTCGCCGACTTTCTTTGACTTCGACGACGTCTGCCTGGTCGAAATCAGATCGGACAAACTGTCGCTTCGAGTCAACGATGACAGCCCTAACCGTCTGATGCGTGGTGTCGAAATCGATGTGAGCTACGCGGTTTCAGCCACAGATGTCTTCACTGCCTGCTGGTTACGGAGGAGCACCGCATGAGCGTGGATTTGAGCTCTTTCTATGCAAGCTGCAACAGCAACAAAATTGAATTTGATCGAAGCCAATCGTTGCCCGGGTTAGTTGCCGAAACCGCCAGAAAGCACGCGGACAAAATTGCCGTTGTTTGCGGCGATAATGCGCTGACCTATGCCCAATTGGACGCCGCTGCGAATCGGCTGGCGAACCACCTGATCGCCCGGGGTGTCAAAAAAGGCAACCTTGTTGGCGTTTGTTGCAATCGTAACAAGGACGTTCCTGAACTGTTGATCGGAATCATGCGCAGCGGCGCCGCGTACGTGCCTTTGGATCCCGACTACCCAGTCGATCGCCTCAAGTACATGGCCAAGGACGGCGAATTGACTCACGTTGTTGCCCACAGCGAACAATCCGAATTGTTAAAGGAGTTTGCTTGCGGTGCAACCGTTTACGATCGGGAAAAAGCGGACATCGAAAAGCTCTCCGCAGCCGATCCGGCGGTAAAAATCGAACCCGCGACCGACATCGCTTATGTGATCTACACCTCCGGTTCGACAGGCAAACCCAAGGGCGTCCTTGTGCCGCATTTGTCTGTTGTGAACCTGATGCACAGCTGGAAAATCACGCCGGGCTTTACCGAAAACGATCGAATTCTCGCCGCGACAACGCTGAGCTTTGACATTTCGGTCATCGAGATTTTCACTCCTTTGTGCTGCGGCGGCCAAACGATCATCATCGATCGTGCCACCGCCAAAGATCAGAATCGCCTTGCCGAAACGATCCGCAAGCACAAGGTGACGCAGATGCAAGCTACGCCGGCGCATTGGCGACTGATCTGCGAAACAGATTTTGCCAGCGAATCAAAAATGAAATTTATCACCGGAGGCGAACCGCTGCCGCGTGACCTGATTCAGCCATTGCTTGATCGCTGTACTGAGTTGTGGAACGTTTATGGTCCCACCGAAGCAACCGTCTGGTCGTCAGTGCAGCAAATCAAATCGCCTGCCGAACGAATCCTTGTCGGCAAACCGGTCGCCAACACGACGGCATACATCGTCGATGCAGAAGGCAACCTGTGCCCGCCGGAAACCGAAGGCGAATTGCTTGTCGGCGGCGACGCGGTCGCCCTCGGTTACCTTAAACGCGAAAAACTGACCGCCGAAAAGTTCGTGGACTTTCGCGGAGAACGCGTCTATCGGACCGGTGACCTTGCCAAAATTCTCGACACCGGCAACGTCGAACACCTTGGCCGAATTGACGGCCAGATCAAGTTCAACGGGCACCGAATTGAGCTGGGCGAAATCGAAGCCGCGCTGGCCCTGGCAGACAAAAATGTTCGCCTTGCTGCTGCGGTTGTCAGAGAAGACAACCCCGGCGACAAGCGACTCGTTGGCTATGTGATGCCACGAAAAGGCAAAACTCTGAATGTGCCCAGAATTAAATCGACCATCGAAAAATCTTTGCCGGACTACATGGTTCCCGCCGTGATCACCGTGATCGACCAGTTTCCTTATACGCCGTCCGGGAAAATCGATCGCAAGTCGTTCCCCAGCCCATCACGGCAACGGCCCGATGTGGCGAACGAGTTTGTGCCCGCAGAGAGCGACGAACAACAGCAGGTTGCTGCTCTGTGGGAGCAAGTTTTACAACTGGATCAGGTTGGAATACGGGATAACTTTTTTGAATTGGGTGGCAATTCGATCAAGGCCGTGCAGTTCGTAAAGCGATTCAACGAACAGTTCGACGGGGCACTTTCGAACGCCGAATTTTTCGATTGCCCAACGATCGCAGCGGTTATCAAAACGCAACGTGCATCCGAAAAAGCACCCAAACCAGCCACGACACGTCGCGACTCGCAAGCCGACGATGACCAAGGGTTCGCGGTCGTCGGCATGGCGGTACGCTTGCCGGGCGCCGATTCGCTTGGCCAGTTCTGGGACAATCTGATTAACGATCGCGAGTCGATTCGCTTCTTCGAGCCCGAAGAACTCGATGCGACACTGCCGCAGGAGCAAACTTCGTCACCGAACTATGTTGCGGCCAGAGGAATCATCGAAAACGCAACGCATTTTGACGCAAATTTCTTTGGCGTTCCACCGATTGAAGCCGAGCTTGTCGATCCTCAGCAGCGGATCATGCTGGAACTTTCCTGGACTGCCCTCGAAGACGCGGGCTGCATTCCGTCAAAGTTCGATGGAAAAATCGGCGTCTGGGCGGGAACTTACCAAACGGCGTACTATCACCGCAACCTGCTGCACAACCCTGAAGTACTCGACCGGACCAACGAATTCCAGCTTGGCGTATACAACGAAAAAGATTACATCGCCACGCGAGTGGCTCACAAGCTGAACCTTAAAGGGCCCGCGATCAACGTCAACACCGCGTGCTCGACTTCCCTAGTGGCAATCATCATGGCCTGCCAGAGTCTGCGCAGCGGCCAGTGCGATGCAGCTATCGCCGGCGGCGTTTCGGTTCATTTTCCACAGCACAGCGGGCACCTTCATCAAGAAGGAAGCATCTTCACGCCTGATGGTCATTGCCGACCCTTCGATTCAAAATCAGCCGGCACGCTGTTCAGCGACGGCGGCGGCTGCGTTGTGATCAAGCGACTAAGTGACGCCATTGAGGACGGTGATCGAATTTACGCTGTCGTTAAAGGCACCGGGATCAACAACGATGGACGTGAGAAAGCCAGTTTCTCCGCGCCGAGCATCGAAGGCCAGGCCGACGCGATCACGATGGCACATCAGCAAGCCAACATCGATGCCAGTTCCATCGGCTACATCGAAGCCCACGGCACCGCAACGCCGATCGGCGACCCCATCGAAGTCGCGGCACTTTGTCGAGCCTTCGACCGCACCACCCAGGGCCGTCAGTTTTGCGGAATTGGATCCGTTAAAAGCAACGTCGGCCACACCGTGGCCGCTGCGGGCGTGACTGGATTCATCAAAGCGGCTTTGTCGCTGCACAACGAACAGATTCCGGCAACACTGCACTACCAGCAACCCAACCCACAAATTGATTTCCCTTCGACTCCGTTCTTTGTCGTCGACAGCCAAATGCCCTGGCCGCGCCGACAGGGCCAACCGCGCCGCGCCGGGATTAGCTCGTTTGGCGTGGGCGGCACCAATGCACACGTGGTCATCGAAGAAGCACCAACTGGAATGCCAGTCAGCGATTCGCCGCTCGAGGTTTCACTTCTGAAGCTTTCTGCCAAAAGCGAACAAGCCCTCGCAAGCTCGACCGCTCCTCTGGCTCAAGCTGTAAAAACCGCCGACAGCAGCATTGGTGAAATCGCCGCAACCCTGGATGCAGGCCGCGAGTCATTTCCGTGGCGAGCTTTCTGCGTTGCAACGGACAACGATGAAGCAGCCGAGCTGCTGACCAAAGGCAAATCCCCCGGACTGGTAACCAGAAAATGTCCCGCCGGCAATCGCGACTGCGTGTTCATGTTTCCCGGCCAGGGAGCCCAGTACGTTCGCATGGGTCAGGATCTGTACGGTGCGTTTCGAGTGTTCAGGGAAACGCTTGACCAGTGCAGCGAAATTTTGAAACCGTTAATCGGTCGCGACCTTCGCGATGTGCTTTTCCCGCCCATCGGCGACGAACAGGCCGCTGCGGAAATCCTCAAAGCAACACAGTACACCCAGCCCGCATTGTTTTCGATCGGCGTGTCGCTGGCTCGCACAATGATGGACTTGGGCATTCACCCAACGGCCATGATGGGGCATAGCATCGGCGAATTCGCAGCCGCTTGTGTAGCCGGCGTGTTTTCGCTTGAAGACGGGCTGGCGATAATCGCCGGGCGTGGTGAGCTGATGCAAAGCCTGCCGGGCGGCAGCATGCTTTCGGTTCGCGCACCAGGTGGAGAGATTGAAAAAATCGTCACCGGCGGCGTTTGCGTCGCTTCGTACAACGGCCCGGAGCTTTGCGTGATCGCGGGCCCGCACAACGAAGTCGAACAGATCAGACAAGCCCTCGAATCGAAAGACATCGCTTGCAAGCAACTGCACACTTCGCACGCATTTCATTCTTCGATGATGGATTCGATCGTCGATCCGTACCAACAGCTTGTCGCACAGGTCAAACTTTCACCGCCATCGATTCCGATACTGTCGACCGTGACTGGCGAGTGGATGACCGATCAGCAAGCCACCGACGCTCGCTACTGGGCCGAGCATCTTCGCAAGCCCGTTCGTTTTTCGGATGCTGTGACAGCGATGTGGAGCGACGATCCACAGCGAGTCCTGATCGAACTGGGGCCAAGAAGGACTCTGGCGACACTCGCAATGCAGCACACTACCGATCGCAAGCAACAGATCGCGATCCCGACCATGGGCTCGGGCATCGAAAACTTTACCGAACAAAGAACGCTTGTCGCTGCCATTGGCCACCTGTGGACCGCTGGCATCGAGGCGGACACGCAGAAACTGCTGCCGACAAACGCGGCCACGGTTTCACTGCCGACATACCCGTACCAGCGAAAGCAGTACTTCGTCGCTCCTCCGGTTCAAACCAACAACCCAACGAATCAAACATTCCCCTCCATGCCTTCAACTTCCACCCCACCAACCACGCAACCCCCACCTTCCAGGAGATCAACCATGAGCAGGAAATCCAAAATCGTAGAATCGCTCAACGATGTATTCGAGAACACCTCAGGGTTCGACCTTACTGAATTTGATTCCGATACAACGTTCTTTGAAATGGGACTCGATTCCCTTGTGCTAACGCAAACAGCTTCAGCCCTGAAACGTAAATTTGAGCTGGAAATAACGTTCCGTCAGATGCTTGAAGACACACCCAACGTGGAATCGCTTGCCGATTTCATTGATTCCCAGCTTCCAGCAGACCAATTTGCCGAATCCGCCGCTGGGGAACTACCAGTCGCCGCTGCCGATGTTGAAACACAAACTGTTGCAGCACAAGTTGCTTCCGGACAGCAGATGCTCCAGTCCGCAACTGAAACACCGAACGCGATTCAGTTGAACACAAATCCGGTCAGCGGCAGTGTTGCGGAATCAATCATCAGCAATCAGCTTCAACTGATGGCGGCTCAATTGCAATTGCTCCAGGGCAATGGCGCAGCGATAAGCCAGTTGTCGTTGCCGCAGTTAGAAAGCAACATCGCCTCTGGCATCCAACCGGCGTGTGGGCAGAATCCGAATGTTCAGGCCGCAAGCGAGATGTCTGTGCCGCAAACGCGAACGACACCTGAAAGCGAATCCAATTCAGAACCGAAAGAGAAAAAGAAAACCTTCGGTGCGGGTGCTCGCGTGAGCCTCAATGCGGAACAGTTGACCGGGGCTCAACAAACCAAACTGGACGACATCATTCGACGCACCAACGAAATGATGCCCGGCAGCAAGGCCTACGCTCAGCAGCATCGCAAATACATGGCGGACCCAAGAACGGTTTCGGGATTTCGTCCAAACATGAAAGAGATGACGCATCCGATCGTCGTCAACAATTCTAAAGGCGTCCATCTGTGGGATGTCGATGGCAACCAGTACATCGACTACACCTGCGGATTCGGTTCGAATTTTCTTGGTCATGGCAGCGACATGATCATCGACGCCATCGCGGCTCAAGCCAAAAATGACTTTGCCATCGGCCCGCAAAGCCCGCTCGCTGGCGAAGTCGCAAAACTGTTCTGCGAACTGACCGGCAACGAACGAATGGCTTTCTCGAACACCGGAAGCGAAGCCGTCCTCGGTTGCACTCGGCTGGCCAGAGCTTACACCGGCAAGGACACCATCGTGATGTTCACTGGCGACTACCACGGCATTCTGGACGAAGTGATCGTTCGCGGAAACAGGAAACTGAAAAGCTATCCCGCTGCCACAGGCATTCCAAAAGCCTACGTCGGCAACACCCTGATTCTCGATTATGGCAGCGACGAAGCCCTGCGGACCATCCAGGAAAACCTTGATACGATCGCAGCGGTTGTCGTGGAAACGGTCCAAAGCCGCAGGCCGGAGTTGCAGCCTCGCGAGTTCCTGCATAAACTTCGCGCGATCACTGAAGACGTCGACACGGCGTTGATCTTTGACGAAGTCATCACCGGGTTCCGGATCGCTCCCGGAGGAGCCCAGGAGCACTTTGGCATTCGCGCCGACCTTGCGTCCTACGGAAAAGTCGTCGGTGGCGGAATGCCGATCGGCCTGATCGGTGGCCGAGCCAAATACATGGATGGGCTTGACGGAGGATTTTGGCAGTACGGCGATGACAGTCGTCCCGAAGCGGGCATGACGTACTTTGCCGGCACCTTTGTTCGCCATCCACTGACGCTCTCTGCATCCAAAGCCATCCTTGAGCACATCAAGGACTCCGGCAAACCGATGTACGACCGCGTCAACCAATTAAGCGACAACATGGCCCGGCAGCTTAACGACCTGTTCACCGAACTCGGCGCGCCGATGTTCCTGGCGAATTTTGGCTCGCTGTTCAAAGTTCAATTCGAGCAGGATTTGCCATACGCGGAATTGCTCTTTGCAGAACTGCGACTGCGTGGATTCCACATCTGGGACCACCGACCCTGCCTGCTAACTGTGGCTCACACACAAAAGCACGTCGATGCGTTTGTGGCGGCGTTCCGCGAGGTAATTGTTGACCTGCAGCGTGCCGGATTTGTTCCCGGCGACGGTTACAAAAACGTGACAACGAAACAGTTCGATGTCAACAATCCACCGTGCGTTGACGCCAAAGCGGGCAGAGATCGCGACGGCAATCCTGGCTGGTTTATGGCCGACGCAGGAAACCCGGGCCAATTCATACAGGTACCACAAAGCTAGAAATTCGTTCAAAGCACCGACTTCAGGTCCATTTCTGACGCCTCCGGTGCTGCCAACGAGACAACCAGAACCCTGCTGGCTTCGCCCAGGCGGGCGCTGAAAAAATCAGACTTAAACTTACGATCGAAAAACATGACTGTTGAAAACACGACCAACACTTCCTCAAACATTCCAGTCGTCGTCGGCACCGCCGCATCGAAGCGCTACGCAACAACCGAAGCCCAGCTTGAACTGTGGCTTTCGAGCAAGCAAAGTACCGAAGCGAATTGCGCGTACAACGAGATCACGACGCTCAAACTTCGCGGTCCACTCAACGTCAAGGCTCTTGTCACTGCACTGACACAAGTCACGCAGCGGCATCAGTGCCTCAACGCGGCAATCTCCAAAGACGGCCTTGAGTTGATCGTTAATTCGGCGCAGCCGCTTGATATCCGGCAAGTCGACTTTTCGCACTTGAGCGAGGAAGACCGGGAGATCGAGCGACTCAAAGCGATTCAACAGGAAGGCTGCACACCGTTTGACCTTGAGAATGGCCCGCTGTTTCGCACGGTTCTACAGAAATATTCAGAAACCGAGCATCACCTGACGGTCACTGCCCATCACCTCGTTCTTGACGGATGGTCGTTGAATGTGCTCAGCCGTGACCTTGGAGTCCTGTACGATAACGAAAATGGCAAACCCGGCCAGCTTCCGCCCGCGAACACATACCAGCAATACTCGCGAGCGATGGATCAGTATTTTGCTTCCGATGATGCGGCCGCCGACGAAGCTTTCTGGGTCGACCAGTACTCCGATCACGTTCCGGTTCTTGACCTGCCGATCGACCTCAAGCGGCCCAACGAGCGGACCTATTTTGCCCGCCGCTACGACCATGTTCTTGACGCGGAGCTTGTCGAGCAGTTGGGGCAGATGGGCGCGAAATCGGGCTGCAGCATCTTCAATACATTGTTGGCGGCCTTTGAATGCTTCGTCGCGAGGATATCTGGTTGTGATGATTTCTGCATTGGAATTGCTACCGCCGGGCAGATGGCGATGGAACAGCCAGAACTGATTGGCAACTGCGTCAACACCATGCCGTTTCGTTCCAAAGTTGACACCCGCAATCGATTTACCGACCACCTCAACGCCACCCGTAGCAACCTGCTTGACTCATTCGAGCACCAACGGTTTTCGTTTGGAAAACTTCTCAGCAAGATCAACTTCAAGCGCGACCCACGCCGGGCTCCCATGTTGGCAATCTCATTCAACATTGACCCCGCGGCCGATACCACAAAAGTTGGCTTTACCGGTCTTGAGGTCGAAGTTGCGGTCGAACCGCGGATGTTTGAAAACTTTGAGTGGTCCATCAACGGCGTCATCTGCGCCGACAAGTCGATCGAACTGCAGGTGCAATACAACTCCGACCTGTTTACCTCTTCGGCGATGAGTTTTCTCTTTGAGGGCTTTGCTGGCTTTCTCGAGCAACTCGCGTCCGACCCACAGCAGGTCGTTGCCAACGTCCCGGTAATGAGCCTGGCGCAGCGACAGAAAGTCCTTGTCGACTGGAACCGCACCGACCGCGAATACTCGACCACGCGGACACTGCATGGTCTGATTTCAGAACAAGCCCAGCGCACTCCGTCGCGAGTGGCGATTGAGTTTGCCGACAGAAAGTTGACCTACCGCGAACTAGACCAGCAATCGAACCAGTGGGCCCGATGGCTACGAGACCTGGGCGTCTGCAGCGGCGCACTGGTGGGGCTTTGCGTTGACCGCAGCGAGCAAATGGTCGTCGCGCTGTTGGGAATTTTGAAATCAGGCGCAGGCTACGTGCCGCTTGACCCGGCATTTCCCGATGAACGACTCAAATACATGTGCGATCAGTCGCAGCTACAACTGATCGTCGCCGGCGCTGAAAATCGCGAGCAGGTTGCGCCTTTCGAGAAACCGATGAAGATCATCGAGGATTCGCTAAGCGAGATCGAGGCACAGTCAAAAGATGCCTTTGAAGTGGACGTTCAGCAGCAAGACACGTGCTACGTGATTTATACTTCCGGTTCGACCGGAGACCCGAAAGGCGTCAACGTACCTCACGGCGTGGTAGCGAACTTTCTTCATTCCATGGCCGAAACACCAGGCTTTGGATCCAATGATAAAGTCCTCGCCGTGACAACGCTTTCGTTTGACATCGCGGTCCTTGAGCTTTATCTGCCATTGCTGACCGGTGGCACCTGTGTAATCGCCAGCCAAGAAATGGTACGCGATGGAAACTCGCTAGCCGCAGCGATCGAAGACAACGGCATCACGCTGTTTCAGTCGACGCCATCGACGCTTCGCCTGATGATTTCGGCGCAGTGGAACGGAGTCAAAAACCTGAAAATCCTTTGTGGCGGCGAGCCCATGCCGTCCGACCTGGTGGGTCCATTGTTGAAACGCTGCGGGGAACTGTGGAACATGTACGGCCCAACCGAAACCACGGTTTGGTCGTCCATTTATCAGATCACCGAAGCAGACGAGCCGATTCTGATCGGCAAGCCGATCGCCAACACACAGATCTACCTGCTGGATGCGAACATGCAACCCGTTCCCGTCGGCAGTGATGGCGAAGTGTTCATCGGTGGTGCCGGCGTGACGTTGGGTTATCTTCACCGCGATGATTTGACAGACCAGCGATTCGTTTCCAATCCGTGGTTCAATCCGTTTGTCGATTGGTGTAGCAACAAAATCTACAAGACGGGCGACCTGGCCAGGTACCGCCACGATGGCAACATTGAGTTTCTTCGTCGCAATGACAAACAGGTCAAAGTTCGCGGCTTTCGCATCGAACTGGGCGAGATCGAAACACGGCTCAAGGACGTGACTGGCGTCTCTGAAGCGGTTGCCATTGTTCGCGAGGACACTCCGGGCGATTCACGACTGGTTGGCTACTGGGTCGACGATCCGGCAAAGCCGCAAAGCGTCGAATCGGTTCGCGAGCAACTAAAGGAGCGATTGCCATATTACATGGTGCCACAGTTCTTGGTACCGCTGGAGTCGATGCCACAAACCAACAACGGCAAAATCGACTACAAAGCTTTACCCGCACCGGCGGCGTTGGTGCCGCGTGAAGAACCAGCGAACGATGCGCCCGAAACAGCCGCGCAGAAACTGATGGTTTCCATTTGGTCGACCATCCTGAAAGTCGATGACATTCAGCCGGGCGACAACTTCTTTGACCTTGGCGGACATTCGTTATTGGTCATGCAAGCCATCTCTGAAATCGAGAAGCAGACCGGAGCGAGGCTGAGCCCGCCGGACTTCTTGGCTGGAAGCCTGGAACAATTGGCCGACAAAGTCGATGAAACGGCCAGCCTGAAACCATCAGCGGTTGAAGTTTCAAAAACAGCCCCTGCCCCGGTGGCAGTGGACGTACCGCCAAAGAAAGACCAACCGGCAACCAGTGAGCCAAACAAGAAATCCGGCCCGGCGAACAAAGGCATCTTCAAATCGATCAAAGGTTTTTGGGACTGAACATGGAACCGACGTACTTCGGACAACCAGAAAGGCAGCTTTTCGGCGTCTACCACGCGCCGCGCGGAAAAGCTGCGCAACCCATCCGGGCGGTCCTGATCTGCGCTCCTTTTGGCCAGGAATACATTCGTTCGCACTGGTGCTTGCGTTTGCTTGCCGGACAGCTTGCCCGCAAAGGAATTCACGTTCTGCGATTTGATTACTGGGGCATTGGGGATTCCCTGGGTGACCCGGTTGATGTGCAGGCCCTTGAGCAGTGGCAACAGGATCTCGAAACGGCAAAGGCCTGGTTGAAAAATCGCACCGGTGCAAGCTCCTGCATGCTGCTGGGTTTGGGGACAGGAGCCGGTTTGGCGGTTCGACAGGCGAAACGCTGTGATGATGTAAATTCTCTGGTCCTGTGGGAGCCCGTCGCTGATGGAGCCCATTGGCTTGAGAAGCGTCGCAAGATGCATCGCGAGATGCTGGACCTGTGGGTTTGCCGCATGAAGACTCATAGCGACAACCGGGCCGAAGAGATCCTTGGTTCGATCTATTCACGTGAACTGCTAAACGATCTGCAACAGCCACTGTTTGACTGGGCCGCGATTGAACTGCCGCATTTGGTGTTCGATTTGGGGATCTATCGCGAACAGTATCAGACCGCCAACCCGATGCGAAAAGTTATCTACACACAGGATGAAAACTCCTGGGATGACCTTCGACAGTTGGAAACAGCATGGCTGCGTCCACAAACGGTTCGGAAAATTGCGATTCACACCGAAGAAGTATTCGAACGGCTTGTTCGGTTCGGTGCTCTGGTTCCCGAGAAAACGGAGATGGCACAATGATGAAGGAAACCGTTTGTCAGTTCGGGCCCAAGGAAGGGTTGATCGGTATTTTGACCACTCCGGATCAGGACAAAGCCGTCAAAGGTGCGCCGATTGCGATCGTGATCAACGCGGGGATCGTCCATCGCATTGGCCCGTTCCGATTGCATGTTCATATGGCACGGCTGTTGGCTGACCAGGGTTTTACGACGCTGCGAATGGACCTCAGTGGGCTTGGCGACAGTCACGTGCGACCGGGAAAGCTACGCCAAAGCGACGAGCGAGCGGTGCTGGATGTGTCCGACGCGATTGACTACCTGAAGGAAACATTTGGCCACGATCGATTCGTGATTTTGGGGCTCTGTTCGGGAGCGTTCAACGCGCATCAGGTCGCCGTCCAGGACGATCGCGTCGTGGGCGCGGTGTTCATGGACGGGATCGTGTTTCGCACCGTTGGGTTTTACTTTCGCCATTTCGTGTTGCGATTTCTGCGGCCCCGATTCTGGCGTAACTCTTTCAAGCGTCGTTTTTTCGCGGGCGCTGCCAACGACGAAACCGCTGGCGAGACTTTGGCCGAATCGGAGTTCTTTGGCGACGACCTGGACCGCGACGAAGTGGTGCAGGACCTCAAAGGAATGCTCGATCGCGGGATGAAGCTTCTGTTTCTGTACACCGACGGATACGACGACATTTGTGGTCGCTCACAGTTCAAGGAAATGTATGGCTTGCAACCGGACGACGGACAACTGCAAGTCGAGTACTATCCGAAGTCGGAGCACACTTTTCGTTTGATCGAAAATCGCAGTGCCGCATGTGGCCGGATTGTAAACTGGTTCGGAAGTCAATTTGCCAGGAGCGTGTAACGATGGGCAGAGCGAAAAAAGAAGAACCGGTTTTTGATATTGAATCGATATCCAGATATCAGAAAGAGACAACCCAACCATTCGACTGGAAAGCATTCCGGTTTCGCGCCGGGATCCTGCTTGCTGTCGTGGTGCTGTGGGGTTGTTGCATCGCCTGGCCGATGCATCACTGGCTCCAGCCATCGACTTCGCAGGGTCAATTTCTGCTTATGGTTTTTAACCTGCTGGGAATGAGTGCGGTGGAGTTCTTCGTTCGAACCCAGTTGGCCAGAGAGCCAGAGTAGCAGGCACACTGAGAGCCAGAGTAGCAGGCACACTTCGAGGCTGTGATTTTTTCGATCACCCTCCCATCTGGGAGGGTCGGCGGTTCACCGCCGGGGAGGGTTGCGCGCGACGGGCATTGCCAAAGGGAGAGCATTGCCAAAGGGAGAGCATTGCCAAAGGGAGAGCATTGGTATTGCGGCGAATAGAATCATAACCTCTCCGTGTGCCGCCACGTTTTTCTGCGCTCGACGGCACACGGAGTGTGCCTACTACTTTGGCTACTTTGCCTGCTGCTTTGTCAGTTCCGCAAAGACCTTCAGATTGCCTTCGTAGACGTCGCAGAGCAGTTCCGGATTGAGAACAACCGATGGCGGACCGAAGCCGAACAAACGCTGCTTGAGCAAAATCAGTTTGTCGAAATACTCCGCTGCGGTGGCAAGGTCATGGTGGACCACGACGACGGTTTTGCCTTCGGATTTGGTTTTTTGCAACACATCCAGAATGGCTCTTTCGGTTGCCGCGTCAACACCGGCAAACGGTTCATCCAACAACAGAATTTCTGCGTTCTGCGCCAGAGCCCTTGCCATAAAGACACGCTGCTGTTGGCCGCCGGAAAGCTGACCGATTTGAGATTTTGCGAAATCGCTCATGCGAACCAACTCCAACGCCTGGTCGGCCTTGGCGTAGTCCTGGCGAGAAAGATTCTGCCACCAACGGCGATGCCCGTAGCGCCCCATCGCTGCGACTTCGCGGACGGTGATCGGAAAATCCCAATCGACGCTGCCGCGTTGTGGAACGTAAGCGACCATCCCGCGAGTCTGTGAGACTTCCCGATCAAAAAGAAAAACTTCACCGACATCAGGTTTGATAAACCCCATCATCGATTTAATAAGCGTCGATTTCCCCGATCCATTGGGGCCGATGACACCGATCAGTTCGCCAGCGGGAACATCGACCGTGACGTCCAGTAACGCAGGAACCGGTCCGTAGCTGACGGTCAGGTCTTCGACGCGAATGGCGATTTTGGTTGAAGTGCTGCTCATGGTACCGACTAGTGCAAATTCCCTTCACCTTCCGGGGTGCCCTCAATGAAAAAGGGAACTTCGCCGCCGACCGTTGCATCAAACTCGTCGTCGGATGCGAAAACTTCTCGGGCAATTTCTCTGCCACCGTAAAGGACTTTGACCAGCATCGCTTTCAACGCCGGCCCGGAATCACCAAAATCATCTGCGACTGCGGGATTGGCGAAAACGGTAAAGCTGTTTCTGCCGACTTCGACGCCCTCAAGTGAAAACTCAATGGGCTCGGCGGCAGGAAGTAAATCTTTCTGGCTGTTGTAGGCGACGTTGCCCCCAAAGGAAACCTTGATCGCGTCCTCGCGAAAGTCCGCGTTACCCTGGCAGTCAAAATTCCGCACGATCCGGATCGTCGTTTCCGCAGCGGCGGACGCAAATTCGACTTCCGGAGGTTTGCGTCTGACGTTGCTGTCGATGTCAATGAACAGCCACGTGCCGCCCAGAATTATGATCGAAAGCACGATGGTTGCGAGCAGTCGCATGAAAACCTTTACCGATGCTGTTAGCGTTTGTTTTGCGGAGGATCTTATCCCGGATTATTCACGAGGCGTGGGCGTCAGAGTCAGTTCCGACAGTGATCCGCGTCTCTGATGCGATGAAACGATCGCTGTCGTTTTCATCTATCGGATGATTCGCGATTCTTGTTGAAATTCAGCTTTTCCCTTGCTCCCGTTGGCCAGACGTAGAATCAACGCCCGTCGTCGTGAATAATTCGGGTTTGAGTGACACAAGATCTGCGGCTCATGGTCAGCCACAGGCCAATCAGCGCAGGTTCGCACAAGGACCATCGCACGCACCGTCAGCATGGGGTAATTCGGTTCGCACTGGATACCGATGAAATGTCCGGACTAAACCAACAGCCCCCAAACGCCCCAAGCGAGGGATTGGATTAGCCACATTTGCTTACTTCGAGCCATGCGGACTCCAGCGACTCGACATCAAGATGACGCCATGCGTCATTATTTGGACGACACGTTTGATACACCAAGGACCAGATTCCCCGGTTTTCTTTGCTGGCATAAATTTTGCTCGGGCTGTACGACTTGTTTGGCCAACTTCGACGAATAAAACTGGTTGACTGGTCCTCCTGTCAGTGACACGACCGTGTCGTATTCCAGCCATCGAGCTTCGATGAATCGCAAAAAACGCTCACGCACCGCCCCAGCCCGTTCCAACAACTATCAAACGCTTGAGCCGCGCCAGATGTTGGCCAGCATTGGGTTTGACAACGGCGAAGTCATCGTTCGCGGCAACGCAGGCAACGACGTGATTGAACTCGTTGGCAGTTCCGATTTTCAAAGCTTCACCGTTCGAATAAACAGTGATGCGAATCTGACTGAAACGTTTCAGTATTCCGAAGTGACGAGCCTGTTGGTTTTCGCTGGTGGGGGAGACGACCGGGTAACCAATACCTTGCTTCGCGATTCGCTAATCAATGGCGGCGCAGGAAATGATTTCCTTGAAGGCGGGTTCCGTGACGACATACTGGTCGGCGGAACAGGAAACGATACCCTCGTCGGACGTGTTGGCGGCGACACCCTTCGCGGCCAGGGTGGCGTGGATCGAATCTTTGGCGGGCCGGGACAGGATCGCCTGTTCGGTGCTGACGGAAATGATACGCTCGTCGGTGGAACTGGAAACGACTTGCTGCGCGGCGACGCAGGTAATGACGTGCTACGCGGCCAGGATGGTGCAGACCGGCTCTTCGGTGGCGAAGATGCGGATCGGCTCTTTGGTGAAGCCGGCAATGATCGGCTGGTCGGACAAAATGGAAACGACATACTGGTCGGAGGTTTCGGCAACGATCGCCTGGAAGGCAACGCTGGCGATGACTTGCTTAATGGAAATGAAGGCAACGATACAATCTTCGCAGGTTTGGGAGACGACACAGCCAACGGTGGTCGGGGCGATGATTCAATCTTTGGTATCGACGGTGCCAACACGCTTGGAGGCAATGGAGGCGATGACACCATCAATGGTGGCAACGGAGCAGACACAATCAGAGGCGGCAGCGGGAATGACCGCCTGGCCGGAGGAGCCGGTGACGATCGAATCCGGGGAGGGGATGGAGATGACGAAATCTTCGGTGGCTCAGGCGACGACAATTTGGCGGGCAACGATGGTGCTGACCTGTTAGCAGGGCAGGATGGAGATGACGAACTTTTTGGAAGTTTGTTCGCGCCTGAAGGTTCTTCGCAGAATCGCCTGCTTGGCAATGCCGGAGATGACGGATTTGTTGCTGTCAGTAGTGCCGATTTTCTCAATGGCGGAGAGGGAGTGGACCAATTTAGTGCGGCGGCAACATCGCGTTTTGAGTTCCAGGTGGATCGAGTTGGAGCCGGCTTTCAGCTAACCGATATCAGGATACCGAGTGAATCTGCTTTTTTTGACCAGATAACTCTCTTCAGCGTGGAACAAATCGAAGCGTTTCAGGAAGACGCCGTGCCGATTGCATCACTGTTGACGCGGCCCATCACCCAGCGAATCATCGTTCAGCCGATTGTTGTTTCAGATGATGATGGCTCCAACACAGCGATTTCTTTTGGCAACGCCGAACAGGAAGCCGAAATCCGAAGAAGGGTTAATCGAATCTACAATCAGGCTGGCGTGGAAGTCGAATTCCTTCCGACACGGCAGTACAACAGCACCTTTGCCAACGGAGTTGGAGAGGGTATTCGTCCTTTGGGTGATTTTTCCGAAATCATTGCTCGTGGTGACGCGGCAGGAATTGGTAGTTCGGACCCGCTGGTCGTTGACTATTATTTTGTCAACCGGGTGCCTGGCCTGGAGGCGCCTATTGTCAGCAGCAACGGCAGAGCTTTTGTCGGACGCACTGGGGCCGTGCAGGCAGTGTCAGACGTTGCTCCGGATTTTTTGGTCGGGCGAAGCTTCATTGCCAGGGCTTTAGCCCATGAGGTTGGTCACAACCTTGGGCTTGAACATTCGACTACTCCATCGCTGTTGGACACGATGGGATCAACCGGTTTTCTGACACCCACTCAGATTCAGCGGATTTTGGCCAGCGATATTACCCAGCCTGTCTGATTTTCCGGGGCCACCGTTTTTCTTCTTCCAAATCCGACGGCAGCTTCAGGGGATTGCGCTGTCAACCGTTTGATTTGCGTTCGGGATGTCATGGGTGTGACCGCGGGATCATTTCGTGTGACTCGCTGAAGTTCAATCTTGCCATCCGCCATCCGCCACCCGCAGTTACGGATGATTTGCCTATTTTGGTCCCGGATTATTCACGACGAGCACCGGCCAACGGCTCACTTTGGGGTTTGTTAATGCGAGCCGGGGTTTCAATCCCGCCCTGCCTTGCGACACTTGTGGTGCGTGGATGAAACAGGGTGGCCCAGTCAACGGAACCTCCGGTGCATTAACCCGGATTAAGAGTCAATTTGCACAATGCTGGGAACCCAAAAGCCCGTTCACAGTACAAATTGTCCAAACGGAAGCCTTGCTGTTGATCAAAAGTTGCTTCAGGGTATCGTTTTTAAGGCGAATCGCCTGTTTTCTCGCGTTGATCACTTTTGACGTCGATCAACTTAACGAGCACATCGCCGGCGACGCGATTCGATTCACAACAGGAGACAGACAAGCATGGGACCTTTTCCGCACAACGCACCCCGATCGACAATCAGTGAGCAAAACCCTGCCGGCACCGACGGATTTGAGTTCGTGGAGTTCGCGCATCCTGAACCCCAAGTTTTGCGCGATCTGTTTTCGTCGATGGGCTACACGCATGTGGCGACTCACAAGTCCATGTCCATCGAGCTGTGGCAGCAAGGCGACATTTCTTACCTGATCAATGCTCAGCCCGACACGCATGCGGCGGGCTTCATCGAAGACCATGGTCCTTGCGCGGCGTCGATGGGTTGGCGTGTTGCCGACGCGGAACATGCGTTCAAGCACGCGGTCGCCAAGGGTGCCGAACCCTACACCGGCGATGGCAAAGCCCTGGACGTTCCGGCGATCGTTGGGATTGGTGGATCGCTGATTTACTTTGTCGATCAGTACTTTGATACCAGTCCCTACAACGAACAGTTTGACTGGATCGCCAAAGCCCATCCGCAAGGCGTCGGCTTTCATTACCTTGACCACCTGACGCACAATGTCTTTCGCGGCAACATGGACAAGTGGTTCAGGTTTTACGGCGACCTGTTTAACTTTCGCGAGATTCGTTTCTTTGACATCCAGGGCAAGTACACGGGCCTGTTAAGCCGGGCGTTGACGTCACCTTGTGGGAGAATTCGAATTCCAATCAATGAGGACCGGGGCGAAACCGGTCAGATTGTGAACTATCTGAAAAAGTACAATGGCGAAGGGATCCAGCACATCGCCGTTGGAGCGTTGGACATTTACGATGCAGTTGATGAGATCCACCAACGAGGCGTTCGATTCATGCCCGGCCCGCCAGATGCCTACTACGCGATGTCCAAAGATCGGGTTGTCGAGCACCAAGAACCGCTGGACCGGATGAAGAAACACGGCATCCTGATTGACGGAGAGGGTGTCGTGGACGGCGGGGAAACCAAAATTCTGCTACAGATTTTTTCCAAAACCGTCATCGGTCCGATATTCTTTGAGTTTATCCAACGCAAAGGCGACGATGGGTTCGGAGAAGGTAACTTCAAGGCGCTGTTTGAGTCGATCGAAGCCGACGAGATGGCCAAAGGCGAATACGGTGATGAAATTCAGCAGCAGAGCTAACGGGAAGCGACAGTGACAGCGACGCAAAAAGGCTACATGCCCGGGTTTGGGAACGATTTTGAAACCGAAGCCCTTGCCGGTGCGCTGCCGGTTGGGCGAAACTCTCCGCGCCGCTGTGCTTATGGCTTGTACGCCGAACAACTTTCCGGTTCGCCGTTCACTGCGCCGCACGCGACCCTCGAGCGTTCGTGGCTTTACCGAATCCGGCCTTCGGTCAAGCACGTTCGGCGCTTTGGAAAGATTGAGATGCCGTACTGGAAAAGTGGTCCCAACATTGTTCCCGACGTCGTGTCGCTGGGTCAGTACCGCTGGGATCCGACACCTTTCCCGAGTCAGCAAGTCAACTTTGTCAGCGGCATGCGAACGATGACCACCGCCGGCGACGCGCGAACGCATTGCGGCATGGCGACGCATGTTTACCTCGCGAATGAGAGCATGGGCGACGAGTTCTTTTACAATGCGGATGCGGAGTTGCTGATCGTGCCGCAAGCCGGTCGCCTGTCGATCTGTACCGAGTTCGGAAAGATTGAGCTTGAGCCATTGGAGGTCTGCGTGTTGCCGCGCGGTATGGTTTTCAAAGTCGATCTGTTGGACGACCAGGCCCGGGGCTTTGTTTGCGAAAACTATGGCGCAAAATTTACATTGCCCGGTCGCGGTCCGATCGGAGCCAACTGCTTGGCGAACCCGAGGGACTTCAAGACGCCGGTTGCGTGGTTCGAAGACCGGGATGCGGATTGCGGCGTGACGGTCAAATGGTGTGGCGAGTTTCATCGCACTGAAATCGATCATTCACCGCTGGACGTGGTCGCCTGGCACGGAAATTATGCTCCTTACAAGTACGATCTGCGGCACTTTGCGGCGGTCGGTTCGATTACCTTTGATCACCCGGACCCGTCGATTTTTACGGTGCTCACCGCGCCGACGGCCGAAGAAGGTACCGCGAACATCGACTTTGTAATCTTTCCCCCGCGCTGGTTGCCGCAGCAGAACACGTTCCGCCCACCGTGGTATCACAAGAACATCATGTCGGAACTGATGGGCAACATTTACGGGCAGTACGACGCCAAGCCCGAGGGATTTGTGCCCGGCGGGATCAGCCTGCACAATTGCATGCTGCCTCACGGTCCGGACAATGATGCTTTTGAAAAGGCCAGCCATTCGACTGACGATCCGGTCTATCTGGACAACACGATGTCGTTCATGTTCGAGACCCGTTTCCCGCAGATGGTGACGGAGTTTGCCGCAAAAGAGGCTCCTTTGCAGGACAACTATGTTGACTGCTGGGAGGGGCTAAAGAAGCGATTTAACGGCACGCCCGAAGGCGACTGGTCGTAGCAATTCAGCCATTGGGACACTACAGAAACGCAACAATCGCAACGAGGAAAAGAAATGCAATTCAATCCTGCCGAAATGGGCATCCGTGAAGTTTACACGTTGATGGTACAGTTGATTACTCCGCGGCCGATTGCGTGGGTTTCTACTGTCTCCAAAGGCGGCGTCACGAATTTGGCGCCTTACAGTTTCTTTAACGGAATCGGTGCCAACCCGCCGTCGGTGCTTTTCTGCCCGGTCAATCGGCGCGACGGCAGCAAGAAGCACTCACTGTTGAACGTGCTTGAAACCGGTGAATTCGTGGTCAACCTTGTTTGCTTTGATGATGCCGAAGTGATGGTTCAGACCTCTGCGGATTTCGAAGAAAACCACAGCGAGATCGATGCGTTGGGAATTGAGACCGCCGCATCGAGCCTTGTCCAACCGCCTCGTGTCGCGTCGTCGCTGGCGCAGTTCGAATGCAAATTGCTCAAACACATTGAATTGGCAGACGGCCCTGCTGGAGCCAACGTGGTGATTGGCGAAGTGGTCATGATGCACGTGGACGATTCGGTGGTCGATAAAAATGTGGTCGACATTTCCGAGTTGGACAATGTTGGGCGTTTGGGCGGTAAGTCTTACACCCGGACGACGGATAACTTTGAGCTGGAGCGGCCGTCAGTGCCTGGCAAAACGTAGTGGGGAGTCGCCTTGGTGGGCTACCGTTGGAAATCGCTGCTGCGAATGAATCCGTTCCCGCTTGAATTGACCCGGCCCTGGTAACCCGACGCGTGAGTGAGTCACCGCTACGGACTGGTTCACAATTCGTGTTATCTGCTCAGGAAAACAACGTTTTTTGTTTGTCGTTTGGAAACTCGAATGCAAAACAAACAGGGATTGGTCGATTCTTGGAATCAAACGAAGGCCGAAGGAAAGCTCGACGGTCTCACGATCGAACAGCGAGTTGCTTTTCACCAAAACCACTTTGCCGACTGGGATCGGGAAAATCATGGTCCGCCGCCAGTCTGGTTTCCCGACCCCGGACTATCGGGCCAGACCAACCTTGGCCGCTTCATGGCGTCGCTGGGGCTGAATTCATTCGAGGAACTGAAGAGCTTTTGGCAATCGAACGCGGATCTGTTTTGGGCGCGGACGATCTCGGAGCTTGCGATCGAGTTCAGCACCGCGCCCGATTCGCCTGTCGAGTACGATGACCCGCGAACCCCGACATGGCTTCCCGGTGGTCGGCTGAACATCGCCGCGAGTTGCTTTTTGGCTAAACCCGAGCAGATCGCCATTCGATATCGGGCTGCCGGCGAACCGATGCAGGAACTGACCTATGGGGAGCTTGACCGCCGTGTGACCAGGATGGCGGCGTGGTTGGCAAGAAATGGTTTTCAGCCAGGCAGTCGAATCGCAGTCGTGTTGCCGATGCACATGGAATCGGTCGTGATCTATTTGGCAATTGTCCGCGCGGGGTGCGCCGTGGTTTCGATTGCGGATTCGTTCTCGTCAGCTGAAATTGCCAAACGGATCCGGATTTCGCAAGCCAACGCGGTGGTCTACTGTGCGTCCTGGAAGCTGGGCAACAAAACGATCGAACTGGAGTCGCGGATTCGCGAAGCGGTTGAGTCTGATGCTTGTGAGGGTCTCGGGACGCGGACGTTGGAACTTGCGGAATTGCCGTTGGGCGCGGTGGCAGAGGACAAAGTTGAGTTTGAGGCACCGGTGCTGCCGCCGGAGCACACCATCAATGTGCTTTTTTCTTCCGGCACCACGGGCGACCCCAAGGCGATCCCGTGGGACCAGACGACGCCGATCAAGTGCGCAGCGGATGGCTTTTTTCATCACGATATCCGACCGGGCGATGTGGTGGTTTGGCCGACCAACACCGGTTGGATGATGGGGCCATGGCTGATCTTTGCCAGCTTGATCAACAAGGCAACCATTGGGCTGTTTGAAGGTTCCCCGATTGGGAAACCGTTTGCGGAATTCGTCGCAGAAGCTGGAACGACGATGCTGGGCGTGGTCCCGGCAATCGTGCGGCACTGGCGGCAGTCGGGAAGTCTGCAAGGCGTCGACTGGTCGTCGATTCGATGTTTCAGTTCGACCGGTGAAGCCTCCAACGAGTTGGACATGACGTGGCTGTCGGCTTCGGCGGGTTTTCAGCCGATCATTGAGTACTGCGGGGGGACTGAAATTGGCGGCGGTTACATCAGCAGCACGATGCTGCAGCCGAACGTGGCGGCGGCGTTTTCCACCCCCGCGATCGGGATGGATTTTCGCATTCTGGACGAACAAGGCACAGCAACTGATGAGGGCGAAATTTTTCTTGTGCCGCCATCAATTGGACTGTCTACGAAATTGCTCAATCGGGATCACTGGCAAACTTACTACGCCGACGTGCCCGAATCCGGCGTTCCGCTGCGGCGACACGGTGACCGATTCGTCGAGTTGCCCGGTGGATATTTCCGTGCCGGTGGGCGTGTTGACGACACGATGAATCCCGGCGGGATCAAGATTGGTTCGGCCGAGATCGAGTCGATTGTCAATGATCACGCGGATGTTTCCGCGTCGGCGGTGATCGCGGTCACGGTCGATAAAGAAGGCAGTTCCTGTCCGGACCGATTGATTCTGTTTGTGGTTAGGGCAGTAGAAGGCGAGCGGAGCGATTCGTCGGACGCGGGTGTCGCCGTCCGATTGAAACGGGAACTAAACACAACGGTTCGCAGGATGATCAACCCGTTGATTCGCATATCGGAGCTTCATTTTCGGGACAGCTTGCCGCGAACGGCTTCCAACAAGATCATGCGGCGTGAATTGCGCAAAGAGTTTTTGCAGAACATGAACGCTGAAAAATAAGCGGTCCGATGAGAACGCCGACTAGTCATCGCGTTTGCGAATCTTTGCAATGAAGAAGGAATCGAATTCTTGGTTGGGAAGAATCCGAACGCACTGCATCAATCGTTTGTCCAATTGAGCATCTTCCCATCGCGTCAGGCCTGGCTGCCAGTTTGAAAACGGAACTTCGATTGGAGAAAGGTCGGCGTCCGTTTGATTGCGAAGCAGATGATCCACCTGAAGTTCATTTTCTTCTGGTGAAAGGCTGCAAGTGCAATAGACAAGCGTGCCGCCTGGTTTTGTTGATTGAAATGCGGATTCGATCAGGCCTTTTTGCTTTCGCGATTGCTCTTTGACTTTGCGAGGGCTCCAAAACTTCCACGAATCCGGTTTGTCAGCACGAATCCGCGAGTCGCCGCTACAGGGCGCGTCCAGAAGCACGCAGTCGAAGCGATCCGGGACTTTGCCGCCGGCTTTTCGGCCGTCCATGAGATAGGTCTTTTGGATCGTCACGCCCAGGCGATTGAGGTTGTCCGCGAGGCGATACATGCGTTTGCGGATCGGTTCGACGACCGAAAGCTTGCCCTGGTTGTTCATTAAATCAGCGATGTGTGACGCTTTGCCGCCAGGGGCTGCGGCGAGATCCAGATTCCACTGATCGGGCTGCGGTTCCAGGACCAACGTCGCAAAAATGCTCGATAGCCCTTGAATATAGATATGGCCTTCGCTGGCGAGACTGCTGTGAGACAACGATTCTCGTTGATCGGGGGAAACGGTAAACGCCTCATCGCACCATGCGACCGGATTGGTTTGGACTTCGGCTTGCGACAAAGCATCCAACGCCGCTTGAGGGGTCGATTTGATACCGTTGACTCGAAAAGACGTGGTTTTTGTGGCTGCAAAGCTTTCGATAATCGAATCGGCGGTCGCGGCATCGACGATTTTTTTCAGTCTCGCGCGGTAACTGGCGAGCCAGCTTTGATAGTCCGATTTTGAAGAATCCATTGGTTTGATCCGGATGAAACAGGCAGCATGCGATGCTAGCAGCCCAAGATGTTGTGCCAGCGGATTGTATTGCCAGAAGATAGGATTGTTTCGTTGACGTTAGAAATTGATGTTGCAGAATCCTGTTCGTTGCAGACGACCTGCAACGTTCACATTCATCAGGGAGGTAACCGACGAACGCTTAGGAAGGGCGGTCGGAAAAGTGTAACGCAATCCACGGGATTTGGGTTAGGTGCACTTCCGTATTGGCGAGCATCCATCGGACGGATTATCGGCCAAAGTATCTTCATTTGCGTGACTTCGGGAATCTTCTGAAGTCGTTCACGACGGACGACTGCATATCAGGAGAAGTTAATGCAACGCAAGCCTATCATTGGACTTAACGCGGACTTTCGTCAGGCTCAACGAAATCAACCATCTTTTTCGGCGGTAACGGCAGGATACTACGACAGTATTGCAAGAGCGGGAGCCATTCCGGTCATTGTTCCTCCGGCCAGCAACGAAGACGACATCACACAGCTGCTTTCGACGCTGGACGGGTTTGTGATGGTCGGCGGAGCGGACCTTGATCCGCGCCGCGATGGATTCATGCTGCATCCATCTGTGAAGCATCTTGATCCACGTCGCGAACGATTTGATCGCGTTCTGATGTCTCTGATTGCTGAATCTCGCACGCCAGTTCTGGGTATTGGAGTCGGGATGCAATTGCTTAACGTGACGATGGGCGGCAATCTGTTTTTGCACATTCCGGATGATCTTCCGGGTGCGATTCCGCACAAGGATCCACAGGATCCGAATCACCGCCACGGTTTGGATGTGGTAACTGATTCATTGATGGGCCGGGTATACGGCGATGGGGAAATTCGCGTTAGCAGTCGTCACCACATGGCGATCGACGAAGTCGCAAGTGGCTTTGCCGTGACCGCTCGCTGCCCCGATGGTGTCGTTGAAGCGATCGAAAGCGAAATGCAGGACTGGATCGCAATCGGGACTCAGTTCCACCCCGAAAACGATGCCGCGTCTGCGTTGGACCTGCGGATCTTCGAAGAGTTCGTCGATTTGATTCGCGAGCCAGAACCGGCAGTTGCGATGCGAGCGGTTGCATAGGTTCGCTTTGGGACGAAGCAAAGAAAGAAGGCGGCCATTGGGCCGCCTTATTTATCCCGGATTATTCACGAGGCGTGACTTTCAGTTCAGCCAATGAACGCCGTATCGGTCCGGGTAAAGTCGCTTTTCTGCACTTCATCGGCGAGGTGAACCAAAATTTCCGAGGCGAACCCGGTGTCACGTTAACTTTTGTGTGGTTCAACCCAATCAACGCCCGTTGTCGTGAATAATTCCGGATCAACTGAGAAACCACGAGGTCTGCTAGCGAGCCCGGAATGCGACTGGTCTAACTGCAAATACAGCGTCAGGCCGCGGAATGCAGTGAGTGGACTTGGAGCAAATGATCAATATCTGGTATCGTCGCAAGCGTCGTGAACCACTTGTTGTGGTTGGCGTACTGATTTTTCTGCGGCAATCGCGGAAACGACCCGCAAGGATGCGGGAATCTTGGTACATGGATGTCAACGATGCGTTTACGCCCCGTCGCGGTTTCTGTATTGGTCTGCCTACTGTGGGCCTGTGGCTCGCAAAAAGCTGTCTTGGCGCAGCGGATGTTCCGCTCGGACAGTGCCAACTTTGTGGTGTTGGCTCCCGATCCGGCGTTTGCGCGGAAAGTTAACGGCGAGGCCGAGCGTTTTCGAAGAGAGCTTGCTGTCGATTGGCTTGGCCAGGAACTGCCAGCCTGGCGAGAGAAATGTCCGATTCACGTTTCACTTTCACCGCATTCGGGCGGTGAAACCAGTTTTGCGTTCGTAAGCAATGGAATTCAGCGAGCCGAACCCAACGGTTGGGACATGAAAGTCTTTGGGACGCCAGAGCGAATTTTGGATTCAGTCCTGCCTCACGAAATTACGCACACGATCTTTGCCACGCATTTCAGACAGCCGCTGCCACGCTGGGCCGATGAAGGTGCCTGTACGACTGTCGAACACAATGCGGAAAAGCAGAAAAACCACCAGATGCTGATTGGGTTTCTTTCGGCCAGCCCCTCACGTGGCATCCCATTCAATCGCATGTTTACGCTCAGGGATTATCCCGAGGACATCCTGCCGCTGTACGCTCAAGGTTTCAGTGTTGCCAAATTCTTGATCACGCAAAAGGGACGAAAGCCATTTATGCAATTCCTTGCCACGGGCATGGAACTGGAGACCCCCGGACAGGAAACCCGCGCTTGGGACCAGGCGACCCAGCAGCATTATGGCTACAAGGATCTTTCCGAATTGCAAGTTCGTTGGCAGCGTTGGGTTGCCGACGGAAGTAACCTGCAAGAACTTCAACGACAGGACAGTGCTCCGTCTTCGGGATTGGCAACAGGGCTCGCAAGCCGCGATGCAGAGCTTTCGCAACAAAATCGGCAAAACACCTCAAGCGCATCACGGCCAACAAGGACAGCTGACAATCGGGAGCAAAACCTCCAACAGCTCAATCAGGGCTGGTACGCAAAACAAATGAAGGCCGGCGGGACGACTCGATCATTTTCGCCGCCAAAGAATCCTGCAAAAACGATTTGGCGATAAGGACATCGGGACTGCGATCTTTTGCAATGTATTTGATCCCGGATTATTCACGACGACGGGCGTTGATTCTACGTCTGGCCAACGGGAGCAAGGGGAAAAGCTGAATTTCAACAAGAATCGCGAATCATCCGATAGATGGAAACCACAGCGATCGTTTCATCGCATCAGAGACGCGGATCACTGTCTCAACTGATTCTGACGCCCACGCC
>CALFWR010000085.1 GCA_937928555.1 uncultured Pirellulaceae bacterium
GCGAATTCTGCCCGATCCGGCTACGAATCTTTCAGCTCTTGCTTAAAACCGGAAACGCAATCCCGTAAACGCTGCTCCGATCGTCGCCCCGCCGATGTCCTTGTAGTCGTACCCGAAAGCCCATTCGGCGCTTTCGTTCAAACGTCGACCCAGGCTAACTTGCGTGTGCAGCAAATCGGCATCGCCAATCGTTCCAAAGTCAACTTCGCCGGTGACAAGCCAGCGACGGCCAAGCTTCCAGTCGAAACCGGCTGTCATATTAAATCCTGCGTCACCGCCGAACGAATCGGCCAACCAGTTGACTCCGATCCCCAACCGCATTCGGAAATCGCTACTGATAAACGGTTCGTAAACAAAATTTACGTCGCCAAGAAAAAGGTGATCTCGGAACGACGTTCCCGACTCACGCAGCATCGCAACGCTGGTGTCGATCCCCGGTCCACCGGGAGCTTGCAATAGCAAACCGAATCCGCCAAAGCCAATGTCGTCGAAGTCCGTGCCGCCGATTGCGCTCAGTCGCACGCCCCAGTGAACCCACTCGCCGGTCCCAAGCGAATCGTCAACCACGATCGGAGTCGCTGCCAACGGCGGGACAGTTGAATCGCCAGCAATAATCGGTTCGTCCACGACACTTTGGTTCAGCACCGGTTGGCCAACATAAGCCACCGTCGGCGCAACGTGATGCTCAACCACGTGAACCGCTGGCGCAGATGACACGAAGAGGCTTCCAAGGCCCAGGCTCAGCCCGCTGTCGCGATTTTGCTTTTTTCGGCGTTTGCGATTGCGATTGCGATCACGGCGCTCGTCGCGTTTCTTGTCGTCCTTCTTCTCACGCTTCGAACTTGCGGAAGTGTCCGGCGCGTCATGCTTGCGGACCGCTTCGCGGGCACGGCCAAGTTTTCCCTGGCCAAACAATTCGGCAGCGGTTCCGCTTGCAAGTAAAAACGTTACAACGATGATTGTTATATGATTGCGATTCATGGCCATCCTTTGCCTTGAAGTGATGCCAGTTCACAATGCATCCGCCGTGCCAATCCGATTAACGAATTCAATCCTCAGGAATTTGTTCCGATTCGAGTGCTTGCATGGCTTTGCCAGCGACCATGCTCTGACGACAGCCGATTCCTTTTGACGACATCCCGCCCACAGGTTCCTCCATGCGTTCGTCCGCTTTCAATTCGGTCCTCAGTCCCGCCATCGTTTTCGTTTGCCTCGTTCTGTTGTCGCCCAACCATCTGATGGCCCAAAGGATTGTCGATCCGTCGATGTTCCAGATCCGCAACAGCCAGCCCTACACGCTGGACAAGGGCGACACGCTGGGCGTGTTTGTCGAAGGCGTTCTCGGCGAAGTCAACGGCATGCCTCCGGTTCACCAGCCACCGGAGGGTAGCAAGTTGCCTCCATCGATCGGCTTTCCCACACCGGTGACGCACGACGGCACCATCTGGATGCCCTTGGTGGATCCGATTTCGGTTCGCGGTTTTACAGTTGCGCAGGTAGAAGAGCTTTTGAAGAGAATTTATCGTGACGGCGATGCACCCATTATCAATGAACGCAGTCGGGTGATCGTGACGTTGATGCGTGAGCGAACCGTCAACGTGACCGTTATCCGCGAAGACCAATCGCAAGCCACTCGCGATCCGCGTTTTTCGCGCGGCGGACAGTCATCGGGTGCCGTTTCGGCTCGCTCGGACCGCAGTGGTCGAATCGTTGACCTGCAGCTTCCGGCCGGCGAAAACGACATGCTCACCGCGATGATGCAGTCCGGTGGGCTTCCCGGAGTCAACGCCGAAGATGCGGCGAGGGTCTACCGCGCCCGGCGGCCAGCGTATCCACCGGTCGGCCGGGTCGCACCGCGTGGCCAGTCGGCCTTTCCTCGTAGCGGGCAATCTTCCTTTGCGCGAAGCGAGCAATCTTCCTTTGCGCGAAGCGAGCAATCTTCCTTTGCGCGAAGCGGGCAATCTTCCTTTGCGCGAAGCGAGCAATCTCCCTTTGTGCGAAGCGGGCAGTCGACGTTTCCGCGTAGCGGGACCAGCCGCGTTCGCTACAGCCCAAGCGGCCAAAGAATCGACGACATTGCACTTCGCTCCCCCACGGGCTTTCCACGCACTTCGCGCAGCCCGGTGAGACTCGACGACGGCGACATCGTTCGCATCGCAGCACGACCCACCGAAGTCTATTACACCGGGGGATTGTTGGGCGGCGGCGAGTTCCTGATCCCACGCGACCGGCAGTTGTCGGTCATGGAAGCCATTTCGCTTGCCGGCGGCGTACCCCAAGGCCAGCAACAGTTGGGCATCCCGTTTCGGCAACCCAGCCAACTGCGGGTGCTGCGAAGAAACCACGGCGGCCAGGAAGTGCTGAATTTTGACTTGCGAAACGGATATTCTCAACGTGCCAGCCAAACAGCGGTCCGCTCCGGCGATTACCTGATACTTGACTTCAGTCCTGCCGATCGCGCTCGCAACATTGGCACGGGGGTCTTCAATACCGTGGGCATTCGTCAGTTGTTTCGCTAACCGGGGCCATTTTCGGTTCCAAGTCCCGCGACTTTCCGCCAGTTCGGTGCCCGCTCCGGGACCGCTCGCAAAACCTGAATTCACAATGTTGACTTTCAGAGTCCCTGCCAGCATCATTCAAGGACAGCCCACTCATCTTTCGAGGCATATCGTGCAAAAAACTTTCGGTTCATTCGCTGCTCTCTGTCTGGCCATGTTGTTCAGTGTTTCTCTTTCGGCACAGACGGCGGACGATCCCCTGGCCCCGCATCCGGCCGTTGCTCCGGCTCTCGAAAAGGTCAATGCTGCGATCGATGCCGGCCCCTTTGAGGCTTCATGGCAATCCCTCGAAGGCTACGAAATTCCACAATGGTACAAGGATGCCAAGTTCGGCATTTTCATCCACTGGGGGCCCTACAGTGTTCCGGCGTTTGGAAGCGAATGGTATCCGCGGCAAATGTACATCGACACCAAACGGCGTGGAGACAACTTTTTTGAACATCACATCAAAAAGTTTGGCTCGCAAAAGGACTTTGGTTACAAGGACTTCATTCCCAAATTCAAAGCCGAAAAGTTCGACGCCGAACAATGGGCCGCCCTGTTCAAGGAAACCGGCGCACGCTACGTGATTCCCGTTGCCGAACATCATGACGGATTCCCGATGTACGACTGTGCGTTCACCGAATGGGACGCATCCGAAAAAGGCCCCAAACGCGATGTCATCGCAGAGCTTGCCGCCGCGACACGCGCTGCGGGGATGAAGTTCGGCGTTAGCAGTCATCGCGCGTTCAACTGGATGTTTTACGTTCGCAATGAGAACTTCGACAACGCGGATCCAAAGTACGCCCGTCTGTACGGTCGCCCAATGCCGTTCCTGTTCAAGGACAACGCGTCGCAGTACCAGAAGCCAGGCGTCTTCGTTCCCCAAGATGATCAGTTCAAAGACGACTGGTTGGCCCGAAGCTGTGAGATTGTGGACAAGTACAAACCGGATGTGTTCTGGTTTGATTTTGGCATTACGCCGGGACTGCGAAAGCAAACTTACGACAAAAACTCTTTTGGCCCGCACCTGCAAAAGTTTGCCGCCTACTACTACAACGTCAGTAAACAGGGCGACAACATCGGCGTCATCAATTACAAGTGGGGTGCGTTCCCTGAAAAGGCCGCGGTCCTGGACAAAGAGCGTTCCAAGATGGCCGGAATTCGCAAGCCGTTTTGGCAGACCGACACCGCGGTCAGCAACAGTTCATGGGGCTACACGAAGAACCAGCGATACAAAAATGCCGGACGCCTGATCAATGACCTTGTCGATATCGTCAGCAAAAATGGTTGCCTTTTGCTTAACGTGGGCCCCGCTGCTGACGGCACGATTCCGGCCGAAGACACGGCGATCCTCAAGGAAATCGGCGCATGGCTAAAGGTCAACGGCGAAGCCATCTACGACACGAAGTACTGGAAGACTTTTGGCGAAGGCCCCACTGGCGTTTCCACAGGTCACGTTTCGGAAAGGAACGACAAGCCTTTCACGTCCGAAGACATCCGCTTCACCAGCAAGGGTGATGCTTTGTTCGTGATTGGCCTTGAATGGCCCGAGAGCGGCAAGTGCCATGTCAAGTCGCTGGCCGATGGTAGCGAGTTGTACGAAAAGGAAATCTCAAGCATCACCATGCTCGGTGACGGCAACGAACTGGCATACACGCGTGACCAAACCGGATTGTCCGTCACGCTGCCATCTGAAAAGCTCAGCGACCACCCCTACGTGCTGAAGGTAATTTCCAAATAGTGTTCGCGTCTGCGTCTGCTTTTTCCAGTGCCAGCTCACTTGCGCACCTGAACGCCTGACCATAACACCTCGGGTAGTCGCGCGATCGCGCAAGTGAGCCGTTGGCCGTGAGGCCCCGGGTTCGTCGCGTGGGTGGTCCGCTGGCCTTGCCAACCCGGCTGCATACGCACGGTAACTATTGCTCGGAAGCTTCAGGCGGGATCACAGAAGTGCTGCTGTTTTGGGCGTGCTTTGGCATCCAAAACCAGGCCATTGGGCCAAACACGATCGCAAGCAGTCCAGCCACAAACAGGATATCCGCGGCAACAGTCATCGCGAGAAACAGAAAGTTTTCGGGGTCAGAACAGAGGTAGTCCCATGCGATTTGCCACAGTGGAAACGCCGCGATTATCGAGCCACCGCCGTACAGCCAGCACCTCAGATCCCATGAAAGCTTTCGCTTTCGAGATTCGCGAAGCGCATTGGCGAACAGGTTGTCGTGTGATTCTCTACCGGGCTGCGCCGGCGGCGATTCAAATGGGTTCTGATTCATGATGCTGTTCCAATCCAATAACAGTCATTGTCACCAGATTCGCGTTCAATTTTCTGTTAATGAGTTACTTGTGTGAGCCATATGCAGGTTTCTTCCGCTGACCAATCGCAGTTGTGCATCGCTCAATGGGTTGATCATTCGAATGCTTTTTCGGTCATGCCAGGCAGTTCGTCGCTTTTGATCTGATGACCGGTGATCCGCAACTTCGCTTTGCCGTCCTTGATCCATATTGATTCGCCATACCCATTGTGGATGAGTCCCAGCATGCCGTCAGATTTTCCCCACTCAAACAGCCAGTCGGGTGTCAATTTCGAGTGATCGATGAGATAAAACCTGTTCCGGGCGTCTGAATTGTGAAGTTTCCAGTCTATCTGAAATTCTTCAAACTCTCTTTTCGCAATCACAGATGCTGATGACCAATTCGCATGCACGAACACGATTGCGTTTTGATTTGAGAGCATCTTTTTGAAATCCTGTTTTGTTTCGACGAGATTCCATTCAAGGTAATTTTGTCGAAAAAGATTCCGTAATGGCTCTCTGAACCAGGTTGTGACGAATGCAAGCACAGCCAGGGCGATCAGCAACGTCTGAAGTGTAAACCGGCGGGACATCATCGCCGCCAACGACGCGCGACTCGATGTTCCGTGTCCAGCCGATTGATGCTCACGATGTCTCCTTCCGCCAAGCCAGTTTTCGCTGCCAGGCTATTCGGTGGCCTATCTGGGCTGTTATGGGTGAACATCGGGTATCCCGTGCCATCGACAATGAGTGAAGTGAGATTCGCCATATTTCCTTTTGTAGCCCATCAGGAATTTCGGCGAATCAACTATGGCTTCCTGGTGATCCATTAAATTCGGGGAAGGATTTATTCTGCAGGTGTTCGTTGCAGTTGCTCAATCCAGTCGCGGTGCAACCGGCGATTCAGAAAAAACGACGCAGCAACCAGCGAGTACAGCACTGCGCCAAGAAATTCGGCGCCCGGCGGGCTAAAGCTATAGTTGTATTCGACAATGGGGTAGACGATCGCGGCGGTTAGTCCGACAAATATTCCGGCAAAGGAAATCCATGATGCGATGCGTGCCCATCTCAGATTGCGGCGGAAAACGGAGTAATACTGTGGGACGCAAATTAAACCCAAAACAAGCGTAAAGACCAGGCCAACGGTGGCCTGCACGGCAAGGTTATCGCCCCAGCCGTTCGCGATGTCGGTCACAATCGACCCAATGACGCTGACCCACACAATGACCCCAAGGGCGACAACCACGAGGCTGAACCAAAAAAGAAGCCTACTCGATTGGGCAGTGGGCTTTGCATCGACTGAGTCGGGGGATTGGTAGGGGTTATTCAAAGTACCGGCTATTCTTCAGAGTCGTTGTTTGCGCTGTTGGAGGTTGATGATTCGTCAGTGGCAAGCGATGCCTCATGTTGCAGGACAAGGTCAAGGATTTCAATTAATTTTCTGGTAGACACGAAACCAATTTTTTTGCAATTCGAAACAGGCACTTTGTCGTACCAGTAGCACTTGGCGACGCATTTTTCGTGCAGGCCAGATTTTGTGTTACCGCTGGAACTACTACGGTTCTGAGAAAACGGTAGCTCAACGAAAAAGTTTTGATCGCCGATCCCGAGTTTGGTTGAGATGCCAACAACTGTGCAGGTCGCCATTTCAACGTCAACAACCAGCACCACCGCCGGTCTTCTTTTCACGTAGCCGCCTTCTCCGTCAGCCGGTGGGTTTAACTCGACCTCAACAATGGATCCTTTTCGGATTGCCACCTAGAATTCCCTGGCGTTGAGTGGCGTAGTTTTCGTCAGTTCATTCAAGTTCATCGTGAGTAAATTGACTTCTCGCAAGGCGTTCCTGAACTCGGCTGCGTGGTCGACCTCGTAGTCGCTCTCTATTCGGGAAAGACTCGCTTCCACCGCATTGGCTTTTGTTTGAAAATCGCGAATGCACTCTTCAATAAAGCTGTATTGCTCGTCGTGGTTCTTGTCGCACTCTGCCTCGTGCGCTAAAAATGAGTCTCGAATTCGACAAATACTATTCCAGTGCTGAATTCCCGCGAGAATGAAGTCCTGAAAATCATGAACCATCAATGCTTTGTTCGTATCCTGCGGGCACCAGTTGCCGGATTGAATTTCGTATTCTGATCTGCTCGCCCTGAGGAGCTCAATTTGTTGATTCAGAAGTTGTTCATTCATAATGTTTCGACACCGTAAACAAGAGCACGCTTATAAAGGTAGTATCGTCTGCAAGTCGGAAGCAAGATGTAAAAATTGGTGTCATTTGATGGAAATCCAGTCAATGTCAAGCAAAAAAGGAGGTTGCTGGTTGTTTTGTGACGAACCATCGCTGCGCTTGAACCATCAAGAACAGGCAGACACGTTACTTGGGCCTGATGAAGCATTGTGATCGGGCTTTCCACGATGGACTTCGCAACTGGTTGAATTCTGATCGGCTGTGCGGCTTAGTGTGGCGGTCCGTATGCCCGATCTGTAACCAGCATTCTGCTTCCGAAAAGTTTCGCCGTAGCGTCTTGCGTGTGTCAGGAAAGCCGTCGAACTCTGTGCGGTTCAGTGTAAACGTTAAAGCGATTCGCGGATGCAAAGCCGATCAGGGTGACGCCGAATTCGGCGGCCAGTTCGACAGCGAGGGACGATGGTGCGCCGACGGCAACCAGGACGCCCACACCGGCGGCGATCGTCTTTTGCACCAGCTCAAAACTGGCTCGGCCGCTGACGACGATGATCCGCTCGGACAGCGGCGCCTGCCTGAGGATCACGAAGTTGCCGATCAACTTGTCCAGAGCGTTGTGCCGCCCGACGTCTTCGAAGGAGGCGAGCAAGTCGCCGTTGTCATCAAAACACCCCGCCGCGTGGAGGCCGCCGGTTTGGTCGAACGTTGCCTGGGATTCGCGAAGTGCGTCCGGGAGCCTGGAAATCAGGTCAGCGGGAATCTCAAGTTGACTTTTGACGGACTCCGGCAAATGAACCCCAACGGCTTCCAGCGATGCCCGACCGCAGATGCCGCAGCTGGAGGTGGTGTAAAAGTTCCGCTGTAGCGATGCAAAATCAAAAGGCAAATCCTCGCGAAGGTGGACGCACAGCTGATTGGTGCGGTCGGTGCCTTCCACGACCGTCCCGGTCGATTCGAACTCAACGATGTCGCTCGAATTGCGGATGATGCCTTCGCCGAGCAGAAATCCGGCGGCAAGTTGACGGTCGGCGCCGGGCGTTCGCATCGTGATCGAGAGCGAGCGGTCTCTTCTTTTTTTTTCGCCGCCGAAGACGACGCGGATCTCAAGGGGTTCTTCGACAGCGACCGAATCTTTGAGCGATTGGTGCTGGCCGTCCTGGAAACGGACGATCTGAAATTGTTTCGCGCTGTCGTTCACTTCTTCTTCTTTTTCTTTTTCTTACGGTTGCTTTCAAAGATCCGTTTCCAGTCAATCGCAATCGAGGTGTCGACAAGCGGCGCGATGGGAGTGTAGTCATCGGTCCAGCGAATGCTGCGCGGGGTTCGCTTGGGCGGACGTTGTTTCTCCTGGATCAAGGGAAGTTTTAACGCGTTGGGCCTACCGACAAGGATCCACGTGCTGGGCGTTTTGGGAATGCCATCGGTGCTTTTTTCGGTGCCGTCGACTTTGATCAGCGCGGTATCAAGATTCTTTTCTTTTGCGGCGGTGAAGATCACGGGCTTGAGGTCGATAAACTTGTTGGAAATATGAAAGATGATGATGCCGGATTCGTTGATGCGATCAAGGTAAACATCGAAACACTCCTGAGTCAGCAGGTGAACGGGAATCGAATCGCTGGAAAAAGCATCGACCGCCAGCAGGTCGTACTTTGGTTGCGACGTTTGCCGCTCCAGTTGGATGCGACCGTCTCCGATGAAGACCCTGATCTGCTGCTGGTACTTTTCCAGGTAATCAAACCAGTTGCGAGCAATGTCTTCGACGGCCGGATTGATCTCGAAGAAGTCAAACTGGTCGTTCTCCCCAGCCCATGAGAGCATCGAGCCTACGCCCAAGCCAATGACGCCGACTCTGAGCCCGTCCTGCTGGTCCTTTGCCTGCCGCATCGCCGAAATTGCGACGCCAAACCCGCTGTCACTACAGTAATATCCGTACGGAATGAATCGCTCTGATTCTGCGACTCGCTGGCCGCCGTGATCGGTGTTGCCGCTAATGAAAATGCGTTCCACTTCGTCCTGCTGGACGGAAAAGATTCCGTACTCGTTGCGGCCCGAATAGAGAATGCTTGAGCGGTTTTGTGAATCGATGGTCGAAATCAGGCTTGCCAACACCGCCCCGCCGGCAATCAGCCCAATCGCCGCGAAAGCCCAATCGATGCCGCTGCGTCTGCGGGAAAAGGCAATCGGGATCCCGGTAGCGACAAAGATCGCCAGCAGGATCGTGATGTGAAGTTCAAGAAACGTGGGCAGTAGCCGCGGCGCGATCACGACGGCGGTGATCCCACCGAGCGATCCACCGGCGGAAACCAAAAGGTAAAACAGAGTCAACCGCGAGGTGTTGGGTTTGGATTTCTCCAGCTCGCCGTGGCAGACCATCGCGACAGCGAACAGGGCCAAAGCCAATGTGCCAACCTGGATGGGAAGCGTCGCGGTGGTTGAAAGGTGTTTGACGACCACGGCACCGACTCCGGCGATGGCCAGCAGGGGGATGAAGATCCCGCGCCGATACCAGTTGGGTTTTTCGAAGCAGATGATAAACGTGATCAGGTAAGTCGCCAGGGGCAGGATCCAGAGAAAGGGAACCGAAGCAATTTCCTGGCACATCAAACTGGTGGTCGCGATCAGCATGATCGAAGGGATCATGGCCAGGAATAACCAAGCCAGTGGCTTCGCCGGATGAGCCGTTTTCGATTTCGATTTCGAATTCGAATTCAAATTCGATGCCGATGCATCGGTGTCGCTTTGTGTGTCCGTAACTTGCGTCGGTGAAGCATGCCATTGGTTAACGTTTCTCAGTTGCCAGCCACTTACGCCGCAGCAAAGCACGAACAGTGCAAACATTGCGGACCAGAGGAAGGATTGATGGGCCAGCGGGAGCAGGGGTTCAAAAACAAAGGGGTAGCTGATCAGGGCCAGCAGTGAGCCAATGTTTGAGAGCGCGTACAGACGGTAGGGAGATTTGTCAGGATGCGAGGAGCTTTGCCAGGCCTGGATGAGCGGGCCGGTGGTGGATAGCAGAAAGAACGGGGCCGCGACTGAAAACAGCAGAACGTGAACCACGGCCAGTGTCAGGTTTTCGCTACCATCGGGTTTGAGCGATTCGGCGGGAACAACAGGAAGCGTCAGCAGGATCAGAATCGAAACGGCGCTGTGGAGCATCCAGGAAAGCTTGGGCGAGAAGAGGACTCGCAGCAAGTGGGCGTAGAGGTAACCCAGCAGCAGCGCGATTTGGAAGAACACCATGGACGTTGTCCAAACCGCAGAGGTTCCGCCGAACCACGGCAGGATGATTTTGGCGATCAGAGGTTGCACCTGAAACAGCAGAAAGGCGCTCAGGAAGATGGTGATGCTGTAGCGAAGCATGGGATGAGGGAAAGTCGCTGTTGAATGTTGCTGTTGATTGGGGGGTGCTGGAAGATGTTACTTTAACCCATTACCGGTTGAAGGCAGGGGGCGGGAAGGATTGTTGGCCCGGATTATTCACGAGGCGTGGGCGTCAGAATCACTTCCGGCAGTGATCTGCGACTCACCCCGAATTATTCACGAGGCGTGGGCGTCAGAATCAGTTGAAACAGTGATCCGCGAGTCAGACGCGATGAAACGATCGCTGTGGTTTTCATCTACCGGATGACTCAAATTTCTTGTTGAAATTCAGCTTTTCCCTTGCTCCCGTTGGCCAGACGTAGAATTAACGCCCGTCGTCGTGAATAATCCGGGCTCACATTCGATGAAACGATCGCTGTGGTTTTCATCTACCGGATGACTCAAATTTCTTGTTGAAATTCAGCTTTTCCCTTGCTCCCGTTGGCCAGACGTAGAATCAACGCCCGTCGTCGTGAATAATCCGGGGTTGGGGGTGTCGGATGTGGTCGTGAAGTGCGCGATGGTGGTGAGGGTTTCTGGTCGTCTCTGTTGCACTGTTGTCGTGACGGTTGGATGCCCTCCCTACGCCCGCGCCCACCTCGTCGTAACCGCCGCGTTAATCGAATTGTGAC
>CALFWR010000086.1 GCA_937928555.1 uncultured Pirellulaceae bacterium
GAACAGGAGCAAGGGGAAAGCTGAATTTCAACAAGAAATGTGAATCATCCGGTAGATGAAAACCACAGCGATCGTTTCATCGCATCAGAGTCGCGGATCACTGTCTCAACTGATTCTAACGCCCACGCCTCGTGAATAATCTGGGACGAATGATTTTGGGCTGTTTGCAAGGTTTGAGTTTTTCAAATTAAGGTTAGACTTGGACGTTTTTCGCAGCACCAGTCAAAGCTTGAACTCGTAGTGGCGTTGTGTGTAGGTGTTTCAATCAATCGAAGGGTGGACAGCAATGCAATTGCAGATTCGTCATTTTTTAATTTTGATCGTTGGTTTTGCCATGCTTACGGGCTGTGGTAGCGGTACGCCGACGTCAGCAAAGTACAACGATACCAACATAAAACGGTTGTGTAATTGCTACTCAATGTATCAATTCAGCAATGGTTTTCGCGGACCCGAATCGGAAGAAGTACTGAAAGAGTTTCTCAAGAACGATGCTGGGGCAAACGTCAAACTGAAGCGGATGGGAATTAACAAAGATCGCATCGACGACATTTTTACCAGTGAGAGGGACGGCGAGCCGTTCAAAGTTCGCTACGGATTGAGAGGGTCTGACGCGAACGTCGCCGTTGTGTTTGAATCGGTCGGTGTCGATGGGCGACGAATGGTGGCGCTCAACCCGGTGGTTGAATGCGATGACGCTGAATATGACGCCTATTGGTCGGGCGAGAAAACCAATCAAGAAGAAATCGAAGAAGGGGACGATAGTTGATTTAGTTAGCAGTTTTCTTGGTTTAACATTTTGGGAATAGCCGATTTGGACAGTCGCGGTTGCATCGCTGAAACCCGTGGCTGACAACGCCAAACGGCTAATTCCAATTGTGTCTTCATCTTCAGCCTAAATCAGCCCGGATTATTCACGACGACGGGCGTTGATTCTACGTCTGGCCAACAGAGGCAAAGGAAAAGATAAATTTCAACAAGAAGTTTGAATCATCCGGTAAATGAAAACCACAGCGTTCGTTTCATCGCATCGGAGTCGCGGATCACTGTCGCAACCGATTCTGACGCCCACGCCTCGTGAATAATCCGGGTTGAAAGCCAGTATTCGATGCACTCTCAGATGCGTTCACGAATTTTAGCCACCAGTTCGACGGTCTCTTTCGTCAGGCGAGTGATTTCGTCAAAACGTCCTTCGCTGATCAAGCTGGGCTTTACCAACCAACTGCCGCCGCAAGCGATCACGTAAGGCAAGCTCAAATAATCTGGCAGGTTTGAAATCGAAATGCCACCGGTGGGCATGAAGCGGATGCCGCGGTACGGGCCGTGTAAAGTTTTCAAAGTCCTCACGCCGCCCATCGCTTCGGCCGGAAAGAACTTGACGACGTCTAGGCCGAATTCAAGAGCCATTTCAAGGTCGGTGGGGCTCGAAATGCCCGGGTAGATCGGGACTTTCCTGTCAACGCACCACGATACCGTTTTCGGATTGAAGCCCGGAGCCACCACGAACTGTGCGCCCACATCCGCGACTTTCGCAGCTTGGTCGGCATTGTGAACCGTGCCGGCGCCGATCAGAAAGTCAGCACGTTTGGCGAGCGCCTCGATCACCGCAATGCCTGCGTCGGTTCGCAGCGTGATCTCGGCGCAGGGAATTCCGCCGGCGGTCAATGCATCGGCCAGGCGCTGTGCATGATCGACGCTTTCAATGGCGACCACAGGGACGACCTTGAGTGCATCCAACTGCGTTGCAATTTCACTCATCGTTTTTCCTTTCAGGTCACCCTGGCGACGCCCGGCGAATATAAGCCCAGATTATTCACGACGACGGGCGTTGATTCTACGTCTGGCCAACAGGAGCAAGGGAAAAGCTGAATTTCAACAAGAAATGTAAATCATCTGGTAGATGAAAACCACAGCGATCGTTTCATCGTATCTGAGTCGCGGATCACTGTCTCAACTGATTTTGACGCCCACGCCTCGTGAATCATCCGGGGTAAACCGTCACCGGCGATCCAATGTTGACTAAAACATCACCTCCGTCCAACCCGTCATCTTCAACCGACTGCCTAAAGAATCCGACGCATGATAACCAATACGTCCATCAAGCCGACTGATTTGCTGCCGAGCCTTGAACGGTTCTGGAAAGTCTCGGCTCAGAAGATCGAACTGATCAACAACGAGTACGACTCATCGCAGGGATCGCCGGTGTTCACCGTGGCCGGAAAGTATTCGACGCGCGGCTGGACCGAGTGGACTCAGGGGTTTCAGTACGGGTCGGAAATTCTGCAGTTCGACGCAACCGGTGATGAGTCCTTTCTGGAGATGGGTCGGCGGAACACGGTCCAAAAGATGGCTCCCCATGTGACGCATTTTGGTGTCCACGACCATGGCTTCAACAACGTCAGCACTTACGGAAACCTGCTGCGATTGATGAACGAAGGCCGCATCCCTGAAAGCGAATGGGAACGGAACTTTTATGTGATCGCGTTGCGGGCGTCGAGCGCCGTGCAGGCTCGTCGCTGGACGGAACTTTCAGCGGGTGGCTACATCTATTCGTTCAACGGACCGCACTCGTTGTTTGCGGACACGATTCGGTCGCTGCGGGTTCTTGCCATCGGACACCAGCTTGGCCATGCGATCATGGGCGAGAACGACACCCGGATCAGCCTGCTGGAGCGATTGGTGCAACACGCCTGGACGACGGCGAACTATTCGGTGTACTACGGTCGGGGCCGGGACGTCTACGATGTTCGCGGACGCACGGCCCATGAAAGTATCTTCAATCTCAACGATGGAAATTTCCGCTGTCCCAATTCGCAACAGGGTTTCTCGCCGTTTACGACATGGACCCGTGGCCTTGCATGGATCATGAGCGGAGCCAGCGAGCAGTTGGAATTTCTCAGGACCGTCAACGATACCGAACTGGAACCCCTTGGCGGGCGGGAGTCGATCGAAGCCATGTTGTTGGAGATGGCAACGGCGACGTGTGACTTTTACATTGAGCATTCGGCAGCCGATGGTATTCCGTACTGGGACACCGGAGCACTGAACTCGCACAAGCTCGGAGAAGACGTTTACTTGCGACAGTCCGAACCGTTCAACGACGCCGAGCCAGTCGATTCGTCGGCGGCAGCGATCGGGGCACAGGGCTTGTTGCGGTTGGGGCGTTATTTGGATCAGCCCAGGTATACCCAGGCGGGGCTGACGGTGATGCAGACGTTGCTGGGCGATCGCTATTTGAGTCTTGATGCGTCGCACCAGGGGTTGATTTTGCATTCGGTTTACCATCGGCCCAACGGATGGGATCATATCCCTGAGGGGCAATTGGTTCCCTGCGGTGAGTCGTGCATGTGGGGAGATTATCATGCCAGGGAAGCGGCGCTGTATGTGCAACGGTTGGCCAATGATGACCCGTATTACAAGTTTTACTTTTGAGGTGCGCTGCGGCCAGGGGCTCACCGATGGCGTTTCGTGGTTGTGGCTTTCAGCGGCAACCGTTTATCGCGCTTCAGCTCCACCCCGGCAGGAAACGGTTTTCAAGGAAAGTTCCTATGAGCAAAAAAGTGGCTTTGGTCACAGGCGGCGGCCGCGGCATCGGATTCGGAATCTGCGAAAAACTCGCTGCCGAAGGTTTCGACCTTGTTCTCAGTGGCCGGTCGGAGGCTTCAAAAGTCACCGAATCGGTGGCGAAACTCGAAAGCTTCGGTGCTGAAGTTCTCTACTGCCGCGGCGACGTTTCCTCAGCCGCAGACCGGGCGACGATGCTGGCTGAAATCAGGCAACGTTTCGGGCGGCTCAACCTGTTGGTCAACAACGCCGGCGTCGCTCCCCAAGTCCGTGCCGACATCCTCGAAGCAAGCGAAGAAAGCTTCGAGCGAATCATGAAGATCAACTTACAAGGCCCTTACTTTTTGACTCAAGCCTGTGCCAACTGGATGATTGCTCAACAGCAAGCCAACGAATCTTTTTCCGGTTGCATCATCAACATCGGTTCGATCTCGGCGACGGTGGTTTCGCCAAACCGTGGCGACTACTGCGTTTCCAAAGCCGGCTTGGGGATGATGAGCTCCCTTTTCGCGGCTCGACTGGGCGAGTTTTCGATTCCTGTTTACGAGATTCGGCCCGGCATCATCGAAACGGAGATGACGTCGAGCGTGAGCAAAAAGTACGACCATCTGATCAACGATACGGAGTTGCTGATCGAAAAACGTTGGGGCTTACCGGAAGACATCGGAAAACTCACCGCATCGATAGCACGCGGCGACATGCCTTACGCATCGGGACAGGTGATCTACGTCGACGGCGGATTGACGATGAAGAGACTGTAGTTGGTCCTGCCGCGTTCAGGCGGAATTGAGATTGAACCCGGATTATTCACGACGACGGGCGTTGATTCTACGCCCAGCCAACCGGAGCAAGGGAAAAGCTGAATTTCAACAAGAGATGTAAATCATCCGGCAGATGAAACCACAGCGATCGTTTGATCGCATCAAAAAATAGAAACTTTATCTGTAAAAACCAATCATGGCGAAATCCAAATACACCAAAGTCGCACAACTCAAAACCGTCGAAGCATTCCGCGAACGCCTCGAAGAGTTGGAAATCGAAATCCCCGTCGACGACGAAATCCTGACATCACAGCAGGGTTCGCCCGTCGGTGAACCGTTCACGATCGGTAACTTCAAAGTCGGCAACCGCTACTGCATCCACCCGATGGAAGGCTGGGACGCCAACCGGGATGGCACTGCATCGGATCTGACGCGGCGGCGCTGGCAACGATTCGGCGAAAGCGGAGCCAAACTGATTTGGGGCGGCGAAGCGATGGCGGTTCAACCCGATGGCCGCGCCAACGCCAACCAGTTGATGGCTTTGCAAAGTACCCGAGATTCGATTCGCAACCTGCGCGAAACTCTCGAGACCTCACATCGCGAAAAATTTGGAACCAGCGAAGACCTGTTGATCGGCGCACAGCTAACCCACTCAGGCCGCTTTTGCCGCCCCAATACCCACCAGCTTGAGCCCCGAATTGCTTACCACAACCCGCTGCTGGCCGAGAAATATGGGCTCGATCCAAACGATGACTCCATCCTCTGGACCGATGACGATCTGGAAAAACTGATCGACGCCTACGTTGCATCCGCAAAAATCGCCCATGAGATTGGCTTTCGCTTTGTCGATATCAAAGCCTGCCATGGTTACCTGCTACATGAATTCCTTAGCGCTCGAAGCCGACCCGGAAAATTCGGTGGCGACATTGAAGGTCGATCCAAAGTTTTGACCACGGTGATCGACCGGATCCATCGCGAGATTCCCGGCTTGATGGTGTTCGTGCGACTGAGCGTCTTCGACATTTTGCCCTATAGAACGAGCACCGAAATCGGCCAGCCGATGGAGGCCCCGAATCCTTACCTGTACGGGTTTGGGGCGTCTCCGACTGATCCGCTGAACTACGACCTTGCCGAGCCCTTGGAACTGATCGGGATGCTCAAAGAGAAAGGCGTCGCGGCGGTCAATTTGAGTTGCGGCAGCCCGTACTACAATCCACACATTCAACGCCCGGCGATTTTTCCGCCTTCTGATGGATACCTTCCTCCAGAAGATCCGCTTGTCGGCGTCGCGAGGCAGATGGAAGTGGTGCGACACTGCAAAGCTGCTTATCCGGACCTGCCGTTTGTGGGATCGGGTTACAGTTACCTTCAGGATTACTTGCCGCACGTCGCTCAAGCCGCGATCCGCGACGGCTGGGTCGATTCGGTGGGCCTTGGCCGAATGGTGTTGTCCTTTCCTGACTTACCGGCGAGCACCTTGATCGACGGGCAGATGAATCGCAAATTAATCTGCCGCACGTTCAGCGACTGCACCACCGCCCCCCGGCACGGGATCGTTTCGGGCTGTTACCCGCTGGACAAATTTTACAAAGACATGCCCGAGAGAGAGCGGTTGGTGCAGATCAAAAAGGGTTGAAAAGCCCAAGAATCCCAGCCAGAAGCCAATTGGGGCTCACCTGCGGAAGTTTTGCTGTCGATAGAGCGAATCAGGGCTATTTTCCGGGTTTTGCGTTGAGAACCGGGGCGGGTTTTGCTACGATCCGTGGCCTCAAAGAGCTAACGACGGTTTTAGTCGGCGGTGTCGCCGAGCCTCGAAAGCGTGACTTTTGACGCGTGTGTCAGCACGTGCAACCAACCGCTGGATGTCTGTATGGTCGCAGCGAAGCACTTTTCTTCTGTCGGGTCTCTATCCGCACGCTTTGTTTCCGCCATTGGTACCAGCAAACCAGGATAATTTACTATGGTCAATCAAAATCTCATTCACTCGCTCGAAGACGACGACATCGAACGTCAGCTTGGCGTTGCTTTCTCCGATCACGACGAAGATCTGAGTTCGCTGCTGTTTCCCGAGGACGCCGACGCGCAGGACTACTCGATCGATTCGATGGTCCGGGGAACGATTGTTCGCGTCGACAACGATCACGTCATCGTTGACGTAGGCTTCAAAAGTGAAGCCACCATTCCACGCAACGAATGGGACGAAGAAGATGTACCCGAGGTTGGCCAGGAAATCGATGTTCTGATCGAAGACCTCGAAGACGCCACAGGCGTTGCCAGCGATCCTTCCGGCCTGATTGCGGTTTCCAAAAAGCGTGCCGACCAGCGAAAGATCTGGGACAACGTTATTTCCAAAATTTCCGAAGGCCACATCGTCACCGGAAAATGCCAACGCAAAATCAAAGGCGGCTTGCTGGTCGACATCGGCGTATCGGTTTTCCTTCCTGCCAGCCAGGTGGACATTCGACGCCCCGGCGATATCGGCGACTACATCGATCGCGTTGTTCAATGTGAAGTCCTCAAGATCGACAACGTTCGCAAGAACATCGTTGTCTCTCGTCGCTCACTGATCGAAAAAGAGCGAACTTACGCCCAGCAAAAACTGCTTGCCGATCTGGAAAAAGGCCAGGTCCGCAAAGGTGTCGTCAAGAACATCGCGGACTTCGGTGCGTTTGTTGACCTTGGCGGGATTGACGGTCTGCTGCACATCACTGACATGTCTCACACTCGTATCTCAAAACCATCCGAGATGGTGAAGATGGACGAAGAGATCGAAGTGATGATCCTGAACATCGATCGCGAGAAAGTCAAAATCGCGCTCGGCCTCAAGCAGCTTCTCCCCAACCCGTGGGACAACGTCGAAGAAAAGTACCCTGTGGGCACGATTCAAACCGGCGAAGTCGTCAACGTGTTGCCTTACGGTGCGTTCGTCAAACTCGAACCGGGAATCGAAGGCCTTGTTCACATCAGCGAGATGTCGTGGGTCAAACGTGTCAATCATCCCAACGAGTTGGTCAACATTGGCGACGAGATCAAAGTCTCGGTTCTCAAGATCGACCGCGAGGGCGAGCAGATGTCGTTAGGCATGAAGCAAACTCAGGACAACCCGTGGGACAAAGTCGAGCAGAACTACCCGATTGGTCGCGAGATCAGCGGAAAGGTCCGCAACCTGACCAACTACGGTGCCTTCATCGAACTCGAAGAGGGAATCGACGGCCTGCTGCACGTCTCGGACATGTCGTGGACTCGCAAGATCAGCCATCCAAACGAAGTCCTCGAAAAGAGCGAAGAGCTTACCTGTAAGATCCTCGCGGTCGACATCGAGCGACGTCGTATCGCCCTTGGTCTCAAGCAGATGAACGACGATCCATGGTCGACCGACATTCCCGATCGCTATCAGCCTGGCCAGGTCATCAAGGGAAAGATCACAAAGATCACGAACTTTGGTGTTTTTGTGGGGCTCGAAGACGGTCTCGAAGGATTGCTTCACATCTCGGAGCTATCCGATGACAAAATCGAGAATCCCGAAGACGTCGTCAAAGTCGGCGACGAGGTAGAAGTTAAAGTGCTTCGGGTTGACACTGAAGAGCGAAAAATTGGGCTCTCCAAGCGTCGCGTGGACTGGACTCCGGAACAGGAAGCCAAAGCCGAAAAAGAAGGCCTTGGGATGGCGGATGTCGCCATCGGCAGCAGCGTGCCGGCTTCGGAACTCAAAGGTGGCCTGGGCGACAGCGGTCCGCTGATCAAGCCACCGACTGCAGAGTAAACAGCCATTGGGCTTGTTTGATCAACCAAAGCGGCAGGGTTTTCCCTGTCGCTTTTTTGGTTTGCCCAGCGAAGCTGGCAAACCCAGTCGGTGTTTACCACCGGCTTCAACAAAACCTGAACTGGCGATGCGATAACAGGCTATTGGCTCCAGTCCAAAGCGGCTACTGCGACCGGTCGAGCAGGCGAGTGAGCAACATCAGGCGAAACTCCATCACCTGAGATCCGGGAATTTTCAAGGCTCGCAACTTCAAAGTGCCGGTTCCTTTCATCAATTCAATTTCACCCATGTCCAGCGGGCGAAACTCCTTCACGTAGGACTCGGTGCGTTTGAAGCGAACGTGTTCCATCCCCGAAATCGGCGGATCGTGCGCCGCGTTGACGTTGCCGAACAACGACTGGCCGTCGAAGCTCAGTTCGACAGTCGAACCGACATCGGCCGCCGGACAGGTGTAAAGCGACAATTACTTTTCCCTGTCAGCGACAATTAAAAGTACCGTTTAGTGAAGTTGGTTAAGGAGGGCGAAGCCCTCCTTAACCAACTCAATGAAAACGAACGACAATTGGAATTACCGGTTGTCGCTGAGCCAAAATTGGCTGCAATTCGCTTGCCTCCGGCTGCGCGACTGAAAACGCCCCGCAATTTTGACATGCGACAAGTCGCCCCAAGTGCTTAAGGGGAAAAGCCTGCGAATTTAAATCCGGTAATTCCAATTGTCGCTAAAGGGAACAAATAGTTGTCACCGAAAAATGCCCAAACGCCTCGCAATGTCGATTGCCGCATCGTAGATGCTTTGATTCGTTGCGCGAGTCCACAAGTTCAGAGCGTTGCCGTGATTGCCGCACTTGAAACACTGGAACACGTTCTTTTTTGTGTTCAGTGACATTCACCGAAAAACATCTCGATGTGCCACGACGACTGCCATGCAAAGGACAGACGCCTCGCAGCTGAGAACCATGAACTGACTGGCTCGAATCCCAGCTCGTCGAGCACCGCAGCGATGCTCGGCTGCCCTTGAGGGGCACCGAAATCAATCGAAACAGATGAATTCTTCTCCGGAGATTTCTTCGTCGGAAGTGGAGCAGACTTGGCAGACTCTCGCGCTTCGCGTCGGGCTGACTGGATTCGAACCAGCGACCTCTACACCCCCCAGTTAAGATCCGAAGATCAAAAACGCCTTGTTTCCCAGAGAATAACGGCATTTCCATTCCATCACTTCCATTGAACCACCCCATTTCGTGCCCGATTTTTCAGTGGACACCTAGCTCAAGTTACCTCAATTGGGTCACTGGTTTCGAGGCATTCGGACAAGCTCTCAAAATATTCTTGGCCATTCATTTCCAAGTCCCCTTTGATTCCGAACTTAATGCTTCTGACCCTGATCTTGCCGACTTCGATATCGAGAGGCTTAGGCAGCTCTTTCGGGTAAACCAAAAAGGCCTCCGTACAATTCATTGCCTCGGCATAAGCGATCACCTGGAAGATGTCATTGGTTGATGGCGAATCGGGCGATTTGTATTTGGTATCCAACACTGCAATTGGTCGACCGCATTTGGCACGCAACACCATGTCGATGTCAAACTGAATCTGATTTGCTTCACCAAACGTGAGCGTTTCATGAGGATCGAATGTCCAATGCTCCGGAGAATTTGTGGCCACCCATTGTGCGACAAACTTTTCATACAGCCTGTTCATGTCGACAAGAAAAGGAAGCATATTTCTGTCACCAGCTTTGTGGGTTGGCCCAGTGTGCTCAAGAATGAACCGACAGATGCTATGGGAGGGCTTGTAGTCGAAGTTCAAACGATTGTAGTCTTGCCGTACACAATCTCTGGCAGCGAATGACATCTCGGAAACAACCCCTTTGAGCCCCCGGTATGCTTTTCGAATCGTAGGCAAAGTCCGATCACTGCAAATTCCTGTTCGAAGGATCGTAACCAAAGCCTGAAACAGAACCTGATTCTCAATGACATCTGGAGTGTGTTCTTCAAAACGGCAATGGACTACTGGATCCCAGCCTCGACGCATTTGTTTTTGCAAGTCGATCCTGCCTCGCACAAACGACAATCGCTCCTCACGTTTGACATAGGCTCGATAAAGCCCTTTCTGAATACGGTCATTGACCCGTTTCGCCAGAATCACAGACAGTCGTTCAAAAATGTCGTTTATTGAAGCCAAGCAGACTTCATTCTCTCCAATTCTCAGGTTCAAATCGTAAGCGTATTCGAGCATCCCAAAGAGACTGTCCAATCCAACCTTCGGATACAGTCTCAGTTCAATGCCTTCCAACTTGATCTGCCCAACGTACCCCTGAGGTGTGAGTCGCCAGTCGTTCTCCGTCTGAGGGCTTGGGAATTCAACATTGACGAACTTCCCATACTTACGCCACAACAATTCGCCTTGAGGCAAACTGATTGTTTGTTTGGGCACTGTCTTTGGTCGATACTCTCGGAGTGGCACAACGTTGCTGATTGAAGTCATTCGCCAAGTCTCTCCAGCACCTTGTTCCACCGAAAAGTATTTACTTTGCTGGCTTGCCCTAAGAAGAACTCTTCGAGGTAGGGTTCTATTTCTAGCTGCCAAATGCTCCTCAGATTCAGTTCGAGATCATCGTCAATGAAAAAGCTGATGCCAATTTCGTAATTCTTGTCGTCGATCTGCGTGTTCAAATCCCGCAAGACGGAAATCAATGGCTGAACGTCATAGTCCGAAGTCTCGTGGTAGGAAGCCAAAGCATCGTAATTCGGACGCAACTCAAGAAACGCAAATCTTCGTCTGAGTGCATGATCCACCAATGCAATGGAACGATCAGCAGTGTTCATCGTGCCGATTAGCCTTACGTTGTCTGGAATTCGAAGTTTGACTCCGCCAGCGAGAGGTATTTCACTATCGCGGTACTCAAGCAAATACATGAGTTCGCCGATGCTCCCGGCAAGTCACGGGCGCGGTTCACGAACCTGATCGCTGAACCCGATGCATCGGAGCAAAAAGTTATCGAAGCGGTCAATGACACGCTCAAGGCAATCGCAGCCAGCTTGCTGATGGAGCAGGTGTTGGCTCCGCGTTTTGAGTTTGCGCCAAAGCGAAAGACGAATGAGGCTCAGGATGGTTTTGACTACGGCGATGAAGGCTACGATCCAGAAGGAAACAATGTTGGCTTCAATGATTCGACGGGAACCATTCAGCTTGAGATTGCAGGGCTGGCGGATTTGAAGTCGCCAGAGGCTCAACGAATTTGCCGTGAGGACTTGAATGAGATCATCACCAGCTTCATCCAAGACAAAGTCGCCGTCGAGCGCGGGATGTTTGATGAGGATCTTATTCCCGAAGAACTGACTCAGGGAAAGATGGGAAAGATCATCGAGGAACTGTACCCTGAACTTGAATCCGAAGATCAGGAAGCCATTCGCCAGCGTGCCGTGGCCGCCGTCAACATGGTTCAGCAGGGCAAACTTTCGCTTAATGATTTAGATGGCGATGTTGGGATCAGCGGAACTGGCATTAGCGGTGATGGAACGAGCGGCGTGGTGGCAAACACGGCACTGATTGATGGGGTGCGGCGATACGCGATGAATGTGACTGAACTGAACATGGATTTGATTGATCGGATTAACCCGTTCAGTCAGGCTTACGCTGTTTTGTCCAAGTCAATGAGCGAGAACAGTTTGAAGCAGGTGGCTGCGATCATCACGGCCAAGAAAGTTCAAATGTCTCCTGATGAGGCCAGGGAATTGGCCAAACGCGCGTTAAAATTTAAGCTCGATCGAGGCAGGCTTCCATCGCTAACGTCGCAGGACGCTTGGGAAAAGAAGATGGCCGAAGGGGTGGCGTTCTTGCAACGCATGAAAACGGAGTCGTTAAATGGCTAGGAAAAAGAAAGGCACTTTCACCGATGATGACGATGCGTTGTTGGCGGAGATTGGCGTAGAGACCAAAGTCGCCAAACCCAAGAACTACACGGCCAAAGAAGAACGCATCATCGCAGGGTTCGAGGAGATCCAACGGTTTGCAGCCGAGCATGGGCGTCCGCCTGCTCACGGCGAACAAAATGACATCTTTGAGCGGCTGTATGCTGTGCGGCTGGATCAGATTCGCAGATCCGACGAATGTGTGGCGTTGCTGCAAGAGATGGATCCTGATGGTTTACTCACCAGCAGTGATGTCGTGAAAGAAGATGGTGCTGAGTACGAAACCAAAAGTGATGAAGAATTGCTGGAAGCACTCGGAGTTGAGCCGTCGAGCGACAATGATTTGACTCAGCTAAAGCACGTTCGGTCTCGTGCAGAGATTAAGGCGGCTGAAGAGATTGCCCGGCGACAGCCATGCGAAGACTTCGACGAGTTCCGTCCAGTCTTTGATCAGGTGCAGAGTGAGCTTGATTCCGGTTTGCGAACGACAGAGCGATATCAAGCGGAAGGTGCCATTGGGCTGGGCGATCTGTTTATCGTCGAAGGCAACAAGGTTTTCGTGGCTCATCTTGGCGACGAGTTTGTCGATGCACACGGGAACCGGGACCGAAGAATTCGAGCCATCTATGACAACGGCACTGAATCGAATCTTTTGCTTCTGTCATTAAAGAAAGCTCTCTGGCGTGATCCAGCAGGCCGACGCATCATGCCAGCAGGGCACGACCCACACCCGTTGTTCACCGCAGCCGATCTGGACGCCGAACCGATCTTCGTTGACGAACCGGCGTACGACGATGAACTTTCCGGCATGCTGTATGTCCTGCGAAGCCAATCTGACCATCCGTTCGTCGTCGAGCATCGAGAGTTGCTTCACAAGATCGGCTACACCAGAGGCGAACTAGAAGACCGCTTCGCCAATGCTACCAGTGAACGAACGTTCTTGATGGCTGACGTGGAAGTGGTCGCCACATATCGGATTGCAAATGCCAGTGTTGGAAAACTTGAGAACATCCTCCATCGCTTTTTCGCTTCTGCGAGAATTGATGTCAAACTCCGGGAAGAAGTCGGTGGGTTCGTTGAGCCACGCGAATGGTTCTTGGTGCCTTTGCCTGTAGTCAATGACGCAATCCAACTGATACGCACTGGCGAAATTGAAAACGCCCGTTATGACATGGCCTCGGCGACAATCGTTAGTGCTGAAGAGTGAATGGCAGCTCTCCGCAAAACCTGACAGTCGATTGCTCTTTGGACGATAAACCTAGTGGTTTGTTACGGCTAAGAATTAGTTGGACAGCGCCAGTTTGTTGATTTGGTCCGGTAAATCATTGTTTTTCGTGTTTTGAGTCGCAGGATTTGATTTTATCGACATCGATTCCAAGCTTCTCGTAGAGCTTGCGTCTGGTTTTCGTATGCGACTTGACA
>CALFWR010000087.1 GCA_937928555.1 uncultured Pirellulaceae bacterium
ATCCGCGACTCAGATACGATGAAACGATCGCTGTGGTTTTCATCTACCGGATGATTCACATTTCTTGTTGAAGTTCAGCTTTTCCCTTGCCTCCTGTTGGCCAAGCGTAGAATCAACGCCCGTCGTCGTGAATAATCCGGGATAGAAATCGCCACCCAATGGCCAACGTCGACCGGAGAGTTCCAATCGGCAGCATGGCAAACTACAGGCTTTCGGCTAGCTGGACCAACGACCGGACCATGCATCCGCTCGCGCCGCCATCGATCCACGCCGCTGGCTTGTCCGCAAAACTGGGACCGGCGATGTCCAAATGCACCCATGGAACGTCCTGAACAAACTCTTCAAGGAACTTGGCGGCAGTAATCGTGCCGCCCCAACGACCGGTCCCCACGTTTTTCACATCAGCGATCGTACTTTTCAGCTGCTCCGAGAAATATTTGTGCATTGGCAGCGACCAGACACTTTCGCCACTGGTATTGGCAGCGGAAATCAACTGGTCGGACCAGTCGTCATCGTTGCTCATCACGCCCACGATTTCGGTCCCCAACGCCACCAGACAAGCCCCCGTCAGTGTCGCCAAATCGATCAGGCGATCCGCACCGTTTTCGATCGCCACATCCAAAGCATCCGCCAACACCAATCGGCCTTCGGCGTCGGTGTTGTGGACTTCGATCGTTTTTCCGGAGCGACTGGTCAGCACATCGCCAAGGCGAAAGCTGTTTCCGGCGATCATGTTTTCGACTAGGCCCACGACACCGATAACGTTCTGTTTTACGTTCAGTTCGGCGAGGGCTTTCATGGTGCCGACCACCGTCGCGGCACCGGCCATATCGCACTTCATGTCCAGCATCCCGGCAGTGGGCTTGAGAGAAAGCCCGCCACTGTCAAACGTGACTCCCTTTCCAACATAGGCCACTGGAGCATCGGACTCTGTGCCGCCATTGTGACGCATGATCACCAACCGGGACTCGCGCGTGGAAGCCTTGCCGACGGCCAGCAGCGCACCGCATCGCTCGCGCTCAAGCCGCTCCTGGTCCCAGACTTCGACTTCGAATCCGGATTCCTTTCCCGTTTGCACGATCATGTCGGCAAACGATTCAGGATGAAGATCATTCGCTGGCATGTTCACTAGGCGACGCGTCAACCGGATACTTTCGCCCAGCACTTTGCCTCGGGTTAAATCTTCAGTGGAAACCTCAAACCCCAACGAGACGCTTTGGATCTCGTTAAGCTTTTTCTTTTCCATGTACAGGTCCTGCCCAACGCAGCCGTTGATCAATCCGCAGATCGCATCCGGGACGACGTCGACGTTTATATAAGTCGCAACATGCTCTCGCTGTTTGCTGCCGACGGTTTTGGAAACCACTCCGCCAACGCGATACGAAAACGTTTCGTCAACATCGTCCTTGCTTCCCAGGCCAACCACCAACACGAGCGGCGCTTTGACTCCCGCCGGGCCATGCAGCACCGACGTCGAGAATCGCTCTGCGGAGACTTCTTCCAGCTCAATCATCCTAGAAAGCACACCGCCGGCAGCGTCGTCGATTTCTTTGGCGGGCCCGTCGAGCGGCTCATCTTTCCAGATGCCGATCGCCACCACATCGGCTTCGATTTCGGTGGCGGAAACAGTGGTCGTTTGTATGTTCATATTTTTGCCATGTTTGATTTTTGACGTTTGCAAAAATGTAACCCATTGGCCCCGGAAGATAAACTTGGCTACTTCAATCGATCAGCAACGATGAGAATCGCCAACATCGTTGGCTTGTCAGCGTTGCGTTCAGCGTCGCGTTTCGGTGCGGACCCAATTCAGATAGTGATCGCAAACATCAGCGGCATTGACAACGATGATCTGCGGCAGATCATATTTGTGCATCTCGCGAATCTTTGACTTGATCGCTTCGACGTGCTCTTGGGTGGTCTTGATCGCACAGCTGAATTCTTGCTCGCTGGCAACACTGCCCTGCCACACATAGATGCTTTGAATCGGCTGGCTGATCTGGCAACAAGCCGCAAGCCTCTCCTCAACCAAGGCGGTAGCGATGTTTTCCAGTTCATCGCGATCGTCCGAAGTCGTCGTGATGATGACAAGGTTCCCGGCGGTTTCGCTCATGAGTTTTCAACGCAGAAATCAAACAGGGCTTCCCATTCGGCAAACGCCATCTTCTGCGTTTCGGCGGTCAATAATCCTGTGCGGTAATCGGACTGGCACCGATCAACAAACTCATACCGATCAAATGGCTCATCCATTGCAGCCATTGCCGGATGCTCGCCAACGCGCCGGTACCAGTACTTGCTATTGGAAAAGTCGCCTTCGGTGCGATGCATGATCGCGTGCCACCAACTGCCTTCGGGCGTGCCGATGTCCTGACTTATCGCGTGAGAACGATCAAGAAAATTGTGCAGCAGCCACAATCCCGAAGCACAGCATTTGGCGAAATTCGATTTTCCGGCGGTGGCTTGTGCCAAAGAATCCAGATCGTCGAAAGCCTCCTGATTCGGATCCGGGTCCAACGCCAGGGCATATCCGGTGATAACTTTGTCGCTCTTGAGCGATGCGGGGATCGAAAGCATGGAAAGATAGGCAAACAGGAAAAGGCGATTTTCTCTCAAGATTCGTTTCGCAGTTTATGTCACCTACGCGAATCGCTGCCAATCTTACCCAAAGTCCGCCGCAGATGCGAAGGAGGGATCGCCGGCAGCGAGCTTTCCTTGCCGTCGCCGACTTACTTTTGCCTGCTCTTTTCGGCTCAAAACACGAGCCCTTATTTGCCTTGCTGCGGAATAGTGCCGCTCCTATACTTCGCCGCCCCATTTTCGCAGGCTTAACACGACGCAAGCGGGCTCGCATGTGCGAGGTCCATTTGCTTTCGCGCAGCGGTTCGTTTCGTATTGGTCGACTTCGGTCGGTTTCCAACTTGAACAACAAAGTTCGCAATTTACTATTTTCCAGTCACATCGTGGCCCTGGCTGTCATTGCGCTCACACTGCTGCCGGGCATCGCCTGCACGACTCTACACGCTCAAACTGAAATTGCGTTTGAGCGTCCGCCTGACACCTGGTCGGTCCGGGTAAGCGCCGACGCGATCGCCCAATGGCAATCGGGAAGCTACGACATCCTGCATCTCGATGGCAACGTCCAGATCGCCCAGGGCGACGTCACCGCCACCGCGCAGCAAGCGATTCTTTGGATCGAAATCCCGGAGGACGACGGGCCTCACCGTAGCCAGGTGATGTTCTACATCGAAGGCGACGCAGTGATTGAGCTTCCTCATGGAAAGATCACCGATCAGTCGATTGTCGATTCTCTGTTCACCCAGGAGACCGTCCTGCTAGGTCGTGGTCGCCGCGTCGAAGCCACCGCACGAAGCAACGAAACCTTTGACCGCGCCGTCGCACTACGCCGCGCCAAAGCCGAATCGGCGTTCGTTCGACCGGTTCAGTACCAGCAAACCGAAATCATCGAAGGCACTTTCGCGCCCAGCAGCACACCGACGGTCGTTTCGCCGCAGACCGGCATCGCGGCACCTGTTGGTTCGGTGCTGGACAACAACGCCGCTGCGATTGGCCAGAACCAGCCGACCTTTGGCCAGCCGTTTCCTGATTCACCTTCGGCGTTTGGCCAAACCGATCTGACCAGTGGACTTGCCCCGCAAACCGAATCGGATCCTTTCGCCGGGTTTGGCTTACAGGCTCCGCAGAACGCAAACGAAAGCGATCGATTCTTCGTCAGTCCGCGTGATCCCCTGGCGCGACCGAGCTTGCGATCCGAACGCAACCCAAACAACCCTGCCGAGCGGATTTCCATCTACAACGGCGGCATTCGGGCACAAGTCAACAGCTCGGATATCAACTCGCAAGAACAGTTCAGGCGTGACAAAGTCAAAGCGCTAACCATCCTCGCGGACAACCTTGTTCAATGGCGAACGACGCTTCCATCCGGAGAAACGGTCGACGAAATCTACCTCGAAGGCAATGTGGTGTTTGCCAAAGGTGAACGCGTCATCGAAGCGGATCGCATGTTCTACAACGTCAACACGCAGCAGGGCACAATCCTGAATGCTGAAATTCGTACACCAATCGAAGGCTACCCCGGAACAGCCCGCATCAAAGCCGACGTGCTGCGGCAGTTGGACGAAAACCGGATCCAGGCAATCGGTTCCGCTTTCACCACCAGCCAGTTGGGCTTTCCCAGATACTGGGTCCAGTCCCAGGACATGCTGCTGACCCAACAGCCAACGCAAAAAATCGACCCGGTGACCGGACAGCCACTTTTCGACCAACAATCCGGCCAGCCGCAGGTCGGACAGGACTACTTCCTCCAAGCCCAAAGCAACCGCGTCTACCTCGCGGGCGTTCCGGTATTTGCGTGGCCCAAATTTGAAACCAATCTCTCAGACCAAAACGTGTTTCTGACTCGCCTCCGCGTCGGCAACGACAACATCTTTGGCTTTCAGTTGGGCGCTGGCTGGGACATATACCAGCTGCTTGGCCGCCGAGCCCCGCGCGGCACAACGTGGACCGGGCTGGTGGATTACTTTAGCGAACGTGGTCTGGCGTTTGGATCGGACTTCAACTACCGCCGCAATGAATTCTTTGGCATTCCCGGCCGGGTTCGGGGCAGCTACAAAAGCTGGTTCATCAACGATGACGGTTTGGATTTTCTGGGTCGTGGCCGCGGCAGACTGGTTCCCGAAGAAGACTTCCGGGGTCGCATTCGGGCCTTCCACCGGCATGACTTTGCGCCCGGATTCGTGCTTCGCGGCGAGTTAGGATACATCACCGATCGCAACTTTCTTGAGCAATTCTACGAACGCGAATGGGACACCGACAAAGACGCCACCACCGGCATTTGGCTGGAGCGGAACGTCGGCACGCAAAGCATCAACGTGATCGCCAATTTTCAGGTCAACGATTTCTTCACACAGACATCATGGCTGCCCCGCATTGACCATTTCGTAATCGGCCAGCCGCTTTTGGGCGATCGGGTTGTCTGGCACAATCGAACCAACGCAGGCTATGGCCGCGTTCGTGTGGCCACAGACCCGACCGACCCCAACGACCTGGCGGACTTTGATCCCCTTGCCTGGGAAGCCGACGTGGAAGGGATCCGTTTCCACACCCGCCACGAACTCGATTTTCCAGTGCAACTGGGCCCCACCAAAGTTGTCCCCTACATCCTGGGAGACCTTGGATACTGGCAGGAAGGCCTGGACGGCAACGACCTGCTGCGCGGCGGTGGACAGGTCGGCATTCGAGCCAGCACGCCCATCTGGAAAATTCGCCCCGAGATTCGCAGCACGCTTTTAAACGTCAACGGCCTGGCCCATAAAGTCACGTTTGACTTCGAAGCCTTCTACGCGGATGCCTCGCAGGACCTGGACGAATTTGCACTTTACGACCAAATCGACGATGACTCTCAGGAACATTTCCGCCGCCGGTTCGCTTTCAACACCTTTGGCATCACTGCCGGCGAGGATACTCCGCTCCAGTACGACGAAAGGTTCTTTGCACTTCGCAGCGGACTGCAAGGTAACGTCACCAGTCAGTCGGCAGAGATTTTTGATGATCTGTCGGTGGTTAAGTTCGGTGCAAGGCAACGTTGGCAGACCAAACGGGGTGCTCCGGGCCGACAGCGGGTGGTTGACTGGTTGACTCTGGACACCAAAGTCAGCTTTTTCCCGAGAGCCGACCGCGACAATTTCGGGGCGGACTTCGGGTTGTTCGACTACGACTTCCGTTGGCACATTGGCGATCGGGTCGCCCTGGTTTCCGATGGCTTTGCGGACTTTTTCTCGCAGGGTTTGCGAACCTTCAGCGTGGGAGCTTACGCGGAACGACCGGAAATCGGCAGCGTCTATGTGGGCGTTCGCAGCATCGAAGGCCCCATCAGCAGCAACATCATTTCTGCATCAGCGGTCTACCGGCTGAGCGACAAGTGGGGGCTCAAGGGCGGTGCCCAGTTGGACTTTGGCGAAGTCGGCACCATCGGGCAACGATTGGGTGTGGTCTACATCGGCGAATCGTTCCTGTGGGAAATCGGATTCAGCTACGATGCCAGCCGCGACAACTTCGGCGTCCGGTTCGGCTTCGAGCCACGTTTCATCGGCAAGAAGGGTCGCCTGTTCCGCCCCGGCAATGTTGCGATTCCACCGTCCAGCAGCCGCTGGCTGGAGTAGCGGTTCCCTGCGGGTTCTTTCGATGCATCGGTGAGCCGCTGGCCGTAAGGCGCTGTAAGGCCTCGGGTAGAAGCACGGTTCGCATTTTTTCAGTTTGCGTTTTGGCAGATTACCCCGGTCCACCTCAAAAGAGCCTGAGACTCCGCAAACCCATGGCCTCACGGCAGACGCCTCAACAGGATTGCAAAACAACGGCACCGGCTCCCAAACCGCTCACTTGCAGGCAGCAATCAACCTTCCGCAAATCGCAGCCAATCGCCCAACATCGCGCTCGCAGATGCGTACAATAAAGCACATACGTCCCGTCATGACCCGGAGTGAATCATGCCAGCGCCCGCAACTCATGCTGCCCTTTTTTCTTTGGTCATTGCTCTTTTGGCAACAGGCTCTGCCACCGGGCAGAAGAAACCCAACCCCGCCAAAACCGCAGTCGATGTCGTTTCCGTCAAAGGACTCGGCAAACTCAGTGGCTTCATTCTGTCCCAATCAAACGAGAAACTGGTTCTGGCGGTCCGTCGACAGTGGCTGGCCAAAACCCATAACGACTTTTACAAAAAGCACCTCGATGCCGAAAAAGCATCCAGCGGCAGCATCTCCGCACGGAGACGGGAACGACTTGAAGCCTGGAAGAAAGAAAAACAGAATCTCGACATCGACGGTTTCCTCGCGGACTTCATCGACGGGGCTCTGCGAGCCGAACCCAAGGACCCGCCCGATCCCACGACTCTGGATTTCACCATCGTTGAACTCGGCACAACGCAAATTCGAAAGGTCTACGCCAAAACCGAAAACCAACGTCAACTTGCCGGCATCGGCTGGTCGCTAAAGATGGACAGCGTCGAGTCGTTGTCCGCTTCGGCACTGGCCCGGCGACTCAAGAAAAGAAACATCGACATCGAGCACCACAACGTCAACCTTGCCGATCAGCTGCCGGTAACGCTTGAGTTTGATGAACAGTGGGCAATCCGCAAGAGCCTCGTTGAGTTCGCGCTGCTGCCCCGGCTTGAGTTCCAGGGCTCCGGTTCGACGTATTTTCGTCGCGGTGCAGAGGTGAATCCGCTGCAGTTGATTGGACCGATGCTTCAGGGCGAAAGCGGATTTGGTTTCGGCGGCGATGTGGGTGCGATGGGCAAGGAACTTGGCCTGCCCGAATTCAAAAACTTTCCCTCTCGCGAAGAGAAGACAACGTCCGCGATTGACAGGATGATTCGCACTGCCGAAAAAGAAAACCGCAGCGCGTTTTCGGCAACCACGCTCGACCAGGGTCGCTTTGTCAAAGTCACCACCGACCTGTATCTCAAAGGCAGCGACGGCAAATGGAAAGTCTTTCGCTCATTCTCTACTTCGGAAGATCCTTCTGATCAGCCGCAGGAAGACATTGATGCTTTGCTGGACCAGCCACAGATCAAACGAATCGCGGACCTGTCGAAACAGTTTGGCCTTGGCGGCGGCGGGACGATGGACCAGGCGGTGCGAAACGGCGTCGCCACCCAAAAGGCCCTTGATCAGGTCATGACCAAGATGGACCGATACGTCGACGAATTCTCGCAAAGCGTTGATTCGCCCTCGATCTCACAGTAGACCACCCCGGCAGGACGCTGTCGCATTGAGAACATCGCGCACAAAAAGCGGGAGAGCCCCGCCCTCCCGCGAATTTCAACGCTTTAGCAAAATCAACCCGGATTATTCACGACGACGGGCGTTGATTCTACGTCCGGCGAACAGGAGCAAGGGGAAAGCTGAATTTCAACAAGAAATTTGAATCATCTGGTAGATGAAAACCACAGCGATCATTTCATCGCATCCGAGTCGCGGATCACTGTCAGAACTGATTCTGACGCCCACGCCTCGTGAATAATCCGGGATCAAGCGACGCTACTTGTCCGCTTTTCGTTTCAGCTTGAACAAGAAACAATCATTCGCTTCGGTCGAATCGAACTTTTCTGGCCGCGTTCCACCGGTGCCGTTGTAGCACAGCACCACGTGTCCGTCGTCATCGAGCTTGACGATTCCCGCCGCCGGTGAGCCGACTGGAGCAGGGCCGCCAGTGATCTTCATGTCGATGGTGACAGGAGACTTTTTCAGATCCAATTCATAGCTCATTTCGAAAGCCATCTCGCCCTCGCCAAGCTTGAAGCCGTCCTTGGTCACGACGACGGCCGCAGCCAGGCTTTCGCCTTCCACGGCTTTGCCGGCCCGCGTTCCTTCAACGATCATCCAGTTGCCGACCAGTGTATCGGCGGCAAATTTGGCAACTTCCTTTTCCATTTCAAAATAATAGCAGCCATCGCCTTCGACCGACTCGAACTTCGTGGGCCGCTCACCGGTTGGCTTGTAGCACAACATCATTTTGTTGCCGTCGAGTTTGACGATGCCTTTGGCGGAGCCCGCGGGAGCCGGACCCGATTCGATTTCCATGTCGACTTCCATTGGCGACTTGGTCGCATCAAGCTTGTAGGACATCACAAACTGACTGGGCCCTGCGGGAATTGTGAACGTTTTGTCCGAGACCGTAACCGCCGTCAGGCGTTCCTTGGGTACCGCTGCGCCGGAACGGGTACCCGAAACAATTTTCCACTTGCCCACAATGGGCGGGCTTTTCATTTCTTTTTTGTCATCGACCGGCTTGCCTCCGTTTTTGACCCGTGCGATCAGCGTTACAAAGCGTGGGTCTCCCTTGATGTTCGCCAGATCATCATCACTTTCAAATTGATTGACGTCCAGGAAGCCCGCATCAACGGCTTTGTTCAGGTACTCAAATGCTTTGTCGGTTTCTTTTTTCAGAGAGTAAGCACAACCAAGGTTGTAGTTGCCAAGCCTGACGCCTTCGTCACCGAACGCCAACATTTTCTTGTGCAACTCGATCGCTTTGTCGTAGTTGCCCGCGCTGTGTTCCTTGATAGCCGCATCCATAATCTCTTGCGGCGATTCCTGGGCAACGAGCCCCGGAGCCAACGCCAATACGGATACAAACACTGCACACAATAAAGATCTCATTTTCGTCCCCATGGAATGACCAACTTGTTGGCCGCGATTATAGGAAACTCAATCGATGGCCAACAGGAATTCGAGTGACTTTCTGCCTATTGACGCTCAAGATACTCCTGCAAGTTCGCTGGCGGATTCGACAAAGTTCCCGCCGGACCATCAGCAAACAGATCCAGATGAACCCGTCCCCCATCGTCGATCTGATTCACCGAGCAGGACCACACGTCATACCGCGTCTTACTGAGAACCGTATAGACGAACGGCTTTCCGGTAAATGGATCCGTCGTGATCCCGGGGATCCAGTCCAGTTCATCCAGGGTCGCAGGAAGCCGACCGGCAGACTGCTCAAAGTGCAGGATGCCAAGCTTCAAAAAGCGAAGCCTCTGGCGGCATACGAATTCCGTTTCCAATACCGCATTTCTCTGGAAGAGCGCGTTGCTTTCATCCTCGGCAGCAAGCGCCCGACCGTAACCGCCCGGTAAAGAAAGAAACTCAAAAAGCTGGGTTCCGAAGTTGCGCTCACCGACATTCAAACTGTCGTTCTCAACAAACGCCGCAGCAAAGTTGGACGTCATTGCATGTGTCACATCCCGCACGCGTCTTCGAGCACAAAAACGGGAATCAAGTTCTCGCAGGTAAGAATCCCAGTTGACGCTTCTTGGGCATCTCATGGCGATCTGTGCAAGGATCGCAGCATCTTGCTGGTTGCGATTCGCGTTAATTGCCCTTTGCATCAGTGCAAACCGAACAAACGCTTCACCTTCCATATCAGCCGGTACTTGCCGCGGCTCACAAAGTCGAATCGCAAGCTCTCGAAACTGGCTCCATCTCTCCCGGGTCAGATCATATCGCATGGCAATAAAGAGAAGTTGATCCATCACACTTGCACGTATTCGATAGTCCGCGTGAATATCTCTTGCGCCACTTGGATACCGGGCAATCACGCGTGACAATCGCTCCTGAGCCGTCATCAGCTCAAGGACATCGTCGAACTTGCTTTCGCCAATCGCGAACCAAGTTTGCGCCAACAGCATCTCTTTGGCAAAATTAAAGCCCGTGCTTCCCCCAAAAAAGCCATCTTCAGTAACAGGAAAATGAGCGCTTTCGCATCGGTCAATCGCTGTCAGAATTCTTTCCAGAACGACCTTTTTTTCGATGCAATACTCCGCCGCCAAAGGAAGTTCTTTCCGGGTCCAGGGCTTGTACAACTTCCGGAATTCCAACCCATCCCAATCCCACAAGGACAACAGATTATCGAAATTTTCTATGTCAACCGGCATTTCCTTCGCATCTTCAACGTGCTCTTCCCAGCGCGACTTCAGCCAGGTGGCCGCGGTATGATCCGCAATGGCATCAATCTCCGTCCGGGAGAGTCCAACCTGGCTAAAGTAAAAATCGTCCCGCTCCCGGTACTTCGTCCTGCTGACAAGCGAAAGCTGGTAGACCAGGTCGGACTCTTTGGGCGACCTTAGCCTGCCAAGTCGATTGATCCAGTCGTCCATCGTTTCGGGCGCCGTCGCTTCCACTTGGGCAACCGCTTCACTGCCAAAGGTAGATTCCAGCCTCTCAATCAAAAACGCCGACGAATCGAAGGAATCCGGGTACCGATTCGAAGTGAACACCGCAAAATGAGAAACGGACCAGACAATCGTCCACAACCACAACCAAGATGCCACAGCAACAAATCCGCGGTAACAACCCATCTCGTGAAAACCCAAAGGTCGTGCCTGCCGAAGCGGTAACACCCAACTCGATAAACGAACCCAAACCAGGTACAACGCAATCGCAGCGCCAATCTGAATCGCTCTAACAACAGGAACATCACCAAAACCGTTACTTTGCCCCGCCAAACGCAAACAGTACCCCAACAGCACCAAAGCAACAGCAATGATCCACACTCCTGCCGCGTGGACCCAATAGAACTTCACCCTACATAGCCAACGGGTGATCGGAAACACAACTCCGAGCAAAAGTACGGAACAAATGAATCCCGAAACAGCCAATCCTGGTATCGCATCGGGATCCGCCAATGCAACAAACGCGTTGTGACTGGTCGCCAAGTAGAGCAAGCTCGCCACCAGCGCCGACCACACCAACAGCGACAGGATCGAGAACTGTGAAACTTGGCCGCTAACGGGGTTCGCAAGTTCGCGTTCAGGTTTGGCAGGCTGCCAGCGCAGAAAAAGCCACCAAAATATCACGCCAAAAGCAGCCGTGGCCACCATGATTTCGTACTGAAGTACATATCCATGTGAGAAAACAACAGGAACCCAACCCTGAAGCACAAAACACACAAACAGCAGATGCACCCAAACCGACAGCAGCAACCCGGCAGTCACCCGCCCGAATGGAAAGACTCCACGCTCACCTGAGAACGGCACGACGGCAGCGCTGAAAAGACAAACCACCAACAATTCAAGCTGCACAAACGAGGCAACGTTTTCTGCCGGGGCTCTGGACCAGCAAAGCAAACTTTCTGTAGCACCATGAACCAGAAATAACCACGCAACCGAAAGAAGAGTCGGAAGAGCGAACCAAATAAGCAAAAGAACAATCGGAAGAGCGAGGCAAATGATCCAATCAACAATCTTCGACCACTGGCTCTGCTTCTCTACCATCCGAACCAGCCCTTTTTCTCTTCGGAGTGACGATTCAAATTCAGCTTTTCGCGAATGTCGTCCTTGAGGTGGTTCAACACCGAAGTTCGATCGGTCGAATCAAGAATCTCGCTGACAATCGATTTGGGCGAACCATCGCCCCACGAACCACCCTGCTCAAAGTACCGCTTTGCCGCCTGGCCGATGATGTAGGACGTGAAACCCGCCGCGGCGCCCTGGGGAATCATCGTCAGCAGCGTACCCAACCCCAGCGTCATGCCCTTGAACAGACTCGCGCCGTAATTGGTCATCTCGCCGAGCGCATAAACGCCACCGGCAGCGGCGATGGATTTGGAAAGTCCACGGGCCTGGGACATATTGAAATCGATGCCGTAGACTTTCGACAAAGTCACCAACATGATCGCGTCGGTCGTCAATCCGCCGACAACATCAAAGAAAGGCAACGGGTTGGCCGCGACGACGATGGCTTTGGTCGCGGCCATCGCCCAGATGACTCTTTCTGCTGAATCGTTTCGCATCGCAATCCGCATCGCAGAAATACGATCGGACTTGTCCGCCGCAAACATCGCAGCATTGAGCGCCACCAAGCCAAGGCCTTCCTTTTCCAGCGTCTCGAGAATCAAAGACTTCAGTTCACCCACATCCGGTTCGGGCTCGCGCCATTCGGACGTGCTGCTGCCATCGGGCTGTTCGATAACGTATTCGATTTCTCGCGGATCGGCAGCGGTGCGAACGAAGTGATGGGAAGGAATCAGGCCTTCCAGGCGACCCTTGAGCAGGTCGGTGACTTTCTTCAGATCGTCTTCCTCGTAAAGGTCGATCTTGTTGAACACCAGAATCATGGGCTTTTGAATTGCCGCCAGTTCGACTAGGGCCGCGTACTCGGTTTCGTTCAAATCCGAATCGGTGACAAACAGAATCAGGTCCGCCCGCCTGGCGGTCGTTTCAGCAAGGTCCGCGCGGTCCTGACCAGAGACCTCATTGATCCCCGGCGTATCAAGCAAAACAATTTCCGACGACTCCAGGCCCGGCATGCGATAACCCGAGCCCTCCCACTGTGCCCCCCAGACTTCTTTCGTCCAGCCACCGCGAACATCCACGCTGGCGATGTCCTTGCCAATCAGCGCGTTGATCATCGCCGACTTGCCGGTACTGATTTCGCCAAAGATCACGATCTCCACGCGACCGGTGGTGACTTTTTCGTACATCTCGGTCAAACCGGAAAGTTCCTGTTGGAGCTTTTCCTTTTCAGCGTCACTGCAACCGCGTAGCTTGGCCAAAGTCGATTCGACCGTCGAGATCGCTTCGCGGTAGTTGGGGTCGTTGACCGAAGAGTCGGCTGTGGCTTGCGTTTCCATGATTCAATTCCTGTCCGTGTTTCAAGCTGGCTGGCTTTGCTGCCCTACTCTTTCCCGCCCTACTCTTTCCCGTCAGTCAACTTGGCTTTGGCGTCGGTCAGGAACTTTCGCAGTTCATCAGCGGCAGTCACTTTTTCCCAATGGCGTCGGGCCAAACAGGCAAGCCCGCCTTCGGGCGTCTGCATTTCATTGCGGAAGTAATCAATGAACACGCTTCCGATCCATTTGGTAATCAAAGCCTGGACCGCACCCTGCAACACACCGCCGGCAAAAGTCCCCGCAAAGGGAACCGCCTTCACCAGCGATGCCGTCACGCTGGTGATCGCGATCGCGGCACCCTGGGCACCCAGAAAGCCAATCAGGTTTTTGCCCATCTCGCCGATCCACGTCCGGGCCATGTCCAGATCAACGGTCTGATTGTAAACATCCGCTAGGTCCAAAATCATCTTGGTCGAAATCGCGCTGCCGGCAATCAGGTCGACAACTGGAAAAGGATTCACTGCGGCAACGCCACCGGCGCCCCACATATACTTTTCCACGATGTCCCAAGCTTTTTCATCGACCTTCCGCTGCACCCGGTCGCGGGCTTTTTCAACCAGGCCGCGTGACTGAAGCAACACGTTGGCCATCAGCAATTCTTTGCCGTCTCTTTTGACGATGTCCACCATCCGGGCGGCAAGCGGTTCGATGTCGGCGTCTTCGGTTACCGATTCCTTTTGCGTGGTCCCATCGGCCAACACTCGGTGGCGAACACGCGTCGACTCCTGAGCCTGAATCGCGACCACGTCATCGTCTTCGACAAAGTCCGCAGTTTGCGAACGGATTTGATTTTTGAGCTTTTCGCGATCCGCGTCGCTGTACCAGTCGGCCTTGTTCAGACAGATGATGACCCGCTTTTCCATCTTGCCCAGCTGATCGAGCAAGTCATGTTCGCTCTGCCGCAGCGGACCGTCGACCACCACGATCACAAGGTCAGCGTCTTTTGCCGATTCGGCCGCGATCGCCACGTGGTCCGCGCCATCGACTTCGCCCAAACCCGGCGTATCGACCAGCGTCACCTTGTCGTCGGTTGGCCATGGAATTTCGTTTCGCGTGACCGTCGTGCCACCGCGGATGTCGGTTTGAAAAACCTCCTGACCGGCCAGCAGATTCAACACCGAAGACTTTCCGCTTGAGATCGTCCCAAAGGCAACAATCTCCAGCTCCTGGCTTTTGCGTTTGTATTCAATTTCCTTGACCAGCGGATCGAGCTGACCGGCCAGTTCCATGTCGTCGCCGGCCCGCTCGCGCAGTTCATCGACCTGACGAAGGTTTTCGTCAATTTCGTATTCCTGCTGCGACGAAGAAAGCTCGCTGGGGTTGCGGTTGCGGCGTTGGCGTTTGATTCGCTTGGCAACCGAAGCACCGTAAAGCTTCCACGCTGTCCAACCGATGCTGCCCAACAACAGGATCGCACCCAAGGCAACCGCCACGATGTACGCGATTCCAAACGGAGATCCAAACGCGTTGATGGCTTTGTAATTGCTGATGATCCAACCGGGAATCAAAATCAGGGCCAGCCCCAAACAAGCCGCGGCGATAATGATCATCAAGCCGGAAAATGTTTTGCCTGGTTTCATGGGAAATGGCATCTTGGGAATCGGTCAACAATGGCGAATCGTCAGCAGAACAGACAGGGGCAGCGATCCGCCGGATATTCTACTTCATCGACAATATGGCTTACCGTTACGCCGATAATTCGTGATTCGGCCCGGGGGTTCGGATATTGCGGATTCGACCGTAAAAACCGTCAGGAAAGCACCAATTCTACGGGGCAATGATCCGACCCCATGACTTCCTTGCGAATGCTGGCCGACGTCACGCGGTCCCGAAATTTGTTGGCCACCCAAAAGTAATCCAGCCGCCAGCCGATATTTCGCTCGCGGGCATTGGTCCGCATCGTCCACCACGAGTAATGTTCCGGCCCGGTTTCAAACGCTCGAAACGAATCAAAAAAGTTCGCATCAACCATCCGGTCCAATCCCGCGCGTTCGTCTTCGGTAAAGCCCGCGTTCCTGTGATTGGTTTTCGGATTCGCCAAATCGATTTCTGTGTGGGCACAGTTCAAGTCCCCACAAAAGATCACCGGTTTGCGTTTGTTCAGTTTTCGCACGTAATCCAAAAAGGCCGCATCCCACTGGACGCGATACTCCAGTCGCTTGAGCCCGCGCTGTGAGTTGGGCGTGTAGACGGTGACCAGATGGAAATCATCATACGTCGCGGTGAGCACACGGCCTTCCTGGTCGTGCTCTTCGATTCCCAATCCGGCGGTGACTTTGTTGGGTTTGACACGCGTCCAGATCGCCGTGCCGCTGTAGCCTTTTTTGACCGCACTATTGAAATGCGTTTCGTAGCCCAGGTCATGCACCCACTCAAGGTCCAGTTGACCTTCGTGGGCTTTGGTTTCCTGCAAGCAGAGAACATCCGGCAAATCGCCAGCGAGAAATTCGTCAAAGCCCTTTTTGATGCAAGCGCGGATTCCGTTAACGTTGAAGGAAAGAAGTCGCATGAGCTATCCGCGTCGCAGTAATCAGATTTGTTTGGCCAATTGAGGCTCACTCTGTCACGAGACTCGGGAAAAATCAAGCGGGCCAAGGTAGAAGGCACCAAAGTAGAAGGCACACTCCGTGTGCCGTCGAGCGCCAAATCAAGCGCCAAAAACGGCACACGGAGTGTGGCTACTACCTTACGCGATCGCGGCCCGTACATCACGCAGCGTCTTGCGCCTGGCGACATTCTTGACCTTCAATTCGGCAGCGGCTTCCTTTCTGGTCGCCATCCGACACAAGATCGCATTGCCACGCTTGCCGACTTCTTTTGCGCATCCCGTTTTCCGCATCACGTAAGCAATCTTCTGAGCTTCCCAGCGTTTGATCTGAAGCGCCTTGGCAAGGTCCGCGGTGTCGAACTCCCTGGGTAATTTTGGAATCAACTTCTGAATGTCGCTGACTTTGGAAAACTCGTACGTTTCGTGAACGTCAAGGATCTTTCGATCTTTCACCAGAAAGTTTCCTTTGCGTCGCCATCGTTTTCTTCCCTGCCCGGGATAGCGAATCTCCTGCACTTCGATCAGCGGCACGATCATCGTCAGGTTCGGATGCGGAAAGACACGCGTGAAATAAACCAGTTCGTCAAAGAAATCCAGAATCGTGCCACGCTTGGGACTCCACCGCTCACTTTCGACCTTGCCGTTCTTACGCGTCAGTTTCACCAGTTGCTTGCGAGCGACCACCGGTTTGACGACGTCCACAAGATAGCCCTGGTCACAGAGGTTGCGGATTTTGTCGCGGATCGACGAAAGCCCACTGCGCTGAATTTCGACCAATCGCTTGCCATTGATCACGTCGATGCGGTACCGGCCAAGCTTGACTTCGATGGGCGCATCTTTCTCGCGAAAGATTTCTTTGAGTTGATGGTGAAGCGTATTTTCCACTACAGTCACTTTCGCGGACCCGGTTCGCCAACCTTTTTCGCGGAAGTCCGTGTTTTGATCCAGATCAATCGCCCCCTCTTGCGGTAGCGATGGCTTCCCGGGACAGGCATTTGCTATATTTTCGGTCTCGAAACCTGAAAACTTTGCCTTCGGTATCCAATGACCGCCATCTACGAAGAAATCACGCACTGCATTGGCAAAACGCCCCTGGTTCGGCTTCGCCGCGTCACCGAAGGCTGCGCCGCCCAGGTGATCGCCAAAGTCGAAAACATGAACCCGCTGTGGAGCGTCAAAGATCGCATCGGCCGCGCGATGATCGATGCCGCCGAACGCGATGGGCTGATCGACTCCAACACCACCATCATCGAACCCACCAGCGGCAACACGGGGATCGCCCTGGCTTACGTTTGCGCCGCTCGCGGTTACAAGCTTCAGGTCACCATGCCGGACAGTATGTCGATCGAAAGACGCCGGCTGCTGACGGCTCTGGGCGCCGAAGTCATCCTCACGCCGGGTGCCGAAGGCATGCCAGGGGCCATTCGCCGCGCGACCGAAATGTCGCAGCAACCCAACCACTTCATGCCCCAGCAATTCAACAATCCAGCCAACCCCGAAGTCCACCGGCAAACCACCGCGCTTGAAATCTGGGAAGACAGCGGCCAGCAAGTCGATATCTTTGTCGCCGGCGTCGGCACCGGCGGCACGATCACCGGCTGCAGCGAAGTCCTCAAAGAAAAAAATCCGAATCTGCAATCGATCGCCGTCGAACCGGCCACCAGTCCGGTCATCAGCCAACGCAAGTCCGGCGATCCGCTAATGCCAGGCAAGCACACGATCCAGGGCATCGGCGCGGGCTTCATCCCGGACATCCTCAACGTGGACGTTATCGACGAAGTGTTCACCGTCAAAGACGACGACGCCGTGCAAACAGCTCGCGATTTGTCCACCAAAGAAGGCCTCTTCTGCGGCATCAGCTGCGGCGCGGCGGCATACGCTGCGATTCAAGTCGCCAAACGCCCCGAAAACGAAGGCAAGATGATCGTCGTGATCCTGCCCGACCTGGGCGAACGCTACCTTTCGACAAGCCTTTATCCGTCGTAGCGGTCGTGCGCACGTGAGCCGCTGGCCGCAAGGCCTCGGGTGGGTCGTGCCACTAGTCCCGCTACCCTTCCACAGGCTGGTCATCCCTGGCCTGTTTGTTGTCTTTCGCTTCGGTCTTCCGATACTCGCGCCTGAGCCTCTCCGGGTATCGGTCTTCGTAGAAACGAAAGAATGGCGTCGAATTACCAATCGTTAAATCGAGCCGGGCTTCGGCGTCGGTTCCGAGACAGGCGCCCAACTGGTTTGGAGTCGAGTGGATTTCCGATCACGCCATGGACGGGTATCTGAACCCGGATTATTCACAAGGCGTGGGCGTCAGAATCAGTTCCGACAGTAATCCGCGACTCTGATGCGATGAAACGATCGCTGTGGTTTTCATCCACCGAATGATTCACATTTCTTGTTGAAGTTCAGCTTTTCCCCTGCTCCTGTTGGCCAGACGTAGAATCAACGCCCGTCGTCGTGAATAATTCCGGGCAATGTGGTTCGATTCAGTTGCTCAAAAGATGGTGATACTCGCAAAACGCGTCACACGCCACACGCCACATCGCAACTACGAACAATATGCCTCGAATCCGGGCCGAATCGCATCGCAAATCGGCGTCAGCATGTGATCCATGCCCAGCTTGGCCCGGGTCGGTCCGGCAAACTCGGGCGAATCGAGAATCAGATGCAGCATCGCAGCGGATGGCTTCCAGTCGACGTTCTCCAACGTTTGCCGCAGCGCTTTGAGATGCGTTCCGCCTTCGTGACAGGTGTTGCCATTGGCGAAAACTTTAAACTCCGTCTCGCCATCGGTTGCTCCTGATGCCGCTGCCTGAACGTAAAAGTCATCGAACTTTTCATTCATCCAAAACGATGGCTTGTCGGTGGCTTCTCCTTTTTCGCTCGCCAAGCGATCGCACCAATCGGCAAGCCCTCGTGCATCATGAAACATCTCATTGCCGGTTTCTACTCTGAAACCCGGGAACAGGCTGGCGACTTCGGCAAGCTTTCCTGTCATCCATGACGCGTTCCATTGGATGTCCGGAAAGATTCTGGAATCAGCCACCAACCGGATGCAGGTTCCTTTCCCGTTGCCCTGGTCAATGGCTTTGGCAGACTGCTGAATCATGCCGCGCGAACTGCGAACCTCCCACAGCTCGCCGCTTCGCCATGACTCGATCACAAGCTCGCTGGTCAGGGCACCCACGATAAACAGACCACAACCATATCCATGAATGTGTACGTGCGGCGTGTGACCGTCGGCCGTTGGCCTGGTGCGGCGAATATTTTTCAGGTAGTGCTCCAACAGTGAATCGCCAGACTCATGCGGAACATCGATCGGCAGACCTTCGCCGTCATCGGACACCGCTGCCACTTCGCCATCGAATTCGACTTTCACAAAACTCGCTTTGCCGGCCAGAAACTGGTCAATCGAATTATCGACCAGTTCGGTAACCAGGTGATGAAGCCCCCGCCAGGTCGTGTCGCCGATGTACATCGACGGTCGTTTGCGAACATGTTCGATATCAGACATCGGTGCGTCCATTCTCTCTCCTTTGGCAAAACAATATTCTACCAAAACCTGCAAAAATCCGCTTCAATTCGCTTTGTTGCCAGCACTTGAATCCTGTACCCTTGGCATTCACCAACCGGAATTAACCCGGATTATTCACGAGGCGTGGGCGTCAAAATCAGTTCCAACAGTGATCCGCGTCTTCTGATGCGATGAAACGATCGCTGTGGTTTTGATCTACCGGACGATTCGCAGTTCTCGTTGAAATTCAGTTTTTTCCTTGCTCCGGTTGGCCAGACGCAGAATCAACGCCTGTCGTCGTGAATAATTCGGGATTAAAACTCAACTGGTTCACGATCATGCCCTTGTTCAAAACAAAACCAACCATCGCCACGGGAGAAAAAGCCCGCCTTGAATTCGAGCTCCAGAAGCTCGCTGAATGCCTTGGCGACGAGCGATTTTCGCTGCCGGTACTGAGCTTGTCCCAGTGGCAGAACATGATCAACAAGCCACTTGCTGACACGCTCGAGGCGATTGGCAAGCACCTGCAGCACCCCACCGGTAGCATCCAGGTCATCGTCCAACCCGAGAACCTCGCGACCTGCGGAGGCGGTGGCTGAGGCGGCGGTTCCTGCGAAGGACTTGGCGGTCTGCCAGGCAAATACGATTCAGAAAACCGTTCCATTACGGTCACCGTTGATCCAAAATTCGAACCCAACCTTGCCACAGCGGCAGTGGCTCACGGCGTGGTTCAGGATCTGCTTTTTCAACACAAGTATCCCTACGCTCACTTTCCCGAATCGGTGGACCTTGCCGCGATCGCGACGGGGCTTGGCGTGCTGCGTAGCCAATTCGATTTCGTTACCAAAGAAGGCACGTTCTGGGATTCGACCCAGTGGAAACTTTTCCCGCGCCCGTTTCTCGATTCCACCGGCCAATTGTGGGCTCATGCCGTGAGCGGCTGGCTACGGGGTAACAAAAAGCCCGCTTGGCTCGAAAGCCTCGACGGCGAGCTCCGACGCGGCGTTGCGAAAAATCTGAAATCACTTTTCTCGTCCGGCGATTGCTTCGTTGACCCTTCGCGCAATACTGCCAACTGGTCGCAGGCCGATTGGCTCGCCGCCGCCAGCGGCAGATCCGGATCGGGCCAATCTGACTCAAGCCGAATCATTGCGGCGCGCCACCTGCAACCGGACTCCGAAGTCGCTTCCCAACAGCAAACGCTGCTTCAGGAGCAGCTACGCAGCACCGAACTGGCCGTTGTTCTCAATGCGACCTCGGCAATCGAACAGGTCGGAAGTCCATCGGTCGAAACCACCGAAGAGCTCCAGTTTCTTACCCGACATCGCGACGACGAAGTCCGCGCCAAAGCCATGTTGGCGCTAACGCGTCTGGGGCAACTGGACCCTTCGATGTTCGAAACGGTCGGCGAGTTCCTGGACAGCAAGTCTAGGCATGTGACTTTTTCGGGTTTGATGGCGGTGTCTTCGCTTGGAAAAATCGACGACGATCTGCTTGGTCCGATTCACCGCGCTTTCCTTCGCAGTCTTTCGGATTGCAACTACGAATTTGTAAATCTGTTTGCGGTGGCATTTACGCGTTGGTTTGACGATCCCAAACAACACGTTGAGAACATTCTGGCCGATCACTACAGCGAGTATCTCGAGATCGCGATCGAAGCAATCGACAACGCGAAAGAGAATTTCGTCAAACTGGATTCTCAAGTCGCGTGATATTGGCAATGATTAACAACGAGGGACGTTGCATTAAAACGAGCATCAAAGCCGATTTCCCGTTGGGAACTCGGCACCCTAATCCCGGATTATTCACGAGGCGTGGGCGTCAGAATCAGTTGAGACAGTAATCCGCGACTCAGACACGATAAAACGATCGCTGTGGTTTTCATCTACCGGATGATTTACATTTCTTGTTGAATTTCAGCTTTTCCCTTGCTCTTGTTGGCCAGACGTAGAGTTAACGCCCGTCGTCGTGAATAATCCGGGCTAATGACGTAATGCCCGCGTTTCGTGAATAGCCGGAGCTGACGCTATTGGGCAATCAGCCGTTCCCAGAGAACGCCTTCCCCAGTTCCGTCTCCCCGAAATCGAATGAGTCTTGAAAACTGGTTTCGATTCAGGCACTTGATCGTATCACCAAGGCGTCTTTTGGGCTCCAGCCCGTTTTCTTGGGGCAACGGGTCAACAATCTTTGCTGGCCAGCCCTCTTCGGCAAAAACACCCAGAATCATTTCCTGATTTGGGGCTGGCCAACGAAACCGTTTGACAACTTTCCCCAGAAAGATCAGCTCTCTTCGCTCAAAGTTCCAGCTTGGCTTCTCGGTCGCGGCAGCAGCTGGATTCGCCGATCGGCCATCCGAAACATCACAGCCGGGCATTGGATATACGGGAGACTCATGGAAAAAGTCCCGCGCCACATCCAAACCCACTTCAGAGATTATGAAACAGGATGTTTCGCCTATTTCACCGGCGTTGACTGATGTCGCAACAGATGAATAAATATCTCTATGCTTGATCCAACCTTTACGCAACATCCACTGCAAATCATTGCAATTGACATCATAACTTTTCGCCTGGCTGCATCTCAGTGCAAAATCCCACGGAGACGCCGAGAGATCTACTGAATACTCAATCGCTTCCCCGAGAGCTTTCAGGAACGCTGAGAACTGGCTTGCTTTCCTTCGTGAAAAACCTTCGCTGACGCGGTTGTCCAGTCGGACAGATTGAGATTCCACTTCTCGCACAAAACCCATTTTGCATTTCCCTCCCTGAGAACGTCGCTCAGCAAGAGATTACACAATTTCGGAACGCGATTGGTGCCAACTGGACCGCTTTTACCGGAACGCTCTCAGCACTTTTGATTTCAGCCCCCTTTGGTGATTCAAATTTCACCCCGACAAGCCAAATTCAATCCCATCCGAGTTCGTTGACATTGGCTCTGAAGTACGAAAATGAATTCAATCGATTGGGCGCAAACAGAAAGAGTTGGATGGGACTTGAATCACTGGGCTGGTGTCCCGATATCGCCGATGCTCGTGATTTTCTGCTGGAAGAAATCCAACGCAACATCCCGCATGCGATCGATCTACGGGACTACGAATTTGGTATTTTTGGAATATCAGATCCGAAACACGCTCACATGTCGTGTGCTATTTCACTATTGGGAATGCTCGATTGGCAGCAAAGAAAATGGCATGGGCGACCGGTTTCAGGTTCGCCAGAGTTTCTACATGACCTGACAATCCGGATTTGGGGAGGCGGTGGCGCCAGTGGAGTTGGACTGCGTAACGTTCTCAAGACACTGAAACGGTTTGGAACGCCACCCCAATCACTTATTGTTCGCGAGAGTCGCAAACCGCTCTTGGACCAACCAGAGCTCTTTGGATACTCCCACGACTATGAATTTCTGGAATTCATTCGGCTGGACTCACATTGGTATTCATCGCGTCACAAAATCGACGCCATGAAATACTGGCTTTTCAGCGGAGATCCATTTGTTATTGGATTTGCAGTCCCCAATCACGTCACTCGCGACTCAAAAGTAATTCCTCTGGACATCCGCGAAGGGGGAACCTTGGGTGGCACCGCAGGAATTGTAATGGGTTTTGATGACAGGTACCCAACCGCCAACCACGTCAGAGGCCATCACCAGCGAATCGAGAACTCGAAACGCGGCGCGTTTCTGGTCCTCACCTGTTGGGGAAACGATTGGGGCAACAATGGTTTTGTATGGCTGCCCTATGCGTTTATCGAATCCGGATTCGCCAGAGATGCGTGGGCAACCGAAAACAACTGTCACTGAACCGGGACTGCTTCCATGGACTGCGACGCCGCAGCCAACTCAAATGGCGAACGATTATTGTCGCGCCTCGCACCGGTTCAACGCCGCCAGTGATCTCATTTCGTACACCTTGGCATCCGCTCCACGCCCCCGCCTGTTCCCTTGGTGGACCCATTTGAAGCTGCAATATTCCTCCAAAGCATTTGCTGTCGAGCTTGACGTGCTTTACCAAAACCTTTTTCGGAGTGACTGAATGAATTATAGCCGTCTACTTTCCACGCTGGCGATTGTGTTGATCGCTTTTCCAACGATGTGCGTAGCCCAGTTCCAACAAATTTATCCAGCGCAGCGGATCGCATCGCCTCCGCAAGTGTACGCACCGGGCACGATGATGCCGGGCCAAGCCAGCCACGCGTACAATCCGGCTTGCCAATGCAACCCAAACACTCCTGGCGACTGCAAATGCAAAAACCTCGATTGCAAAGTCCGGTTGCCGCACGGATGCAAGCGAGTAACACCCCGTTACAAAACTCCAATCAACTGCGAAATCTACGGCAGCATCCCAAAACTGATCGAAACTCGCTGCTGCATGAAAAAGATCAAAGACTTCGAGGCATTAACGGACGTTCCCCAGATCTGCTGTGTCAGTGAAACCTGTATTGAAATTGGAAAAAAACTTCTTCAGTGCCTTCCCGGTTGCTGCTTCGATGTGTGCATTCCAACCTTCCAGTGCAAGTCAGATATCATTGAATGCAAAATGGTGCAAAAGGCAATGCCGATGGAACTTTGGGAACGTATCGACCACGGACAAACCGTCTACGACGTCTTCGTCGTCAACAATCGCGATCCAAATTCTAATTTCCACGCAGGTGGTATGCCCGCGAAATGGGTTGTAATGCACTGTGGAACCAAAGCTCACGTCCAATCCCGCTTCCCAGGGCTGCTTGCCAAAGCCGGCAAGGGCGCCAAGCCACAATCAACTCCTGCGGACGTGGAAATCAGCCTGGTCGTGGACGAGAAAAAAATGAACGATTACTTTCGTAGTGAAAACGAAAAAGCAGCAAAGGAAAACGCGAAAGCGTCTGCACCAGCCAACAAAAAGGCTAAAACGAAAAACAGAATCGGACAAACAAAGGCAAATTCGAACTCAAAAACCGGCTAGCGTTGCGAGTTAATCTTCGCACCGCAGCGATTATCGATCGAACGAGGCTGAAGCTCCGCGTTGTCTTGCAAAAGTCGACGTGGAGCTTCTCTCTTCTGGAAATTGACGGCACGTTTCAAGGACGCGAAAGCATCCAACGCGATTCTTACCCGAGGCTTTACAGCCTGCGGCTCGCTGTTACGAAGTCGGGAGGTTCCCCGATCTGACAACAAACTACCCCACCGCGAACCGGTCCTGGAGCGATTCCACGCCCATCGATTCTTTCTTCATCACGACCAAAGCATCGACCAGAACTTCGATGGCCTGAATCGTGGTAATGCAGGGAACACCGTTTTGAACTGCGGCAGCGCGAATGATCCCTTCGTCGGTTCTGGCACCTTTGCCGTTGGGCGTGTTCAAAACCAGATCGACTTCTTCGTCTTTCATTTTGTCGATCAGGTTCGGCGAGCCGTCACGCAGCTTCTTGATGGCTTCCGCTTCAATGCCTGCTTCCTGAAGCCGGGCTGCGGTTCCCGGTGTGGCGATGATGCGGTAGCCCAACCCACGTACCTTGCGGGCGACTTCAACAACGCGGTCTTTGTGGACACCGCGGACGCTAATGAAAATCGTCCCCTTATCAGGCAGCTCCACGCCGGCAGCGAGTTGGCTTTTGGCGAAAGCGACGGCAAACTGATTGCTTACACCCATGACTTCGCCGGTGGATCGCATCTCCGGTCCCAGCACGATGTCCACGCCCGCAAACTTGCGAAATGGGAACACACTTTCTTTGACTGAAAAACTCCTGGCGACCAGATCGCTGGTGACCCCCAGCGACGAGAGAGTCTCGCCGGCCATGACTTTGGCGGCAATGTTCGCCACCGGGACGCCTGTCGCTTTGGCCACAAAAGGAACCGTGCGACTGCCACGCGGATTGACTTCAAGCACATAAACGGTGCTCTGCCCGATGACTTTGTCGCGTTTGACGGCGAACTGAACGTTCATCAGCCCAACCACATTAAGTCGTCGGGCCATCGAAATGGTGGCTTTGCGAATTTCTGCGATCGTGTCATCGTCAAGCGAATACGGCGGAATTGAGCAAGCCGAATCGCCTGAGTGAACTCCCGCTTCTTCGATGTGTTCCATGATCCCCGCGATGACCACGTCGGTGCCATCGGCAATACAATCGACATCGACTTCGATGGCTTCTTCCAGAAAGCTGTCGATCAGAACCGGTTGGTCGCCGGCAACGATGAACGCCTCGGCAACAAAGCGTTCGAACTGGGCTTTGTCGTAGCAAATCTCCATCGCGCGGCCACCGAGCACAAAGCTTGGCCGGACCAAAACCGGATAGCCCACCTCGGCGACGACCTTGCGGGCTTCGGGCATATTCTGGGCGATGCCGTTGGCGGGTTGCTGAAGGTCGAGTTCGTGAAGCAGTTTCTGGAACTTTTCTCTGTCTTCGGCCGCTTCGATGGTATCGACGCTGGTACCAATGATCGGCACACCGGCATCCGACAAAGCTCGCGCCAGGTTCAGCGGCGTCTGGCCACCAAACTGCACAATCACGCCATCGGGTTGGACGTCGTCACAGATGTTCAGCACGTCCTCGACGGTCAATGGCTCGAAAAAGAGCAAGTCGCTGGTGTCGTAATCGGTGCTGACGGTTTCAGGATTCGAATTGACCATGATCGATTCGATGCCCAGTTCACGCAGTGCAAAACTCGCATGGCAACAGCAATAGTCGAACTCGATTCCCTGGCCGATACGGTTGGGACCGCCACCGAGAACAATGATTCTTTTTTTGTCACCCTTGGGCGGCGTTTCGCTTTCGAGTTCGTAAGTCGAATAGAAGTACGGCGTGTAAGCTTCAAATTCTGCGGCGCAGGTATCGACCGATTTGTAGGTCGGGAAAATTCCCTGCTCCTTGCGACGCTTGCGGACTTCGAGTTGACCGGTCTGCCAGATGGTCGCCAACTGGTGATCCGAAAAGCCCGCCTGTTTCGCGCGGCGCATCAGCACCGCATCGCAATCGCCCGGAGACGTCTCCCGCAATTCGTCTTCGATGGCCACAATCCCGGCCAGGTGATGCAAAAACCACGGGTCAATCTTGGTCAGGTCGAAGATCTCCTGCTGCGTCATCCCGGACTTCAGCGCGTAGCGGATGTAAAACGGACGCTGCACGTTGGGGACCGTCAGTTTGGAGACGATCTCTTCACGGGTGGGGAATTCGTCGGTGCCGTACAGGTCTTTGGAGTCACAGCCGAAACCAAAATGCCCGGTTTCTAGGCCGCGAAGTGCTTTCTGGAACGACTCTTTGAAAGTTCGCCCGATCGCCATCGTCTCACCGACGCTTTTCATCTGCGTGGTGAGCGTATGATCGGCTTCGGGAAACTTCTCAAATGTAAACCGTGGGATCTTTGTGACCACGTAATCGATCGTCGGTTCAAAGCAGGCTTTGGTTTTCTGTGTGATATCGTTGGGAAGTTCCCACAGCCTGAAACCGACCGCGAGTTTGGCCGCGATTTTGGCGATCGGGAAACCGGTGGCCTTGGATGCCAACGCGCTACTGCGACTCACGCGCGGGTTCATCTCGATCACGATCATTCGACCGGTATCCGGATCGACCGCGAACTGAATGTTCGAACCACCTGTCTCGACTCCGATCTCGCGAATAATGTCGACCGACGCGTCGCGCATCCGCTGGTACTCTTTGTCGGACAAAGTCTGCGCCGGGGCGACGGTGATCGAATCACCGGTATGAATGCCCATCGGGTCAAAGTTTTCGATCGAACAGATGATCACCACGTTGTCATCAAGGTCACGCATGACCTCCATCTCGTACTCTTTCCAGCCGATGATGGATTCTTCGATCAGGACTTCGTTGGTCGGCGAAAGATCCAGCCCGCGGCGGACGAGGACTTCGAATTCGTCACGATTGTAGGCGATCGCATTGCCGCTGCCGCCCATCGTGAAGCTGGGGCGAATCAAACACGGCAGCCCGACCTCTTCGAGGATTTCTTTGGCTCGCGGGACGTCCTGAACCGTTTCGCCTTTACAGATGTCCAATCCGCATTTCCGCATCGCCTGTTGAAAGCGATCGCGGTTTTCGGCTTTGTCGATCACGTCGGCTTTGGCACCGATCATCTCGACGCCGTATTTTTCGAGGACTCCGTTTTCGTCCAGACGCAGCGCTAAGTTTAACGCCGTCTGACCGCCGAGGGTCGGCAACAGCGCATCTGGCCGCTCTTTCTCGATGATTCGGGCCACGATTTCCCAATGCAGCGGCTCGATGTAAGTCCGATCGGCGACCTCGGGGTCGGTCATGATGGTGGCTGGATTGGAATTCACAAGGACGACTTCATAGCCCTCCTCGCGCAGGGCCTTGCAGGCTTGTGTTCCAGAATAGTCAAATTCACATGCTTGACCGATCACGATTGGACCCGATCCGATCAGCAGAATTTTTTTGATATCGTCGCGACTTGGCACTCGATAACGCCCTTTGATGGTGGTGGCGAACAAAATTTCCCAAAGGTACCAGCAGGTTGGCCCATTGTTCAATGGGCTGATTTTAAAAACACAGTAGCGGGTAAAGATTTCTGGCTTGCGAGAGGGTTTGCGACTTTTCTCCGGGCCCTATCTGCCCTCGAGGAAGTCCATACTGCCTCCGCCGGTTTGGTCCACGAACTGAACCAGGACGGGAGTTTTCCAAAAACTCTCTGACGGTGTCAGGCTTTCAGGCTTTGGCGTCGAATCTGAGCCGTCGGCTGGCGAAACAATCACTGTCGCGGTGCCCTGTTGCGTCTTGGATTCAGGATTGCTTTTTAAGGCAGTATCTCGCCTCTCGGAGGCGAGATGCTAACTGTGAAAACTTGACGCGGAGAGGTCGTGATTTAATCCACTTCAATGCCAATGCTCTCCCGCCGCTCTCCCTTTGGCTTTGGCAATGTTAGTCGCGTGCAACCCTCCCCGGCGGTGAGCCGCCGACCCTCCCAAGTGGGAGGGTGATCGAAAAAGCCACTCGAGAACGCCTGCTACTTCTCTAAAGCGAATGAGTCAAACACGTCCAGAGCGATGGCTTTGTCTTCGCTGCCTTCGGTCGCGACCATCGTCATCTGATACTGCCGCGCCCCAACAAGGATGATGCGACAGGTGGCCTTGAGGATCCTTTCCTCTGTTTCACTCACCTTCATGCTGAACGAGTAATCAAAATCGCGAGCGTAATTGCCTTTGAACCGAAACGATTTGACTTTGTTATCCAACTGCCCCAGAACTCTGGCCACGTTTCCTTTCACCGCACCGTCGAGAGTTGCTCTGACTTTCCCGGTGGCTGCCGGATCTTCGTGCAAATCGTGCCACGATACGACGACCGACTGCTTTTCGTTAAGCACCGAAATGTACATGTGGCTGGTGATCGCTTCGCGGCCCGCGATCGGAGAGAATGAAACCGTCTTGTAGCGGGGCTCCTTGGGGACTTTAAAAGTCGCCTTTCCGGACGACTCTTCAACTTTCACCCACCCGTTTTCTCCGGCAACAAAATTTCCTTTGCCCTGGCTGTTGGACGCAGTGGTATCCTTGGCGGTGATCTTGGGGTTCTCGTCGGTTTGCGACTGGGTCATCTCCTGCGAATCCTGCGTCGCGGGAGCTTGCTCGGTGTTGGATTCCCGTTGAAACAACTGCCCCGAAGCAGCGGAGATTCCCATCCAGAAAAAGGCGAGCGAACAGATGCAAAGTCGTTTCAAGTTCATAGCAGCAACCTGATGGGGAAGGAGTTACCTTGTTATCGGCAGGTCAGGACCGCGAATGAAGATCTGACCGAAGGAGGCATGTTTGACACGATTTTACGGCAAGCCTACGATCTTCGCTGCTCGAATTTGTCGCAATTTAATGGCAAAAACCCAATTTACCGCGATCGACAGTGACTGAAAAACCATCCCAAAACTCCGCCTCCCGCTCCGATGCCAGCCCCAGCCGAAGCGGGGCTTTTGATGCCGCAGTCGACCAACGCGTGCAGCGTTTTAGCGAAAGCATCAGTTTTGACCGCCGATTATTCCGGCAAGACATCGCTGGCAGCATCGCCCACGCCCGCATGCTCTCCGATCAGGGAATCCTGACCGCCGAAGAAGCTGACAGCATCGAAAGGACACTCGGTCAGATTCGGGACGAAATCGAATCGGGACAGTTTGTCTTTCGTGAAGAACTCGAAGACATCCACATGAACATCGAGCAGGCGTTGATCGATCGAATCGGGGACGTCGGCCGCAAGCTGCACACCGGACGCAGTCGCAACGATCAGGTCTCGACCGATATGCGGCTCTGGGTTCGCGACGCGATTGACCAACTTGACGCCGCGCTGGAAGATTTGCAGCGGGCGTTTGTGGGTCGCTGCGACCTTGACCGGGGCGTCATCCTCCCGGCTTACACGCACTTGCAGCGTGCCCAACCGGTCCTGGCGGCGCACTACTGGTTGGCTTACGCCGAAAAGTTCCAACGGGACCGTGACCGACTGGCCGATTGCCGCAAGCGATTGAATCTTTGCCCGCTTGGAACGGCAGCCCTGGCAGGGACTTCGATTGACATCGATCGGGAAAACACGGCCAATCGATTGGGCTTTGACGGTCTTGTTGAAAACAGTCTCGATTCTTCGAGTGACCGCGACTACCTGTTGGAGACAGCGTTTTGCCTGTCCACGATTGCGATCCACCTGAGCGGTTGGGCCGAAGAATGGATCCTCTGGTCGACGGTCGAATTTGATTTTATCTCACTGCCGCACGAGTTCTGCACCGGGTCTTCGATCATGCCACAAAAGATCAACCCGGATGTGCTGGAGCTGACGCGAGGCAAATCGGCGCCTGTGGTGGGCTCGCTACAGACACTGTTGCTGCTAACCAAGGGTTTGCCGCTGGCGTACAACCGTGACTTGCAGGAAGACAAGCGACCCATGTTTGTCGCGGTGGACACCGTCAGCGGTTGCCTTGAATGTGCGATTCCGCTGGTCAAGGGGGCCCGACTTAAAGTCGACTCGATTCAGCGTCGGCTCGAAAAAGGCTTCCTCGACGCAACGACGCTGATGGAGTATCTGATCAAACGCGGGATTCCCCAGCGAAAAGCACACCACCTGATTGGCTCGCTGGTCAAAGCCGCTACCGGGAAAGGCTGCACCCTGACGGAGCTTCCCTTGTCAGATTTTCGGGCACTGGACCCGGGAATCGACGAGTCTGTGTTTGACGTGCTGGGATGTGAAAACGCCGTCGCTGCATTCCAGAGTTTTGGATCGACCGCACCGGCTTACGTAGCCAGCCAGGTCAAGTCGTGGAAAACGCGTTTGAATCACGTTTGAAACACGTTCACCCCGGATTATTCACGACGACGGGCGTTGATTCTACGTCTGGCCAACAGGAGCAAGGGAAAAGCTGAATTTCAACAAGAAAGGTGAATCATTCGGTAGATGAAAACCACAGCGATCGTTTCATCGCATCAGAGTCGCGGATCACTGTCTCAACTGATTCTGACGCCCACGCCTCGTGAATAATCCGGGTTCACAAACCCTGAGGGTGACGATATTGCCGTTTTGGTCATCTTCACCCCTGCGTTTCCTGCACAGGTACGGACTGTGCGGAATCTGCCGATTCGGAAAATTTGCGTTTACCTAACCGCCAAGGTTTTCGCTGCAACTACAATCGAAAGCATCGCTTCAAGCCTTGTGTTTGAGCGGCCTTTGTGACGATCCAACACGGTCATGAGTATGCGCCGACTTCGCCCCGTTTTTCCATGGATGGCTCTCCGATTTTCAGGGCCTCCGATTGTTTTAGCCTCCTTTATCACCGCACTTTCGGTGGTCCCGTTGGCGGTTGCGCAAAACGATAATCCGTTCGGAGAAGACGACAGCGACGACGCAGCCATCGTCCTTACCGAACCAAACACAACACGCGTTGGCGAATCGACGACCGACCTGCTGATTCGCTCGGTGACCCAATCCAATCCGACAACACCGTTGCAGCTTTCACAAGCCATCGTTGTGATGATGGACCTGGACCAATGGGACCGAGCCAACGACTACCTGAACCAGTTCGCCGCAATCGAACTTGACGGTCCCGGCGCCTACAAGTTGAACGACAAAATTGGATCGGACTTTTTCTATCAGTTGGCACGTGTGGATGAACTCCAACCCGCCGGTCGCGAACAGGCCACACGGGTCTTTGGACTTGCCACCCAATGGGCCAATTCGCGGGAAAGAATCGATGGCCTTCTGGATCAACTGGCCAGCGAAAACACAATCCTGCGCAGCGAGTCCTTTGAGCGACTTCGGCGAATTGGCAACCCTGCGGTTGCCCGGATACTTGAATCGTTCACTGACGAAAACCGCAAAGACGAATACCCTGGCTTGCGCGGCGCACTGTATCGCTTTGACAAAACGGCGGTTCCGGTTCTGATTGGTGCAGCGCACGCAGAAGCTCCCGAAGTTCAACTCGAAGCCATTCGCGCGCTGGCAGAACAGAGTTCCAACGAAGCGCTCGACGAGATGATGTGGGCCTGGCTTGATCCGAAATCTCCCCCCAAGAGCAAAGCCGTCGCTGCGTCGAGGATGACAAAGGCCGGCGTTGCCTTGGACCCCGGTAAGATGGAAGCCCGACTCGCGACGCGCGTGCGGCGCTTTCTCGCTGGACGTCGCACCTCCACCGACGACATCAGCGGAGACCTCAAAGTCTGGAACTGGAACGGTGACACCGGCCAACTCGAATCCGCAAGAATCGATCCGCGAATTGGCACACGCCAGCGAGGCCTGAGGCTGGCCCGCACGCTTTACAACATCAATCCGAATTCGGTCGAAAACCAGAAACTTCTGATGTTGTCCGAATTGGAATCACGCAAGCGCGCCAGCGGGCCGTCGCGACGCATCGACGCGCAAGCGTTTGTTGATGCTTATCCCCAAGCCAATGCCGATCGACTCAATCAACTGCTGCTCGACGCGATCCAGATGGATTTGATTCCGGCCGCGATTGCCTGCTGTGAAGTCCTGAAAACGTCTGCCAATGCGGCGCACCTCAACGGTCGCCCCTGCCCGCTGGTCGAAGCGATTCTCAGCGGCGAAAGGCAGCTTCAGTTCGCAGCCTTTGACGCCATCACGGAGATCGATCCGAAAACTCCTTTTCATGGCTGCAGCTACGTGGCGGACTTTGCCACCTACATCGCGTCGAGCCGATTTCAGCGCGCGGTGTTGGTGGGGCACAATCGCGAAGAAGTCGCTCGGTCAACCGCCGCCACTTTACAGTCGCTCAAATGGGGAGGCGATCCCGCGATCAACAGCCGGGAGATCTTCGAACGCATCAACGCCAACCCCGATCTCGAAATTTTGCTTATCGGTGATGCCATCACCCGGCCAGCGGCCCGCGAACTGGTGCAGCAACTGCGAAACAACTGGAAAGCAAAGCGAATTCCAATCGGAATCATTGCCGATACCGAAGAACGCCTGATCCGGTCGTCACGACTTACCCACGGAGCCGATCAGCTTTTGACTTTCCCGACTCCTACCGACACACAGGCATTGGCTCGCCAAATCGGCGAGCTTGGCAAACTGCACAAGACCTGGGGTGCGGTCAGCAGCGACGACCGCTTCGCCCACGCAAGTCGTGCCGTGCAGTGGCTTAGCCGCATCTCGGTGGACTCGCAATATGGATTCTATAACGTTGCCAAGTTCGAGGACCGGATGCTGGAGTGGCTTTACCATCCCGAGTTCACAGAACCGGCCGCAAAGATTCTTGCTGCCAACCCTTCGGCAACCGCTCAAAGAGCCCTAGTCAGTTTCATCAGCCAAAATGAACTTCCCATCGAAGCCCGTCAGGCGGTCGCCAACTCGTTTGAAAAAGCCATCGAATCAAGTGGAACGCTACTGACGACCGGCGATATTAAGCTCCAGTACGATCGCTACAACGCCAGCGAAAGCCAACCCGTGGAAACGCAACAAATCCTTGGACGTGTCCTGGACATCATCGAAAAGGCCGCCCAATAGCGGTTGCGGTCGGTTTCAGGTTCAGCGCACCGCTACATTTCCTGTTCGTTTCGGTGCGGATCGTCGGCTACAATGGAATCCATGAGCCCGGATTATTCACGAGGCGTGGGCGTCAGAATCATTTCCGACAGTGATCCGCGACTCTGATGCGATGAAACGATCGCTGTGGTTTTCATCTACCAGACGATTTACATTTCTTGTTGAAATTCAGCTTTTCCCTTGCTCCCGTCGGCCCGACGTAGAATCAACGCCCGTCGTCGTGAATAATCTGGGATGAGGACTGCCAAACATCGGATGCCAATTTCCATCCAGGACTATCTCGAAGATGAAAAGTCCGCACAGCTGAAGCATGAGTACGTCTTTGGCGAAGTCTACGCAATGGTTGGCGGGACAGTCGCCCACAGTCGAATCTCGGTGAACGTGACAGGTGAACTATTTGCTCAACTCAAAGATTATCCTTGCGAGGTGTTCAACTCCGACGCAAAGATAAAAATCACGACGAAAAACGGCGTTCGCTTCTTCTACCCGGACGTCTCGGTTGTCTTGGACTCCAACCCTGACCCGGAACTCTACCAGGAATCCCCCAAAGTCGTCATCGAAGTCCTTTCCAGATCGACTCGACGCGATGATCTCGGCTCCAAAAAAGACGGATACCTGGAACTGGCTTCTCTCGACACCTACATTTGCCTTGAACAATCAACGCAGGTTGCGATCGTGTTTCAACGTACCGCCATGGGAACATTTGAGGAGCTTGAATACGAAGGAGACCAAGCGATCGTGCCGCTGCCGTCGATCGATTGCACGCTTCCTTTGGGTGATGTTTACAGGGGAGTCGAACTGGTGGAAGAAAAACACGACGACGAACTCGGCCAGTAGTTGCGAACTTTTTCGGTAACCTTGCAGCGGGTTGGCGTGTAATTGTTATCGGGAGGCGATTTTGCAAAGAAAGTCCCAATCCGACCGCTTCGAAACCACCCAGTGGTCCGAAGTTCTCCTTGCTGGAAACCCCAACCAACTCGGTGCCAAAGAAGCCCTTGATAGGCTGTGCCGAAAGTACTGGTTTCCGGTTTACGCTGTGCTGCGCAAACGCGGGTCAACTCATACCGACGCCGAAGACCTCACCCAGGCTTTCTTCGCCGAAGTCCTCTCGGACAACAAAATCGCCGTCGCCGACAAAGCACGAGGCCGCTTTCGCTGGTTCCTCCTGACCGCCTGCAATAACTTTGTGGCCAACGTTCATCGCCACCAAACGGCTCTTAAACGCGGCGGCGGACAGAAACACATTTCGATCAACATCGACATGGAATCCGGGCTGCAGCGATACAAGTCCCTTGAGGATCAACAGTGGACTGCCGAGCAAATTTTCGACCGACGCTGGGCTTTGGAACTGATCGACCATGCCACAAACCGGGTCCGTGACGAATACGAAGCCCGCGGGAAAGCCGCCTGGTTCGAAGCCCTCGAGCCCTTCATCGCTCCCGGCACCGAACTACCACCGCATAACCAAATCGCTGCAGGTCTCAATGTCAGCGTGGGAGCCGTCAAGACTGCCATTCATCGTTTGCGAAAACGGTTCGGCGTCGCTTTGCAGGAAGAAGTCGCCGAAACCGTTCATCACCGAAAAGAAGTGAAGGACGAATTGAAAATTTTGCTCGATGCACTCACCGGAGCATAAGCTCAGCACCGCGAACATCAAAGTGAGCCGTTGGCCGTAATGCCTCGGGTGGCCCAACGAGAAACGCTGGGCCTGTTTTCCCCGTCTCAAAACCTTTTACCGCATTGAATGTAACCTTTCAAAACATCCCGTGTATTTGAATATAGAGCCGCCAAACTTCCTTCTATTGGCGGTACAACAAAGGACCATCATGCCAAACCAATTTTGCAAAACATGCGGCGGTTCCCTGGAAAGCACCAACCCCAACGCGGGTTGCCCCCGATGCCTTTTGCGAATGGGTATCGACGAACCGACCATCGCTCAGGAGCTGCAGCGATTCAATCTGCCCACGCCAGAGCAACTCGACCGCGCGATCCCCCGCCTGGACGTGATTGACCTGATCGCCCACGGCGGCATGGGAGCGGTTTACCGGGCCAGACAACCGGAACTCGACCGGATCGTTGCGGTGAAGGTGCTGCCTGCGGAGCTATCCAAAAACCGTTTGTTTGTGGAACGCTTTGCCCAGGAAGCCCGCACCTTGGCCAAACTGAACCACCCGCACATCGTCACCGTTCACGACAGCGGGATCACCGGCGGCTGGTGCTACATTGTGATGGAACATGTTGACGGCATTACGCTTCGTGACGCGATATCCCAGCAAGCCATCTCGCCCGAACAGGCAGTGGAAATCGTGCCCGAGTTGTGCGAAGCTCTCAAAGCCGCTCATCGCCAGGGGATCGTGCATCGCGACATCAAACCGGAAAACGTTCTGCTCACGCGTGACGGCGTGGCGAAAATTGCTGACTTTGGAATCGCCAAACTGCTCAACAGCGCCATCGAAACGGATTTCAATGCTGGAACTCGCCGCTACATGGCCCCCGAGCAGCTTTTTGGTGGGACTGACATTGATCATCGGGCAGACATCTATTCATTGGGCGTGGTGCTGTATGAACTGCTCACCGGACAGGTTCCCGCCGAAGACTACGTGCCACCAAGCCGGGCCGCCGAGATCGACAAGCGTCTGGACCTGGTGGTCCGCAAGACTTTGCAGAAACGACCGGAGCTTCGTTACCAGGACGTGCGGGAGATCGCCGAAGAGCTGGAACAGATGCGCAAGGACGACGAAATGCCGGCCAGGCAAAAAATTCTCGTGCAAGCAAATCAGGGCATCCAATGGAAGAGCCGAGCAAGAATCTTTGGTCTGCCGGTGATTCATATCGCCACCGGCTTCGATCCGAAAACCCGAAAAAAACGAATTGCCAAAGGCTGGTTTGCGGTTGGTGATGTTGCGATCGGTGGTTTCGCAATAGGCGGGCTTGGCGTGGGGCTGATTGGGATCGGCGGCGCAGGAATGGGACTGGTCGGCATCGGCGGTGCGGGAATCGGGTTACTGTTGGGAGTCGGCGGCGGGGCAACCGGACTAATCGCAAATGGGGGAGGTGCCGCCGGAGGTATTGCCGTTGGCGGAGGCGCGGCCGGAGGTATTGCCGTCGGCGGAGGCGCGGCGGGTCACGTGGCGATTGGCGGAGGTGCGGCGGGTAACTTCGTTGCACACGCCGCGGGCGTCTCACCGCCGGGCTGGCTGGACAACACAGTAATCGGAAGCTTTGTCACCGAAACGCTTCCCTGGTTATTTTCAGCTTTGCTTCCGACCATCTATCTGTGCGTGTTGATCCCGGTTGTGCTCACAGGATTGCTTGCCTTGCTGAAGCAGCGGAATCCCAAGGACGGCGAAATGCTCGAAGGCGAAACTGCCAAACCTGTACCGCTTCGCTACCTGTTTGGCCTTGGTGCGGCCATGGTCGGTGGCTGTGTTGCTGTCACAGCAGCAGGCATTCAGGGTTCCACGATACTGAATCAGGTCGTCGAAGTCCTGAAAGCACGTTTTTGATTCGAAAGTAGCTCGCTTCTCGGAGGCGAAAATTCACAGACTACGGCTCGGAGAGGTTGTGGTTTTATCCCGGATTATTCACGACGACGGGCGTTGACTCTCGTCTGGCCAACAGCAGCAAGGGAAAAACTGAATTTCAACGAGAAATGTAAATCATCCAGTAGATGAAAACCACAACGATCGTTTTATCGCATCAGAGTCGCGGATCACTGTCTCAACTGATTCCGACGCCCACGCCTCGTGAATAATCCGGGTTTATTCACCGCAATGCCAATGCCATTCCTGCAGCAGTGTTAGACGAGCGCAACCCTCCCCGGCGGTGAACCGCCGACCCTCCCAGATGGGAGGGTGATCAAAACGACAGTCGCCAACATCCAGGGGATCTATCGAAGAGTTCTCGCTTCCTTCACCCTGGCTTACGGAGCTACGCGTTGGCGGCGTTGGCGTTTGCCTTGGCTCGTGACTCGCGCAGACCGCGGCTGAGGATATCGCGAAGCATCGGGCTGTAGTCCTCGTACTTCACCTGGTCGGGTGCACCGTTGGCGTACTGATAAATCGCATCACGGGGCTTTTTGCCGACCGCAATCAAAGTCGAACTCACCGTGCCGAAGTCCTTCTCACGAACAACCATGCTAGGCCGATCAGGAGCGATCGGCGAGCGAGCCAAAACCTTGCTGGCGATCGCAAGGAACTTGACCGGCGAATCGAGCGTCTGAAGCGTCAGCAGTCGCTGAGCCATCGAACCACGTGCATCCCGCGAACTGTTCACGTCAGCGTCAGTCACAATCGAAAGCCCCTGCCCGAGTTCACACGCGTTGAGGTCATTTCCACCGTGAACCACCCAACCGGATTCCGGATCGGCAATCACGTAGTTGGCACCGCGGTACTGGTCGCTGTGAAGCTCTTCCATCGCCAAATCGAGCCCAGCCCGAGCTGAATCGGCTTTGAGAATTTCCCGGACCAGCATGTGTCGCGATTTGCGAGCGCCAAGTCCTTCGCGCTTGCGGCGAGACGTCATCCCCACAAAAAGTCCGTTCTGATTGATGCCAAGGCACGTACCGCCATTCTTGTCGGTACTTGCCAAAACGCGGGGTTTACCCGATTGAATCGAGGGGTTGGGGAAAACTTGTTCGAAAGATGAATCGCGATTAAAAGCTACCAGAATGGGTGATTCGGGGACGAGGTGATATACGATTGCCAAAAGGCTCATGAGCGTCACTTTTCAAAGATCTTGAGTTGGTCCGTAACTTCAGCAACCCGGAATTCCCTCTCGAACTGCTGCTACTGGTCTCCGCCAGCAAAAAGTCCAATCTATCCGAATGAGGTCCGCAAGACACCCTAAAAAGCGGGGTAAAGGGCCGAATAGCCATCAAATCCAAAATCTGAAAAGCGGCAAAAACCAAAGCCAATCGCCCCTTTGGTTCTTTCGTCTGTCGCCGCTTGCTAGTATGGAGCCTCGTCAAAGTCATCGATCTCGAAATCGCTGTCCAGGCCATTTTCACGAAGAAAACGGCGAAACTCTTCTTCTTCGGCGGGTTCGGCACTTTTGACGATGTTTTCCGCCTCCCAGTACAAGCGGGTCAGAGATTCGTACCAGTCATCGGGATGCATATTGTCCAGCTTGTCACGGGTCACCACCGGAAGCGTTTCATAAAACGCCTTCAGTTTGGTGGTCTGAATCGGAAACCGGGTCTTGTTGGCGACTTCGATCCAACGCAGCACCAACTCCCGTTTTTCGTCCACTTCCAGTCCATCCAAGATCAGCAGCGACGAGCGAGTCAACTGGTTCTCAAGTTCCCGCATTCCGTACTGAGTTTCGTTGGCTTTGGCGGCGATAAGCTGACCAAAGTTTTCCCTGTCCTGCCGCATCAGAAAATCAACGAGTTGCCCGATCGGGCCGGACATCACCCGGCTCACGTCGTCCTCGAGAATGGGCAGGCCTTTTTTGCTGCGGATATCTGAAAAGACCTTTCCTGCCCGTTTGCGGATCTCGGGGTTGTAGCACGTAATCGCAAAATCATACCAACCGTAAAATGCTTCTGCGTCTTCGACCGGAAGTTTGGTCGCGCCGAGTCTTCCAAACGCCTGTTCGGCCTGAAGCCGCGTAATCTCACGAATCTTGCCCAGCCGTTTCTCGATCGGAGAATCCAACAAACCAGTCCGCTGGCTGGCACGCAAGGTCTTCAACCAGTCGTAATAGGAAACCAGCGACTCCCACAAGCGATCGCGATCAGGATCGTTGGAAAGCAGATTGTGGAAATCCCGAATGGCGGTCTGAGTCTCTTGCGGGAGAGCTTCAAATTTCTGCTTTTTGGCGAACAGGTCCTCGCGTTGCTGGTCGGTCATACTCGTCAGCCGGTCGCTACGATCTTGGATCATGTCCGCCGACGGGGGCACGGTGGTGGCAACCAGATCCACAACCGCTTCCTCGGTTTCATCTTCGGAGTCGACCGGGAAAAGCTCTTCCACCTCAGAGAACAATCCGCGCTCATAGATGGAGTTGAGAAAGTGAATCCCCTGCTCCGGATCGTTGTCGGAGAAAACTCTCGAGTAGCGGTCGTAATTTTCAATCACCGGAAGCTCGCCAAGCAACTCCCGTTCGGGCTGCTCGATCGATTCACGGGTCGCGAAAAAGGCCACTGCAAAGAGAGTCAATGGCAAACCCAACATCGCCAGAGCCCCGATAATTCTCGGACCCCACGCCGAAATTCCGCTTCGCTGGCGACCCGCGATCGCCATTTCCACCGTCGTACGAACAAAGGCAACATCCGGTTTAACGGCCGGCAATGCGTCCAACATGTCCCAGGCATTTTGCATGTCCTGCATCTGGCTGCGAAAACCGGAATCGCTCGCAAGCCGCCTTTCGACCGCAATGGTTTCGGACTCCGACAACTCGCCGTCTAGGTACGCGGTCAACAGCTCGCTATCAAGCTCTTCTGGCGCTCGGTCCCCGTTCGATTCACTCATTTGTCTTCCTCGCTTACCTGATCCGTTTTCAGCTCGGTGGCGACGCTTTCGACAAGTCCTCCTGACTCCAAGTAGGGTCGCAGGATCTCTTTGAGGTTACTGCGGGCACGAGACAGCAAACTCTTCACCGCCTGCGTCGATAACCCCATCGCTTCGCCGATTTCCAGATAACTCATTCCCTCGAATTTCGAAAGCATCGTGGCGATACGCTGCCTTTCGCCCAACTGTTCGATCGCCGCCAGCATCACGTTTTCCATCTCGGACTTGAGCAACTGCCGCGTGGGCATCAATCCGCTTTTCTCCTTTGCCATCACTTCCAGGGGACGAACCGGCATCGAACTCGAAGACGTTGACACCAGGTTGATCTCCCGACGCCTGGATGCTTTCCGCAGCGCGTTGCTGGCCACGTTATGGGTGATCGTAAATAGCCAGGTGGAAAATTTGGCCGTCGGCACGTAACGCTCACGCGCCCGATAGACTCGCAGAAACACATCCTGGGCAAGGTCTTCGGCCAAGTCTCGGTTGCTTACCATGTGCGTCAGAATTCCGACCAGACGAGCCTGATACTTTTCAACTAGCTCCTGAAACGCCGCATTGTCTCCCTTCCGCACGCGAATCATCAGCCGTACATCCGGATCCGTCTGCTCGTAGTGAGACTTTTTCTGCTCTAGCGGATCGGAATCTGTCATGAACGGATTTCAGAAGAAGGTTGCAATTAAGTTAACCCGCTCGGGCTGATTTCGTGGTGACCCAATTTGGGCTTTGTCCCCCATTTTGCGAATGATTCGCTGTTACCGCGAGCCGATTTGCCGGGAAACCGGGATTCCAACGAAGAACTAGCCTTTTGCCGGTAAAACAAATATAATCTCCGGTTTTCCCAGTCCGCGCCAATCGCGGTCCTCAACCCCCATTCAATACCTGATCATGGCCAAAAAGGCGACCAAGAAAGCTACCAAGGCGACCAAGAAAGCTACCAAGAAAAAGGCGGCTCCGAAAAAGAAAGCCGCCAAGGCCACCACCAAAAAGGCAACCAAGAAGGAAAAAGGCGATGACGACGCCGCCGAGGAAGCTCCCAAGAAAAAGAAGAAAGCCACCAAACGGAAAAGTCGCGCGAAAGCCGCCGAAGTCCGCCTTCGTGTCTTTTGGGGAGTCTTCAATCACCAGATGAAGCGAGTCGCTCTCTACGAATTCAACCAACGCAAAGCCGCCGAAAAACGTGCCAAAGAGCTCAGCCCCGAAGGCAAGCCACCGCACTTTGTGCAGAAGGTCAAGGAAGAAGTCCTTGATGCTCCGGTAGCCGACGGCGAAGAAGCAGCGGCACCGAAAAAGAAAGCCACAAAAAAGAAGGCTGCCAAAAAGAAAACCACCAAGAAAAGCTAGTCCTGGCAGAATCTCCCTTCTGCAAGTTCACCTTCAGTTAAAGCCCGAGGTAAATCGATCGTGTTGTCCGAACCGGGAACGACCCCCTACGACCTCAATTTCGACTTCCTCGGCTTTCCCTGTCGCGTTCATCCCGCATTTTTTGTGCTGCCGATCCTCTTCGGTGCAGGCCTTGGCGGTCCCGAGATGAACGCCGGCGTCGGTATCCTGCTGATGGCGGTTGTGTTTTTCGTTTCCATTCTCGTTCATGAACTTGGGCACGCGCTGGCGTTTCGCAAGTACGGAATTCCCTCACGCGTGGTTCTTTACTGGATGGGTGGCCTGGCAATTCCCGAAAGCGGTGGCTGGGGCAGTCGCACCCGATCGCTCACGCCCGAACAGCAGGTCGTCGTCTCAGGCGCCGGGCCGGCAGCAGGATTTTTGGTCGCACTGCTGGCGACCCTGATCTTCGTTGCCCTCGGATCCACCGTTTCGCTCGACTGGATGGGTCCCATGCCAATGCCGAAATTCACTTTGAAAGCAGATTCCCTGCTGGCGAACAACGAGCCCCTGCGAATTCTTTTGTTGATGTTCGTCATCGTGAACATCTTTTTGAACCTGCTGAACCTGTTGCCGGTCTACCCACTCGATGGCGGACAAATCTCCCGGCAACTGTTCATCAAAGCCGACCCATGGGGTGGTATTCGAAACAGCATGATGCTTTCGATCGGAGTGGCCGTTTTTGCCGCTGTGATAGCGTTCAAATTCAATGATCGCTTTATCGGTATCTTCTTTGGGTTCATGGCCTGGCAAAACTATCAAACGCTGCAACAGGGCGGCAACCCGCGACGGCCCTGGTGACCCGTCAAGCATCGGCGAAACAATGACTGTCGTCGTGGATTTCACGGGAAATCCTCCGGGAGCAGAGAATCCTGGCAAAGCCCACTACCTTTATCTGACCGATCGCTAACTGACGATGCGATCGTTTGTCCCAGGAGCGTCCTCCGCTTCGTGCTATAATTGCGGCGTCATGAAATCTGTCCCTCAAATCCTTGCCCTGTTGTTACTGGCTGTCTTTACGACCGAAGCACACGCCTGCCCTACCTGCAAATCCGCCCTACATGACGGGCTTGTTGTGGGATACGCGATCAGCATCCTGTTTATGATGGCGATGCCGTTTGCAATTTTCGCGTTCTGGATCGTCACCATCTGGCGACTGCGCAATCAGGCGATCTCGGGTGAAAACGAATTGGTGCTCGAGGAACTGGCGTTTGAAAATTCCGCCCGGTAGTACTTTCACCCAGTGAAACTTCCGCCCGGCAACGCGAGTAATGGTGGATGATGTTTCGTTTTCGCATTCGTGACCTGTTCCTGATTACAGCCTGCGTGGCCCTGGAAATCAGTCTCCTCAACCGATATCAGATCGGCTGGGTATTTTGCCTTACTCTTCTTCTGATGGGACTGCTGATCGTGGCGATCGGCACGACGGCTTTCTTCAGCCAATCCAAAAATGGAATGCTGGACATCGATTCCAATCCCGGCACGCGAGCCATGCTGTGGCTGCTACGAATTGACCTGGTCTTTATCGCAATCAACCTCTTGTTGGTCATTTTCGGTGCGATCCAGTGACGCAACCTGGCATCAAAACTCAAACTACTTCCAGTCGCGATTGGCTTTGACCCATTCAATCTGAGCCACATGGTGGTCGGTGTGCCAAACGTAGCTGGGCAATGCCTCGGCCAGCGAAACCACGTTGCCAATTTCCGGATGAAAATAGTCTCTTTGAAACTGCTGTTCGTCCAGGTGCGTGATCAGATTCGCCCAGCGCGAGTGAAGCCCGACCAGAATCGATAACGAATCGTCGATCGGTGCCGTTTTTGAATCGGGCGTTTCGGACCAGAGCGTTTCGTTGTAGGCCTTGATCAGCGGCGATTCCTCCGTCAGAGCCCACTTGTAACGGACGTAGGCATTCACGTGACTGTCAGCAAGATGGTGAACGATCTGCCGAATCGTCCAGTTGCGATAAAGCGTATCCAACTGGGCATCATTGAGCGTTTTTACTGCAGCGGCAACCCTGTCCGGAGCAGCCTTGAGCAAGCCCACGTACTTTGCCTTTTGCTCGTCGTCGTAGTCTCCCGGCGGCACAAACTCGCCTGCCGGGAACAAGGGCGCGGCTTCATCACTCATGTTCTTTCCCTGTTCATTGATATCCATCCACCACTCCCCTGTTTGCTTTTCCAGTAGCGACCCAAACCGGAATTATTCACGACGACGGGCGTTGATTGGCGCTGAATGGCGTTAAAGCGAACAACAAAGCCGAATCACCTTCAGGACTTCGGTTCACCTCGCTGATAAAGTCCGAAACAGGGGCTTTTTCCAAACGATACGGAGCTCATTGGTTGAACTGAAAGTCACACCCACGCCTCGTGAATAATCCGGCTAAATCCCCAAACGTTTGGCGATCTCTTCTTTCACCGCATCGGCATCGTTGGGCAGATACGTTGGCGGATTCGCATGCTGCGAAACCATGTCGTCCAGTTTCGATTCGTGATAACGGACTTTGAAATCCGTGAACTTGAGCCCGTGTGCGGTGCTGATCACAATCGTCCGCTGATTCTTTTTGATCTGTCCGGACTTCACAAGCTTTTTCAAAACCGCCAACGCAACGCCGGTGTGCGGGCAGCAGTACATTCCGGTACGATCCGCTTCGGCAGCCGCTTCGGCAAGCTCCGCCTCAGTCGCCTGTTCAACCACTCCGTCAGTTTCCTGCACCGCTTTGACGGCTTTGTGGTAGCTAACCGGATCGCCGATGCGAATCGCATTGGCCAGAGTCTCGCCCGCGGTGACGGCGATTTTGTCCGAGAACCCGTTCTTGTAAGACTGGTAAAACGGATCGGCCTTTGCTGCCTGCGCCGCGACAAGCCGAGGCATCGTGTTGATGATGCCAAGGTCCATCATCAGCTTGAAACCCTTATGCAAGGCACTGATGTTTCCAAGATTGCCAACCGGAATAATGATCCAGTCGGGAACTTCCCAGTCGAACTGTTTCACAATCTCGATGCCAACGGTCTTTTGGCCTTCGATCCTCAAACTGTTCATCGAGTTCGCAAGGTAGATACTTTGGTCCTTGGTGACTTCCTTGACGACTTTCATGCAACCGTCAAAGTCCGTATCCAACGCCAACACGTGGGCGCCGTTGGAAACGGGTTGAATTAACTGCGCGGTGCTGACCTTGCCGGCGGGCAAAAAGATGATCGCCGGAATCCCCGCATACGCAGCGTAAGCCGCCAAAGCCGCACTGGTGTCACCGGTACTGGCACACGCGACCGCTTTCACCGGATTGCCTGGCATCCCCATCATTTGTTTGACAACACTCACCAACACCGTCATGCCCAAATCTTTGAAGGACCCGGTGTGACTGTTGCCGCAGAGCTTGATCCACAGATCCGGAACTCCCAACTGACGTCCCAGACGTTCGGCCCAAAACAGATTCGTATTCCCTTCGCACATGCTGACCACATTTTCGTTACGCAGCGACGGCACGACCCACTCGCGCATCGCCCACACACCACTGCCATAGGGCCACGTCGTGGTGCTGGCTCTGGAATCCAGCAACTGCTGCCACTTGTACGGGTTGAGTCGCCGTAGTGGCTCGCGCTCGTGGTACACTTCCAACAGGCTGCCGCATTGGGGACAGGTGTAAATCACGTCGTAGATAGAATGCTTGCCATCGCAGCCGGCAAAGCAGCGAAAGTAAGTCTGGTCGGTTTCAACGGTGGCTTGTTCAGATGGGGTGACGGTAGACATGGCGATCGTAAAATTCAAAAAAGGGCTTCAACAACGTAATCTGTTGTCATTAAACCCGGATTATTCACGACAACGGGCGTTGATTCTACGTCTGGCCAGCAGGAGCAAGGGAAAAGCTGAATTTCAACAAGAAATTTGAATCATCCGGCAGATGAAAACCACAGCGTTCGTTTCATCGCATCAGAGTCGTGGA
>CALFWR010000088.1 GCA_937928555.1 uncultured Pirellulaceae bacterium
ATCGTCAACGGTAGTTCAAGCTGACCCCGACGGACAGCTTGCCGATAATCCAAGCGAGGCTCAGGGGATTGCCTCGCAGTCGTCGAGTGCCAAAGGGCCCGTAGGTAGCGGAGTTGCGACCGAAAATAAACTTGAAGCGGAGAATCTTGAATCGGAGAATCTTGAAGCGGAGAATCTTGAAGCGGAGAATCTTGAAGCGGAGACCGGTGCCGCGAACGATTCCAACGGCTTGGCGGCTGAAGAAAAAACCGATGTACCGCCGACTGTGGAAATGCCCGCGCCAGAGATTGAGGTGCCCGCTGTTGAATCAAAGCCAGGTGATTTGGCTGTTGCAGAGCAACCGGGTGATGCTTCGTCCGATGCGAACCCCGACGATGCCAACAGTGAAATTGAAGCTCCCGTTGCAGATGTTGACAACGAAAAGTTGGTGGAAGATTCTTCCTCGCTGGGCATTGAGGGTGCCGGAGTGTCGTTGCTTGAGGCGCGTGATGCGGCTTCTCTTGCCCGGGTTCGTGAAGCCCCAGGTCGCCCGAAGTATTTTGTGGAAAAACGTATTCCCGATCGGCTGAACATCGAAAAACAAAAGCAGCTGGATATCCCGGGAGTCATCTACGATGGGGTGACATTGCAGCGCGCACTGCATGAGCTTTCCGATATCTCTGGCGTTTCGCTGTCTGTTGAAGCTCCCATGTTTCGGGCGGCGTCTCTGGAGATAAATCCAAAGTTAAGTATCAAGGTCGAAAAGCAGAATGTGACCGAAATCGTCAATCGGATCGCCAATCAGGTGGGTGCCAAGGCGGTGGCGACGGACGCGGGTTTCGTGTTGATGCCGCTTTCAAGTGACAACTTGATTATTGAACGGATTGATACTTCAGCGGTAAACAATGTCGCTAGGGTGGAAGTCGAATTGATGCTGCGGAAACTGGTTTACCCCGAAGGATGGGTTTCTTCGGACGAACCGGGGCTGGAAGGCAACAGGGTTCGCTTTATCGGGAAAACTTTGGAGGTTTCGGCGCCAGCGGCGATTGTCTCTGAATGCAAAGAACTGGTCGCGGCTCGTTTTGCTGTTGAAAACGGTCAACCGGGAGGCGAGCAAGCTGTCTTTGAGCCATTCGCGGATTTGAGCGTTGGAAAGTTTGCCGAACCTTTCAAGCCATTCAATTCGATTCGTGTCCCGATCGGGACGCTGTTGGAAGAATTTCGTGACAAGTACGGTGTGACGGTGATGGGAGACTGGAATCGTCTCAGACCATTGGGTTGGTCGGTGCAGGCGATGGCACCCAGTAGCATGCAGGAGGGTACCGTTGGACAGGCGATCGCAGAGCTTGCCCATGCACTCGACGCGGCAGTGTTTGTGCTGGATGAACAGACGGCCTGGCTGACGACATTTGATGCCGCGACCAGTTACTTCTTTGTAAAGATGTATTCAATCTCCGATGTCGCCGGCGGCAAGTTGAGCGGCAGGCAGATTGTTGACGTGATTGAACGGTCGATCGGCCGGGAACTGCGGCTTAAGGGAGTCGATTTACAGCTGGTGGCCGATGAGAAGTACCTTGCCGTTCGGGCTCCCCAATTTCTTCACCGTCAGATTGTGGCGGTGATGGAATCGCTGATAAAGCGCTGATAAAGCGCTGATAAAGCGCTGATAAAGCGCTGGCGGACAAGCTTGGAATGCGGGTTTCGGTTTGGTGGGCTATTGGAAAAACCGTTACAACCCTCTGTTATTGATGCCTGGATGCCAGAGAAGTGCCTAGTTGAGCGTCTTGTTGGTGCTGAAACCCTGTTCTGACGTAGGTTTCATTGCTAGTCTCGCAGAACTTTCTATCGGCTCTCAGATGACCATTCCACTCCATTACCGAAGCCCCGAAGATCCATGGCGTGTGCTCGCAATCGATGACACGATGGCGATTCACAAGGATTATCGAAAAGTGCTTCAGTCAAATCAACGCAACGGTTCAGGCCTGCGAAAGGCAGAAGCGGAACTTTTCGGCGAAGCCTCCATTGGTGAAACAAGTGTTGAATACTGTTACGAAATCGATTCGGCCTATCAGGGTGCTGAAGGTTTGGATATGGTTCGCAAGGCGGTCGTAGAAGGGAATCCTTACACGGCTGCTTTTGTGGATGTTCGGATGCCTCCAGGCTGGGACGGGATTGAAACGGTGCGACGTATCTGGCAGGTCGCTCCCAATCTTCCGATTGTCCTGTGTACCGCGTACACCGACTATTCGTGGGAAGTCATTTCTCGCAAACTTCCTCGCACCGATCAGCTTCTGATTCTCAAAAAACCATTTGATCCGCTGGAACTTCGTCAGATTGCCGCAGCCCAGGTGACACGGTGGCACATGGCCTGTATGGCCACGCAAAACCGCCAAATTCTTGAGACGACGATTCAGAATCGGACCAAAGAGATCGTTTCGACGCGAAACCTTGTTTTCACATCACTGGCAAAACTTGCAGAGTCTCGTGACCCGGAAACCGGCGAGCACCTTGAGCGGATTGAATACTACACGCAATTGATTCTGGAACGACTTTCGGCTTGCGGTCCCTACCAGCGATTTGTTGACAAGCAGTTTATCGAAAACGTTTCCCGGTCGAGCATCCTTCACGACATCGGAAAAGTCGGAATTCCGGACCACGTCCTGCTCAAGCCCGGTCGGTTGTCGGCGGAAGAATTCGAAATCATGAAGCGGCACACCGTGATTGGGGCAGACGCCCTGGACGACGCGGTCAGCAATTCGAAGTACTGCGGATTTCTCAGTTCCGCTGCCGAGATCGCGCGCTACCACCACGAGCGGTTCAATGGTAAGGGCTATCCTGAAGGTATTAGTGGTCAGGACATACCATTGTCGGCGCGCGTCGTCGCGGTCGCGGATGTTTTTGATGCACTTACTTCCGAGCGTGTCTACAAAAGTGCCATGTGCCCGATCGAAGCCCGCGACATGATCACTTCGGAAAGCGGCGAGCACTTTGATCCGGTTCTGGTGGGTGCGTTTCTTGATTGTTGGGACCAGTTCCATGAACGGGCACTCGAAAATCAGGCCAACAGTAGAAAGAGCAAGGAAGCAGTGCAGGCGATTGAATCAAAGTCAGCAGAGGTTGCGGAGTCCGTTTGAGAGTTGGTGAACATCACGTAGACCATTGCCATCAACAATGAATCCCACTACGGCTTCCTGGTCACCCATTAACCGGAATTATTCACAACGACGGGCGTTGATCGGGTTGAACCACACAAAAGCTAACGTGACACCGAGTTCGCTTCGGAAATTCCGGTTCACCTCGCCGATGATGTGGACGAAAGCGATTTTACCCGGACTGAGACGACGTTCATTGGCTGAACTGAAAGTCACGCCCACGCCTCGTGAATAATCCGGGATTAAATTCCGGGAAGAACCAAAAAAGGCGAGCTCGTCATGTGAAGAACTCGCCTTTTGTTTTTTTGATGACAGTTACGTGGCTCGATTCTCCGGGTCGAGATTTCGCAGCCACGGAGAGGTTGTGATTTTATTGTTGCGACGATGGGTCTAAAACGTTTGTCTTCAGGCGAAACGTTCAGGAGTGTGTAGGGCCGGTTCCACCGGCCGATTTTACTGTGCTGCGTGGGTGATCGTCTTCTGTCGTTATCGAAGCAAAGACGGCCGGTAGGAACCGGCCCTACGGCAGGTGGTTTTCGCGATTCATAAATCGGGCGGCGACTTCAGTCGGGATCCCGATTTAATGAACCTACCGGCTTTTAGCCGGTAGTTTGGAGGGCCGGTTCCACCGGCCGATTTTACTGTGCTGTGTGGGTGATCGTCCTCTGTCGTTATCGAAGCAAAGACGGCCGGTAGGAACCGGCCCTACGACAGGTGGTTTTCGCGATTCATAAATCAGGCGGCGACTTTAGTCGGGATCCCGATTTAATGAACCTACCGGCTTCTAGCCGGTAGTGTGTAGGGCCGGTTCCACCGGCCGATTTTACTGTGCTGCGTCGATGATCGTCTTCTACTTTTGTCGAAGCAAAGATGGCCGGTAGGAACCGGCCCTACGACAAGTGGTTTTCGCGATACATAAATCGAGCGGCGACTTCAGTCGGGATCCCAATTTAGTGAACCTACCGGCTTTTAGCCGGTAGTCCGCGCTCAGTCGCCGCACTGCCAATGTCCTTTGGCAATGCAAGACGCGTGCAGTCCTTCCCGGCGGTGAGCCGCCGACCCTCCCAGGTGGGAGGATGAGCGAAAAAATCACAGCCACGGAGAGGTTTGCTACCTTTGGCGTCGACGTGTGAGGAACAATCCTGAGGTCAGAGCCAACAGGGCCAAAGCTGATGGCTCTGGAACCGCGGTGACATCTTGAAGCAGGAAGCTGAAGTTGTTCGCAAGTTCGACCGTGTTGGTTGAGAAGACTGTCACTTCGGATACGGGTTGATCTGAAACGAAACGAAAAGCAGTGCTGTTGCTTGCAACTGCCCCGGTGTCGGGTCCAACGTAGTCAACGAAGAAGGAGTTGCCCGCTTGTCCACCCACGTAATCGCTGTCGAGTGTGGCCGGATCGAGCGTGAAGGATTCGCCAGGTGCCGCGATGACTCCGTCGCGAGGGGCACTTCCGGTGCTAAAGTCGCCAGAACCGAGGTTGGGCCCGTGCGAGACAACTGCCTGAAAGTCAAAGATTGAGTTGACTGTGAATGTCGTTGATTCTGTTTCGCTGACCGTCCAGTTGAATCCGCCGCTCTGCGGATTGACGAATCCATTGGCAACGCTCAACGTCACCGAGCCGTTCGCTCTGTTGAAGCTGCTACTAATGTCGATGGTTGCATTGATCGGGCCATCCCCGGTCTGGGCATTAAAGGCAGACGGCAGGAAATTTATTAACTGGGCTTGGGTCGTGCTTGTGCTGAACATCAATGCAGCACAGATGAAAAAGGCTAGTCTGGTAATCATGATGATCTCAACTGATGTCAGTTTTGGAGGTAGAAGGTCAGCTTCTGTGGGAATTGAATTCTTCTGAATTGGGTTGGCTGCGGTCACGAACCGCAGCTCACCATTCAAAAGAATCGCCCTGAGATAATTGATCGGCAAAATCGGATCAAGGTCGATCCAAAAATTCAAATTAATCACTCGTGGCTAGCAGAGCTCGGGCGGGATTCTGACAGGCGCAGCGAGTTAAGTTAAGGGGGCTGCGAAGAAGGGGTGTTGCTGGAAGGATGCGATGAGTTGGATAGCCGATGGCTATGGGGCGCCAGCTATTCAAACTCGCCAGAAACCGGCTTTTTTTCGATGTTCAAACGGACTTTGCCTTTAACGCCCTGGGTGTCCAGTAGTGCTATCATGTTTTCGTTTTTAAGTGTGAACTGCGATGGTTGATCGCTTTGAACAAATTCAAACGTCTCGCTTTTGTCAGATGTAGAAAGTGTCAGCCGCACCATGCTTGCATCGCCAGCAAGCGGTTTAAGTTCACCGTCAAGGATGTGAATTGTGACGACGCCGGTTTCATGATCGTCCACGATCTCGCCGTGATAGGCATGGTCGCGACCAATCTCCAAGAGCAAGCCGCCGTTGGGTGCTTTGTGTGCATGGGAATGCCCATCGTCATGAGAGTGCCCATCGCCATGAGAGTGCCCATCGCCATGAGAGTGCCCATCGCCATGAGAGTGCCCATCGCCATGAGAATGGCTGTGACCGCCGCCATGGTTGTGACCGTGATCGTTAGTGGATGCTTTTTTTTCGGCTGTTGAGGTGTCGCCACAGCCGGCGAGCAGTCCGCAGCAAAGAATCAGTATCA
>CALFWR010000089.1 GCA_937928555.1 uncultured Pirellulaceae bacterium
GAAGGCGGCTATGTACTCTACTGTATTACCAGGGTTAGGGCAAGCTTACAATGAAAGGTACTGGGAAATTCCAATAATTTTAGGAGGGTTATATGGCTTTGGGACGATTATTCAATTTAATTGGCTGTTTTTGAGAGCGGGTTTGAAAGCGTGATGGGTGTAAGGTTGAAAACTGTTTTTTGAGAGACGATGTCGAACTCGGCCGGTGGGAACCGGCCCTACGGGTTGTTGAATCAATAACGTGTGAGCCGTTGGCCGTGAGGACTCGGGTTCATGCTGTCTGTTGGGTCGAGGCTGCCGATCTGTGCACCGTGATTGAGTAGGGCCGGTTCCTACCGGCCATCGCTTGGTTGTTGAGTAGGGCCGGTTCCCACCGGCCACCGTTTGGTTCTTGGTTGTTTTTGAGAGCGGGTTTGAAAGCGGGATAGGTGTAAGGTTGAAAGTTGTTTTTTGAGAGACGATGTCGAACTCGGCCGGTGGGAACCGGCCCTACGGGTTGTTGAATCAAGAACGTGTGAGACGTCAGTCAACGGCTTACTTTGCGGTTCACGTGGTGGATTCTGATGCGCTGCCGCCTACTGTTTGTGAGTTGGTTTCGTTCGCAAGACGATGGAGCACGGACCTTGCATAAAACACCGTCACGGCGGTCATCACCAGATTGATGCCTGCGTTGCAATACCAGATCCAATCGATGTCTTTATTGAAATAGATGATCAACAGCCAGAGGATGGGGATCGGCAGAATGACCTTCCGCGTGATCGCTTCGAAGAACCCGTAGGCGGGGCGTTTAAGCGCCTGCAGCATCGCGATGTGCGTGGCCGAAAGGATATACGTCCAAAGAATCGGAGCAATGATCGTCAGGCAAATGACTCCCAGATGGATGACCTCTTTGTCGTCGGTGAACAGCCTCATCAGTTGCGGTGAAAAGATAAACATCAGTCCGGCCATGAACGACGCGGCGCCCACGCCGATGCCCGCACACCAGCGCATCGTCTGGTAGATCCGATCGTACTTTTGGGCTCCGTTGTTTTGCCCGACCAGCGCCATGATCGCAGCGTAAAGCCCAAACGTCGGAATCAAAGCGACCTGCTCGATACGAATCGTGGCGGTGTAGGCCGCGATCGCCGATTCACCAAAGTGCTTCAGGAACAAGTTGATGGTGAAGAAACTGATGGAAATCGAGATCAGATTGAATGTCGCCGGGAGGGCTTGCCAGACAATCTCGCGCCAGGTGACAAGGTCCGGAACAAAGGCCTTGGGCTCGGAGAGGTCCAGCAGTCCTCGCCGCCAAACGGTCCACAGGAGAAACACGCAGCCGAAAAATTGAATCAGCACCGTGGCCCATGCGATTCCCGCGACGCCCAGGGCGGGAATGCCCAGGCCGCCTTTCATGAACCAAGGATCGAAGATCAGGTTCAAAAAGAAACCAATCACCAGCACGATCCCGTAAGTTTTGGTGTCACCGTCAGAGGAAAGGATCGCGTTGCATAGCGAGGCAAAAATGAAAAATCCGGTGCCGAGAAAAATGGGCTGGATGTATGCCTGAGCAAGTCGCAGCAATTCACCGTCGGCACCCATCGTTTTGAATATGGGTTGCGAGACGGTCAGTCCGATGATCACCAGGACGGCTGAAAGAAAAAGCCCAATCGACATGCCCTGGGCGATGTAACGATTCTTGTTGGCTTCGTTTTTGGCCCCCAACGCGTTGGAGATCAAGCCGGCCGATGCGCGAGAAAGCCCGCTGCTGGCGGCGATGATCAACAGGAATACCGGAAAGCTGAACCCAACCGCGGCCAGGGCGGTCTTTGAATGAGCGCCCGCGTAGTACGTATCGACGGTGTTGTACATCGTCTGAAAGAACAGCCCGATGCTCGCCGGCAGCGTGAGGTCGCGAACGTGATGCGGGATCGAACCGACGGTAAGGTCTTTGCTGCTCAACGCGCCGCCAGTTCGAGAAAGATCCGGGTTGTAGTCGTTTCGGACTCTGATGAAACCGAAATGTGACAGGTGGTGTGAGGCTGATCGTCCGCCGATTGCTCGACCGCGGCCAGAACGAGCACTTTGGCGTCGTCGTAGCTGTCGGCGTGCTGTAGCAGGCCTTCGATGTTGCCGTTGTAGCGAAAGCTTGCCGCATAGCTGCCGTGCGTATAGCCGAAGTCTCTTTCAAAGATCCGCGAGGCGATCAAAAACGGCGTGATGCCTGTTAGCCGTGGGTTGACGTCAACCAGAAAGCACTCCCCTGCCCTGTTGGTGAGGATGTCGACACCGACAACGCCAAAGCACCCCTGGCTGTGAAGGTACTTTGCGGTTGCTTCGACGATCGGTGTAAATGGCTCGATCAGTTCCGTTTGCAAGCCGCTGGAGTAGGTTCCGCCACACCAGCGTTTGGAGGCGTTGAATTGCTGTTCGGTCAGGCCCAGCCAGACGACGGTACCGTCTTTGCGAAGGTAAAACTGAACGCCGTGATCGCTGACGATGTCTTCGATCACCGAGTTGATCACCAGGGTGGACTCTGGCCAGTGCTGTTTTAGTTGCTGCCGCATTGCCGTTTCGTCTGAGGCACTTTGTAGCAGGAAGTTGCCCAATCCGGCGTATCCGTGGCTGAGTTTGACGATGCAGGGAAAGCGAACGCTGTCAAAGACTTCGGCTTGTGGGCAGTCGATTTTTTCGATCACTTCTTTGGAGTGAAGGGCGTAGTTGATCGCCGGATCGATGGCTTGGGAGCTGGTCTGGATCGACTGGTGCGGAAACAGCACGATGTGTTGGTCCGATGGTTCGAACGGTTTCCAGTGGGGGCAGCCGTCGTGGCCGAAGACTTTTTGCCAGTGATCACAGAGGCTGTTGGGGGGAGCCAGTTGGGAGGTGACGGGGATGCGATTGCCCCAGCCGCACATCAGGTGATGGGGGCCAAGTGTTTTCAGCAGTTGCGGCGGCGGAGGAGGAAACGGGTCATGGATGATGAAGTCGGTGGTGTTTCGAAAGATCGTCTGGTCGCTGTTGGACGAGGGGTACTCGCAGAGGAGAGTGGCGCTCGGTGCGTCCAAGGCATAGAGTTCGGAGAGGAAGCGGAAGTTGGCAGCGTTGTCGATGAGCATCGAAAAGTAGTAGGCACACTCCGTGTGCCGGTCAGGAGGTCGTTGAGTTGAGGTGCACCGGAGGTGCTCGAACGGCACACCGAGAGTGCCTACTACTTTGTTTGCATGGACGGCACATCGTGCCTGAGTGGACTGGGGTTGATACGGGACGGCACACGGAATGGGCCTACTACTTTGTCTTTTCCCAGACGGTTAGTTCGGAAACGTCGTACTGGAACTTGCGGGAGGTCTCCCGAAAGACGAATGGGATGTCGACGGCCTGACCGATCATGGAAAAATCGGGCGCGAGGATCCGCTCGATGCCTTCAAGCGTCGTGAAATTCTCGCCGGCAGGGTCCTTGAAACCGCCAAGCCACTTGTCGCGAGGCGTGTATTGCTCGCACCAGGTGTAGGGCGACGCCAATACAAGAAGCCCACCGGGGTTGATGCGGTCCTTGATCAGATTGAGGAACTTGCCGGGGTCGTACAGCCGATCGATCAAATTGCCTGCGAAAACAAGATCGTAGCTGTCGTACTTGTCGACAAGATTGCAAGCATCACCCTGCATGAACGCGATTTTGTCTTTGACTTCATCGTACCCTTCAAAGTCACGCAGGATGACTTCGCGGAACAGATTCAGTTCGCCTTCGTCGGTGCAAACGTATCGCTGCCGGCCGGTGCTCTGAAGCTTCGACGGGGCTTCGATCAGACGAACAGAAAAATCCAACGCGTCCACGCGATCAAAGTACTTTGCTAGTTCGAACGAAGAGCGGCCCGCGGCACAGCCGATGTCCAGGGCTTTGCCTGTCTGGCGACCGTCCAGGTAGCGGGCGACCTCGTCGATGCAGGCGATCTGGAAATTCGGCACACCGAGACCCGAATCACCGTCGGAGTAGTGGAACTCGATGTACTTGGCGATCATCTGATCGGTCTCGTAAACGCTGACTTCCGGTTCGGGCAACGGTTGAGCTTGCACGTAACGCAGGCCCGAGTATTGGAAAAAGTGACGACGGAAGGCGTAGCGAGCGTCTTTGATGGCGTAATTACCGGTCGAAATCCAGCAGCCGCCTTTGAAGAGGTTGTGTTTGCCGTCAAAAGTCGGCGTCGAAAAGTCGTCGTAGGTTGGGTGAACCTGGAAGCCGCTGTAGCCGTCAATTGGTGTTTCGGTCCACTGCCAGAGGTTGCCAACCAGGTCAAAAATTCCGTTGTGAAACTCGTGGCGATCAACCGGACAGGGTGATAACTCGTGTTCGAGATTGATGTTGCCCGGTGCCTGGTCCCAGTAGGGTTGGTCGGTGTCCAGGCCGTTTCGCATCTGGTACCACTCGGCTTCGGTGGGCATGCGAACGTGGGTGCCGAGTTGCTCGGACTTCCAGTTGCAAAACGCTTTGGCTTCCAGATAGTTTATCTCTGCGGGCCAATTCCACGGCATGTCGATGACTTCGAGCATGGTGCGAAGTTTGAAGTCCTCGCCGTCTTTGATCCAATAGTTTGGATGTTGAGCCTTGCTGAACTCCAGCCACCCGCGGCCTTCTTCGTTCCAGTAGGTATCGTTCTGATAGCCACCGGCATTGATGAACTCAAGCATCTCGCCGTTGGAAACGAGAAACTGCGAAGCGGTAAAGGAATCGACTTCTTCGGCGCTGTAGCCGTATTCGTTGTCCCATCCGTAAATCGGATTCTGCTTGGATTTGCCCATCTCCACGTCGCCGCCAGCGACATTGACAAAGCTGTTTTCCGGTGCGGTGCCATGATCACGGCAGATGTTGCCCCAGAGGGGGTGGTCGACGACCATCTCGAGAGGAAGTTCACGGATCAGGATCGACGAAGTTTCCAGGTGGATTCTTTCGTGTTCGATCCCCATCATCACAATCCACATCGGATTGTTCCAGTCGATCGGCATCGCAAAATCACATTCGCGGATAAAGCGATCCACCACCTCGCGGGTTTTGTCGCGGAGAGCTTTGACCTGTTCTGGCGTGGGCCAGTCGTAGTTGTTGTCGTTCAGGTCGTCCCATGACATCTCGTCCACGCCGACCGCCAATAGCGATTCCAAGCGCGGGTCGATTCGTTCGTCAATCAGATTGGCGACGCGAAGTTTGTTGATGAAAAAGACAGCGGTGTGGCCGTAGTAAAAAATCAGCGGCTGTCGCAGGCGGTTGGCGCGGCGGAAGAAAGCTTCGTCACCGGCTAGGCACTCGAAAAGGCTCTCGTAGAGCGTGAACGAATCGTGAAAGTAGTCCAGGATCTCCTGGCGTTTGGCTTCGATGTCACCCGATTCAAGCAAGGGCGTTTTGGTGACCACGTTGGCTGTTTGGCCATCCCTGGTTTGCACGACCAGAGGAGATTTGACCTTCATTAAGTACTCCAGATAAATTGCTTTTCGTGCCAGTTTATGGACGGACAGCGAGTGCGGTTCTTACCCGCGAAACGCAGATTTAGTAAACATCGTATGGGAAATTCTGGCGAAGCGAGAAACAAATGATTCGAAGGCCGGAAGAAAATTTGACCAACGAAGCGGAACCGGATTTTGCGGCAGAGTCCAGTTGCAATCGTTTTTATTCTGACCCCGGATTATTCACGACGACGGGCGTTGATTCTACGTCTGGCCAACTGGAGCAAGGGAAAAACTGAATTTCAACAAGAAATGTGAATCACCCGGCAGATGAAAACCACGGCGATCGTTTCATCGCATCAGAGTCGCGGATCACTGTCTCAACTGAGACTGACGCCCACGCCTCGTGAATAATCCGGGCTGACAAGCGGCAGGGTTTCGGTTTGGCCATGCAAATCGTTTTTTTCTGCTCAACGGCCAACAATACAAAGTAGATTCGAAGATAACGAAACGTAACGGTTGTTGATTCCGGTAGTCCGATCTAAACTTCGTTTTTGGTGATTTCTCAACCCAAAGCGTCCGCAGCCAATGTGTGGAATCGTAGGAATTCTCGGTCAGGAAGACGTTAATCAGGAAATCTATGACGCGTTGACGGTGCTCCAGCATCGCGGTCAGGATGCCGCTGGCATGATGACTTGCGAGAACCTGCGAGTGAATCAGCGAAAGTCCAATGGGCTTGTCAAAGATGTCTTTTCGTCTCGTGATATCAGGCATCTCAAAGGTCGTATTGGCCTTGGGCATGTTCGCTACCCCACTGCCGGCAGTTCCAGCCCTGCTTTGGCGCAGCCGTTCTATGTGAACTCGCCGTTTGGAATTGGGCTGGCTCACAACGGCAACCTGACCAACACGGCTGCTTTGGCTCGCAAGCTGTTTCGTACCGACCAGCGGCATCTGAATACCGATTCTGATTCCGAAGTGCTGCTGAATATTTTCGCACACGAGCTGCAAAAGATCTGCGACCTGCAGCTCAAACCCGAACATGTGTTCGCGGCGATCAGCAAACTGCATCAGCACTGCGAAGGTGCTTACGCGGTTACCGCCATGATCACTGGTTACGGGTTGATTGGATTCCGCGATCCCAACGGAATCCGACCATTGGTTTTTGGCAAACGGCTTGTGCCCGGCGACTCAGGTGAGGCGGAAAAGATGGAGTACATGATCGCCTCTGAAAGCGTGGCACTGGACGTGCTGGGATTTGAGTTGATTCGCGACGTGGCTCCCGGCGAAGCGATCTACATCACGCTCGACGGTGAGCTGCACACGCAGCAGTGCGCCGAAGATTCCCGTCGGCGTCCGTGTATCTTTGAGCACGTTTACTTTGCTCGCCCGGACTCGCTGATGGACGGGATTTCGGTTTACAAGTCCCGTTTGCGGATGGGCGAAAAGCTCGCACGGAAAATCATGCGGCTTCGTCCCGAACACGACATCGATGTGGTGATTCCAATTCCCGACACCAGCCGCGTTGCCGGTCAGGTGTTGGCGTATGAGTTGGGAGTCAAATTCCGCGAAGGCCTGATGAAGAACCGCTACATCGGGAGGACTTTCATCATGCCCGGGCAGCACAAGCGGGAGCGTTCGGTTCGCCAAAAGCTGAACCCCATTTCGCTTGAGTTCAAAGGCAAGAACGTGATGCTGGTGGACGATTCGATCGTGCGTGGCACAACATGTCGTGAAATCGTGCGGATGGCTCGCGATGCCGGTGCAAAGAAAGTTTACTTTGCTTCGGCTGCACCACCGGTAATTTATCCCAACGTTTATGGCATCGACATGCCTTCGGCCACCGAACTGATTGCCCATGGCCGGACGATTGAGGAAGTTTGCGAATCGATTGGGGCCGATTGGCTGGTTTATCAGGACCTTGAAGATCTTCAGAACAGCTTGATCGAAGGCAATCCGGAGATCACCGAATTCGAGTGCTCGGTCTTTAACGGCGACTACATCGTCGGCGGTGTGGACCAGGAATATCTCGATCGCCTCGATCAGCAACGAAACGATAAAGCTCGCCAGGAAGACCAGCAACAGTTCCTTTCTGCGGGCGATACAACAATCGGCTTGCATAACGAGCGATCGTAGCGGGCTCCGCTTGCCGCCGGCTCGGTTGGCGGCCTTTCAAAGTCACAGAGTCATACAACAGCACGCAGAATCATGAGCGAATTTGACAGTTGGATTGCGGATCGGACACGGAACTTTGACTCCAGCGGGATCCGCAAGGTTTTCGATCTGGCGGCCAAGCTGGAGGATCCGATCAATCTTTCGATCGGCCAACCGGACTTTGACGTTCCGCCGGAGATCAAGGAAGCGATGATCAAAGCCATCACCGATGGCAAGAATGGTTACACGCAGACTCAGGGGATTGCTCCGTTGCGTGAAAAGATTCAGGGCATCGTCGATGACGAGCACGGCCACGCCGACCGCAGGGCTTTTGTTTGCTCGGGTACCAGCGGCGGTTTGCTGCTGTCGATTTTGGCGACGGTCAATGCGGGCGACGAAGTGATCTACTTTGATCCATACTTTGTGATGTACCCCGCGATCGTGGAGTTGGCTCAGGGCAAGTCCGTGCCGGTGGACATCGGTCCAGACTTTCGCGTCGACATTGATAAAGTCCGCGCCGCGATCACGGACAAAACCAAACTGATTATCCTCAACAGTCCGTCCAATCCGACGGGCGTTTGTTTTCCGGTCGAAGACATCAAAGCAGTTGCGGAACTGGCAGCCGAAAAAGGCATCTGCCTGGTTTCCGATGAGATTTACAGCAAGTTCGTTTATGACGAGCCCTATGTTTCGGCGGCCAAGTTCAACGACAAAGCGATCGTCATCGACGGTTTCTCAAAGACCTACGCAATGACCGGCCTGCGGCTTGGTTTCGTTCACGCTCCCAAGGAGATGGTCGAGACGATGCTCAAGATCCAACAGTACACCTTTGTTTGTGCCCCGCAGCCGGTTCAGTGGGCCGGCGAGTTGGCACTCGACTACGACATGACGTCGTACGTGGATACTTATCGAGCCAAGCGGGACAAGTTGATCGCCGGAATCGAAGCCAATTACAGGATCGTCAAACCAGGCGGAGCGTTTTACGTTTACCCGCAGTTGCCCGAGGGCTTCAGTGGCGAGGCGTTTATTGAAAAAGCGATCGCGAATAATCTGATGGTGATCCCCGGGAACATTTTTAGTCTGAACGATACGCACTTTCGGATTTCGTACGCGGCCAGCGATGCGAAGTTGGATGCAGGGATTGAAGTCCTGAATCGGATCGCCACGTTGTAGGTCGAGCGCTGTCTTGGTTGTTGCTTCCCGCATCCGATGCGCGGATGGGAAACGGAAGTCAGGTCGCAGAGGTCAGGTCGCAGTAGTCAGCCAATTAAGGCGAGCGGCAGATGAAAACGTATTTGTCGTAGTGGGTCTCGCCAGAATTCGCCAAGGCAAAGGAGTTCTGGCGAATCCCAATACGGTAAACGATCAACTGCCACTCGGCTAAACTAAAGGCAAAGGCGCGCGTTGCCGGAACGTCGAAAACAACTGAACTCGATTGGTAACTTTCTGAGACATCCAGACGTTACGTGCTTCCAACACTGAAACGATGACAGTTTTCTTGGTCCGGCCTACGAATGAAATCGCCGGAAGCCACGGCCACGTTACGGGGCGCACGCGTCTTGCGGCTGCGTTTGGCTTTCGCCGGGAGCGGGCGGGAAGGCGCAGCTTGCGGGTGGCTCCGTGATCTCGCCAAGGTCGAATCGAACGTGGCCGCACTTCTGGTTGTGATACTGAAAGTAGTCTTTCCACTGCCCAAGCTGGATCGTGCGAATCGGCTGACCGGTCTGCGAACTAAGAGTTTTGAGAAATGTGGGGTGCGACTCAAGCAGTTCCTCGAATCCAATGGGGCTCGCCGCGTTCACGTAGATTCCACCCTGAGCGAACCGCTTCAGCCCGGATTATTCACGAGGCGTGGGCGTCAGAATCAGTTCCGGCACTGATCCGCGACTCTGATGCGATGAAACGATCGCTGTGGTTTTCATCTACCGGATGGCTCAATTTTCTTGTTAAAGTTCAGCTTTCCCTTGCTCC
>CALFWR010000090.1 GCA_937928555.1 uncultured Pirellulaceae bacterium
ATAATTCACCAAGCGTGGGCGTGGCTTTCAGTTCAACCAATGAACTCCGTATTTGCTTCAAAGCTCCCTGTTTTTGAGTTTCATCCCGGATTATTCACGAAGACGGGCGTTGATTCTACGTCTGGCCAACGGGAGCAAGGGAAAAGCTGAATTTCAACAAGAACTGCGAATCGTCTGGTAGATGAAAACCACAGCGATCGTTTCATCGCATCAGAGTCGCGGATCACTGTCGGAATTGATTCTGACGCCCACGCCTCGTGAATAATCCGGGTTCAGCATCAGGCTAACCAAGAAATAGCAACGCGATTGAGGATCGTCGCTGGCGCGTCGTCGTCGCCGGCGCGTCGGGTTACCTATTGGCTCGCGGCAAGGCCAATTCCGGTAGCGACCGGGGCTGCATCGGGCCAACGCGGGACTCTGAGTTCGACGTGATCTTGGGACGGGTTCTCTTGAGCAACCAGTTTTGGGACGTTTTTGGCAGGCATCGGAACTTTCCACTGGTGGAAATTGGGGTCTTTTGTGATAATCCGCCGCTCCTCGCTGTGGAACTGTGACGTTCCCAAGCCGAAAGGCGTTTGAGAATATACAAACAGGCGACTGCCGACTAACTGCGGTAACGCTACTGGCGGGTAAAGTCTTATCCGCCAAACGCCTTATGGTCCGATTTGGCTGGACCGCCCGCGGTCGAAAATCAAAGGAATCAATCTCGAAATGTACAAGATCCTCAACCTTAAAGGACTCGGCGTCGCCGGTCGACAAAACGAACTGATCGAACTTGCCCTGACCCACGGTTTCCAGGGCGTCGAAATCGACATGACTGATCTGGTCGGGCGACACGATGCACTGGGCAAGGAATTCGCTTGCCAGTTCCTGCAAAGCGCCAACATGGACATCGGTGCCTTTGACCTGCCGGTCGATTTTGGCGGCACCGACGAGGAGTTCGTTAAGTCCTGCGAAAGCCTAGAAACGATCATGGACCTTGCCCAGACGCTTAACGCCAAGCGTTGCCGGATCCGGATCCAACCCAACAGCGACTCCATTTCGTTCAACGAAAACCTTGAGCGTCATCGCGAACGAATCGAAGACATCGCCGCACGAATGGAGGGCCACGGCATCAAAGTCGGCCTGTACCTGCAGGCATCCAAAGCAGTCGAAGCCGACGGCAACTACAAGTTCGTTCAGACTGCCGAAGAAATCATGAAGCTCTGTAAGGACATCGCTCACAAGAACGTTGGCCTTTCGATTGACACCTTCGAGTGGGTGGCCGGTGACGGTGCTCTGGATCAGATCTCGGAACTGGATCCGAACTCTGTGGTCGAAGTCAGCTACTCGGACATGGCTGCCGACGCGACGCCGGGCTCCTACAAAAAGCAGGACCGGGTTCTTCCATCAACTGGCGGCGATCCGTTCTCTTACAAGCTTGCACAGCACATCAAGAGCATTGGAGTCGAATGCGGCGTCTCGATGAGCACCGACACTCACTTCTTTGGTGGACCCAACAATCGACACAACGTGGTTTCACACCTGAGCGTATTGCTGGACAAACTGATCGCTGGCGAAGAACCGGTCATCGTCGAAGAAGAACCTGAAGTCGAAGGCGAAGAAGGTGCCGAGGGTGAAGGCGGCGACAAGGCAGAAGCAACTGCAGACGGCAAAACCGACGCCAAGGCTGATGAGAAAGCCAAGCCTGCCGAAGCCAAGGCCTAGTGCCCGGCTCCGTCCAAGATTCAGGATTGCTTCTTCTTAAAGTAGCACGCCTCTCGGAGACTGTGATTTTCTCGATCCCCCTCCCACTTGGGAGGGTCGGCGGCTCACCGCCGGGAGAGTTGCACGCGACTGACATTGCCCAAAGGAAAGCAAGGGAGAGCAGGGAAGAGCATTGGCATCGAAATGGATAAAATCACGACCGCTCCGAGGCATAACCAAACCGGCAACCCTAACTCCTAGCCATTACAGTGCACTGGTGCTGGAACTTGCACACTGAACAACCAAGCTCTCGAGCGTTTCGCCGGGAGCTTTTTTTGTGCCCGCTTGGAACTGTTGAACCACAAAAAAATCAAAACTATCGGATCCGCGATGACCGCCAACGCAAACGACGACAAGCCGCTGAATTTTTACAGCCGCACAATCACCCAACCCAAAGTCCAGGGCGCTTCCCAAGCGATGCTGTACGGCGCAGGCCTGAGCACCGAAGACATGAGCAAAGCCCAGGTTGGGATCGCCAGCGTCTGGTACGAAGGCAACACCTGCAACATGCACCTGAACGATCTGGCCGCCGAAGTCAAAAAAGGCGTCACCGATTCGGGCCTGGTCGGGATGCGCTTCAACACGATCGGCGTCAGCGACGGGATTTCGATGGGCACCGACGGGATGAGCTTTTCGCTGCAGTCGCGGGACCTGATCGCCGATTCGATCGAAACGATCATGAGTGCCCAGTGGTACGACGCCTGCATTGCGCTACCGGGCTGCGACAAAAACATGCCGGGCTGCTTGCTGGCCATGGGCCGGTTGAATCGTCCCAGCCTGATGGTTTACGGCGGCACAATTCGCGCCGGGAAACACAACGGCTGCAAGCTGGATATCGTTTCAGCATTTCAAAGCTACGGCGAATTCGTTGCCGGAAAAATTAACGAAGCCGAACGCGAGGAAATCGTTCGCAAGTCCTGCCCGGGTGCGGGAGCATGCGGCGGGATGTACACCGCCAACACGATGGCCAGCGCGATCGAGGCGCTGGGGATGGCGCTGCCGTTTTCGGCTTCCATTCCCGCCGAAGATCCCGACAAGGTCAACGAGTGCCATCGCGCCGGAAAAGCGATCCTGAACCTGCTCGAACTGGACCTTAAACCGCGAGACATCATGACGCGACAGGCGTTTGAAAACGCGATGGTCCTGATCACCGCTCTGGGCGGGTCGACCAACGCGGTGCTGCACCTGATCGCGATGGCTCGCTGCGTTGATGTTGACCTGACGCTGGATGACTTTCAAAAAGTCAGCGACAGGACGCCTTTTTTGGCCGACCTCAAACCCAGCGGAAAGTTTGTCCAGGAAGACCTTCACGAGATTGGTGGCACACCGGCAGTGATGAAGTTCCTGCTGGCCGAAGGACTGATCGAAGGCGACTGCATCACTTGCACCGGAAAGACACTGGCCGAAAACGTGGCGGATCTACCGGAACTTACCTCCGACCAGGCGATCATTCGTCCGCTTTCGAATCCAATCAAACCGACCGGGCACCTGCAAATCCTGCGAGGCAACTTTGCCCCGCAAGGATCGGTCGCGAAAATCACCGGCAAGGAAGGCCTCAAGTTTTCCGGCACCGCAAACGTATTTGATTCCGAAGAAGACATGATCGCAGCGTTGGCCGACGGCAACATCAACAAAGGCGACGTCGTGATCATTCGCTACGAGGGGCCCAAGGGCGGACCCGGGATGCCCGAGATGCTCACGCCGACGTCGGCGATCATGGGGGCAGGCTTGGGGAACGATGTGGCGTTGATGACTGACGGACGCTTTTCCGGAGGCAGCCACGGATTCATCGTCGGCCACGTTACACCCGAAGCCCAAGAAGGCGGACCGATTGCCCTGGTTCAAAACGGAGACAAAATTACGATCGACGCTGACAACAATCGCATCGACCTGGACGTCAGCGACCAGGAACTCGCCACTCGCAAGGCCGCGTGGGTGGCGCCGCCGTTAAAAGTCAAACGCGGGACGCTGTACAAGTACATCAAGAATGTGAAATCCGCATCCGAAGGCTGCGTGACGGACGAGTAAGACAGACGCTGCGACTGGTCACGGCTGTGGCTTCCAGCCGCAATCAACCAACCAAAAAAATGGAACCCGCCAGTTCAACCACCCGGAACTCAACCCGGATTATTCACGACGACGGGCGTTGATTCTCGTCTGGCCAACAGCAGCAAGGGAAAAACTGAATTTCAAGGAGAAATGTAAATCATCCATTGGATGAAAACCACAACGATCGTTTTATCGCATCAGAGTCGCGGATCACTGTCTCAACTGATTCTGACGCCCACGCCTCGTGAATAATCCGAACCTCAAACGTCTGCCTCCGCCAACAACACCTTCCCAACGACCGCATCCTGCAAGCGTCTGACTTTCATTCATGCAAATCATCAACAGCCTGATTCCCATCTTTGCCGTCATTGGGCTGGGGATGATTTTACGGCAACGCGGATTTCTGACTGCCGAATCGACACGAGCCTTCAATCGATTCGCTTACTACTGGGGATTGCCACTATTTCTGTTTTACAAGATTGCCGGCGTTGAATCGTTTGCGTCAAGTGAAAACAGGATCCTCGTGGCGCTGCTTGCCGCCGCGGTGCTCACGGCGATTGCGGGATGGTTGGTCACGACACTTCTTCGGATCGACCCTGCCCGCCGAGGCACGATCATCCAGGCGTGCTTTCGCGGCAACCTTGCGTTTCTCGGTTTGCCGCTGGTGCTGTTCCTGATCGACGACTTGCCCGCAGAGCTGTTTTCGAACCGGCAACGGGAAGCCCTCGAAGTCGCCATCCTGATTGCTTTGACGCCAGTGATTCTGTTTTTCAATGTCGGATCGGTCGCCGCCCTGGCAGCGTACAACAGTGATACCGAAGCGGGCTTTTCGTGGAAGCGGATGGGAACAAGCATCCTGCAAAACCCACTCATCTGGGCCTGCGTCGGTGGCGTGATGGCGAAGTATTCCCAAATCCCCCACGCTTCGCTGGTTTTTGGCGACAGTGAACTGGAAGTTTTCACCGCTATCCAACGGACGTGTTCGATCATCGGTGCGTCGGCGTTTCCGATGGCTTTGGTCGGAATCGGAAGCCAACTGATTTCCGTTTCCGGAGCCGCGCACTGGAAAGCGTCTTTGTTGCCGACTGCGATCAAATGCCTTCTGTGCCCACTGCTGGGGTTGGTCGTTGGACGGCTGATCGGGCTGAGCGGTATTGAGCTTCAGGTGACGTTGATTCTGTGCGCCTGCCCAACGGCGGTCTCCAGCTACGTTCTGGCCGACCAGATGAAGGGCGACGGCGACCTCGCCGCGAGCACCGTCGTGGTCTGTACTGCGTTCTCGCTACCGACTCTCGCGGCGCTGATCTGGCTGACCGGCTAGAGGTCACATCACCGGACTGCATGCCCACTCTGCTATTGATCGACAACAAGTTCGATTGGATGGTCGAAGGCCTTGAATGAAATAGACCGGTTTTGTTTCAGTTGGCCGGATGACCACCCTACCACGACTCCAAACATTTTGATCGAGGTAACGCACCCGATCGAGTCGGCGATTTTTTTGCTGGCCGCCATGGAAGGCTTGTTCGCAACGCTAACTGCAAAATACTGCCGATTGATTCCACGCTGGGACAACACAGAACTCAATTCCCTGATGATGTCCGAGTAGATTCCTTTTCGGCGGTGATCTTTTTCGACGAACCCGGCGTACATCCACCCTTGATCATCGTCGAGATCAAAGAGGACTCCCATTGGGTAATCCCGATAAAACGACCAGGCCGCCCAGAAACCGCCAATCATTTCAGCATCAATTTTGGCACAGACGGCAACCACCGTATCTTTTTCATCGCTGTCATTGAAAGTCATTTCCCGCAATTGCGACAAATCCTGACTACGACAAACCTGAATTTCGGCGATTGAACTTCGCACACTCGATGCGCGCTGCAAGTCGATTTTGTAGATAGCGGTGCGACCGCACCGAAAAAGCCATTCAGGTACAACGCGATCGATGAGAATCTCGATCACGTAGAGAAAACCCTTTTCTTTTAGTTTTTCAAGGACCATGCAGGGCAGTCAAAAAGATGCAACCAATTGGATTTGGAAATCGGACAGTCGGCGATTGTATTTCCTAGACATGCATACATACAAGCTAACTGCGAAAAGAAAACATTGTGTCGACTGGCTAACACATGCCACAGAGAGACCTGACCGGGAATTATTCACGAGGCCTGGGCGTCAGAATCAGTTCCGAAAGTGATCTGCGGCCCTGATGCGATGGAACAATCGCTGTGGTTTTCATCTACCGGACGATTCGTAATTCTTGTTGAAAAATAGCTTTTCCTTTGCTCCCGTTGGCCAGACGTAGAATCAACGCCTGTCGTCGTGAATGATCCGGGCTGACGTGGTGAGTTTGAGCGTTCAGCGCCGCGTCATACGGTCCGTAAACGCGGCGGGCGATAACACGACGGCTTTGGCAACAATAGCGACGGGTTTCCGCGACCAACGTGATTGCGCCATCGCATCTTCGGCAAACGGTTACGCTTTCCAGAATTGCGATCGAAAGACAGGGTGATCGTTTTTGCGCATCCGACGTTCAAAGTGAGTTCGATAGTCCATGTCGTGTTCGGCAGGGCGGACGGCGACATCGTGAGGGCCGCTCAGATCGCTGTGCTCTTTCATCAAACCAACGGTCTCTTCGAAGTACTCTTCGACGTCGGTCCAAAAGTGAAACACTCCCTTGGGCTTGAGCACTCGCTGAATGTCGGCGATGAAGCCCGGTTGCATCACGCGGCGGCGACGGTGCTTTTCTTTCCACCACGGATCGGGAAAATAAACATGCACGGCGACAGCACTTTGGTCGGGAAGAAACTCGCGAAACATCCGCAGCCCATCGCCGGAAAGCATCTTCGCGTTGCTGCGGTTTTTTTGAGCCAGACGATAGGCAGCGAAACGGCAGTACTTTTTGGCGATCTCGTTGCCCAGAAAGTTCCGTTCCGGAACGCGACCGGATTGCGTCAGCACAAACAGGCCTTTGCCGCTGCCAATTTCGATCTCAAGATCCTGCGGGGCTTCGAAAAGTGCTTGCGGATCAAACGGGGCTTGTAGATCTTCGACGAATCCGAGGTATCCGCTAAAGTCCACCGCGGGGTCAATTTTGGGAAGTGCTCTGCGACCCATCGAAATTTACACCAAAAGCAAAACACCAATAGAAAAAGGCAGGTCAAAACCTGCCCATGAATCGTTAATTGCTTGCCGATCCTACGGAGTTGCCGATCCTACGGAGTCTTAATACGCTTCTTTTTGGCTTTGCGACCGCGGTTGTTGGCGGGGCGTTTTCCGTGGTTGGCTTTTTTGACTTTATGGGTTGGCTTGGCCATCGATAACTCCAGCTATTTTCGAACCTGAACAGGATCGGCGTTTTCTTGGGATAACGTTGAGTGGAAATAGTATCAATCGGCGTCCCGCTAGAGAAGGCAGAATCGACCGACAGCTCGGTGGAATCGCGAAAATCGGACCATGTTCCGGCTGCGAGCCACTGGAGCCCCATTTACCCCGACGAAACCAGCGATTCTTATTTCCTATTCATCACGCCGGTTCTATAATTTCCGAATGTTTGCTCATTTGACCCCATCCTGACGATCCTGGATGTCTTCCCAAAATCAAAACTCCAATCAGGCAGACCAAATCCGGGAAGAAGTCCGCAGGACGATCCGCCAACTGACCGAGCTGACCCGGACCGAAGAGAGCTTTGATACGTTCTGCGGGGCCGTTTTGGGCAAGCTGGTCGATATTACGGGTGCCCACGGAGCCCTTTTCTGGCAGGTTAATGGCCAGGGGCTGCCGAAACTGACCCATCATTCCGGCCAAGCCCCCCACGATTTGGCCCGCGAGATCCTGTCACCAGAAAACGAATCCCACAGCCGCGCGATCCTTGATGTGGTCCGGCAAAAGCTCCCCATTGGAATCGCGTCGGAAGCTTTCACCGGCAAACTCTCCAATGGTTCGACCGCTCCCGCACAGGATCCTCCATTAGAGACCGGGGACGACGAAGGCCAACCCACTCCCGTCGACGCGCCGGCCAATGGTGACGCCGGGGCCAACCCTTTCGTGATGTTGCTTTCGCCGGTTGTGAACCGGCAAAAAGATTGCATCGGAACGGTGGAACTGATTCAGCGCGGCGGCATCACCAATCAGGCCCAGGAAGGCTACCTTCGCTTTGTTACGCAGATCGCGGCGCTGTTCCAACGGTGGCACGAGCAACAGGATCTGGCCAGGCTGTCGGGCCACTCGGAAAAGCTTACCGAGAAAATGCAGTTTCTCAGTCAGACCCACAGCTCGATTGACTTCAAGGAAACCGCCTACAACATCGCCAACGAAGCTCGCCGTTTGCTTAACGCGGATCGTGTCAGCGTTGGCCGTTGGAATGGCCGGACTTGCAAAATCACGTCGATCAGCAGTCAGGACCGCTTCGACAACCGCGCCAACGTAGTCCGCAAACTATCCAACGTCGCCACCGCTGCGGTTGGCGCTGACCAGACGTTCTGGATCACCGGCGACACAACCGGAATTGCCCCGGAGGTTGCCAAAAAGATCAACGACTACCTCGACGAAGCCAACAGCCGTACCCTTGCGGTGATTCCTTTGGCGGTTCGTCCGCCCGATGTTCCCGACCTGAACATGAACAAGCGTCAGATGCACAAGGTCCGCAAGCTTGGAGCGCTGATTGTCGAGTACTTTGACGACGACGTCACCGAAGATCGCATCGGTGACGAATGCAAGCTGATTGTCGAACACTCGCAGTTGGCCCTGGACAATGCCCGGGCGCACGGCGAGATCTTCCTGCAGCCGATCCTCAAGAGGCTCGGTTGGTTGCAGCAAACGCTCTTCGGCGATCACCTCAAAAAGACACTCACCGGACTGGCCGCCCTGGCACTGATCACCCTCGCAATGATCTTTGTGCCCTGGGAGTTGACGATGCGGGTGGACGGTGTTCTTCATCCCGAAGAGCGACGAACGGTGTTTGCAGAAGCACCCGGCTATGTCAAAGAATTCAACCTGAAAGAAAAGAACATCAAAGTCCGGGCTGGCGATCTGATCCTGCTTCTGGACGACCACAATCGGGCTCAGGAAATGTCCGCGATGACCTCAAATTTGACGCGACTCGAAGAGCAAGCTGCTTCTTTGGCCCGGTCTGCGTCGAGAGTTCCACGGGATCAACAAAACGCACTTAAATCCCAGCGTGACACAATCCTTGCAGAACTCGCCGCCGCCCAACGCAACATCAAGATGGCCAAGGAAACAGCGACAAAGCTCTTCGAGAAACGCGCCCCGATCGCCGGAACGATTGTGTCATGGGATCTCGAGCAGAGGCTGCGAGGTTTTCCTGTGCAGCCTAACCAAGCATTGTTTTCGGTCGCAAACCTCGACGGGCCGTGGCGACTGGAGATCAAGATCCCCCACCAGAAAATTGGCTATGTCGGCCGAGCCATGGAGGCGGCCAAAGCAGACGGCAAAGACAGCATCGATGCCGAATTTACGCTCAACACCAACGCCAACAAAACGTATTCGGGCAAGCTCAAGCAGTTGGCGATGCGACCCTACACCGATGGGCAATCGGGAACACAGTTCTATCGCGCGGTCATCGAAGTCAACCGCGACGACCTCGAAGGCGACGAACTGACGCCCGGTGCCGGGACAACCGTTCGAGTCAGTTGCGGGAAAGTTCCTCTGTACAAGAGATGCTTTTACCAGGTGACCGACTGGTTCAAGACGACCTTCTTTTAACGGGGCGTCCCTGTGTCACTGATCCCATCACCTGCGTCCCCCATCAAGGAACCACCGCGGCAGCCACTCGGGCCGCCGATCCGCATGAAAATGCGCCCGGACCTGACGTTCGACTATCAACTTTATCAGGGCGTTGAATACCTCGTCGTCAAGGAGCCGCTTGGACAGAAGTACTTTCAGTTTCCTCCCCAGGTACACTTTATTCTGACGCTTCTGGATGGCCAAAAATCCATCGACGAACTTCAGGAACTTTGGCACGAAAAATACTCGCCCAAAAGAATCACCCGTCAGGAGCTGCAGCAGCTTCTCACGCGATTCCACAACGATGGCCTGGTGACCTCCGACATGCCGGGGCAGGGGCCTGAACTGAAAAAACGTGGCGAAAAGAATCGCCGCATGGAACTGTTTCAAACGTTCTCGAATGTTCTCGCGATTCGCTATCGTGGCTTTGACCCTGAACGTCTGCTGAACTGGATGATCAAGTGGTCGTGGTGGATTTTCACCAAACCGGCGGTCATCGCGACGATGGTCCTAGCAGGGATCGCACTGATGAGTGTGATCGTGAACTGGGATGCGTTCCAGGCAAAGCTTCCCGGGTTCGATGCGTTTTTTGATCCCAAGCAGTGGTATCTGTTTGTGGTCGTTCTGGGCGTCACAAAGATGTTCCACGAATTTGGACACGGGCTTTCCTGCAAACGCCTGGGCGGCGAATGCCACGAAATCGGGTTCATGATGCTGGTGCTAACGCCCTGTTTGTACTGTAACGTTTCAGACAGTTGGCGACTGAACAACAAATGGCACCGCGCCGCGATCGGCGCCGCAGGAATGTACGTCGAAGTAATCCTTGCCACGATCGCCACGTTTGTGTGGTGGTTTGTGCAACCGGGTATGGTTCAGGATATCTGCTTGCGCGTGATGCTGGTCAGCTCCATCAGCACCGTTCTGTTTAACGGCAATCCGCTGCTGCGATTTGATGGCTACTACATCCTGAGTGACATTCTCGAGATTCCCAACATGGGGCAAAAGTCCACCAAAGCCCTGACGACGCTGTTGGGCCGCAACTGGTTGGGCCTTGAGATTCCCGACGACGCCCTGATGCCAACCAACCGCCCGTGGGCGTTTGCGATGTACACCGTGGCGGCGTTCTTTTACCGCTGGATCATCATGTTTTCCATCATCCTGTTCCTGACGACGTGGCTGGAACCCTACGCACTGGAGTCGGTTGGAGTTGGCCTTGCTCTGTTTTCGTTGGTCGGGATCGTGGGGATGCCCGGCTACAAACTTTACAAATACATGTCTGTTCCCGGGCGGATGCATCAAGTGAAAAAGAAACGTTTTTTCGGCTTTCTGACTTTGGGTTTGGCACTCATTGCCTGCCTGTTGTTCGTTCCTTTCCCGCACAAGCTTCGCTGCGACATGGTTGTGGTTCCCAACAGCATGTCGACGGTCTACGCCACCGAAGAAGGCGTTCTCCAGGAGGTTTACGTCCAGGCCGGCGACGTCGTTAACGTGGGCGACCCTATCGCACGACTACACAGCTATCCGCTCGAAGAACAGATCACTCGGATTAGCGGCGAACGCGACGTCAAAGCCATCCAACTGGAAAACGCAAGGTCGGCGATGACGACTGGTTCGTTCTCGCCTACCGACATCGGCATCTACACTGCGGAACTGAATAAACTTGACGCCGACCTGCGGGATCTGAATCGGCGCAAGGCGCAGCTTACGGTCGTGGCCGGTGTTGCCGGAACCGTAATTGAAACGCCCTACCGACATCCCGGGCCCGCGGTCGACAAAGACGAACTGGTTGACGAACGTCCGCTACTCTCGGAAAAGCACGACAACGTATTGCTTTCCAAGGGACAACGGATTTGCGAAATCGCCGACATGAAATCGTGGCGCGGGGTGGTGCTTCTGTCCGACCAGCAAATCAAATTTGTCAGGGAAGGCCAAAAAGCCCGCCTGAAGCTTTACTCTCAAACCGACGAAGTCATCGAATCGACGGTCAAGAAATGGGTCAACGCCGACCGCGCCATGGATCGCGAAGAATACGACCTAGCTACCAGTTCGCTGCAGCAGCAGGATCCGCGGGTCCAGGTGAGCAACGTGCCCGATTTGATCAACGAACTGGTTCCACAATACAGCCTGCATCAGTATCAATACTACGCCATCGTGCCCATCGAAAATCCTGACGACTCACTGCAGATCGGGCTTAGCGGACAGGCTCGGTTGATCTGCGAATATCGCTCGATGAAGGAACGGATCATGTGGTGGATCAACCAGACCTTTCGTCTGTAGTCCGGGCAAACGTACTGCCTCACCCCGGATTATTCACGACGACGGGCGTTGATTCTACGTCTGGCCAACTTGAGCAAGGGAAAAACTGAATTTCAACAAGAAATGTGAATCATCCAGTAGATGAAAACCACAGCGATCGTTTTCATCGCATCAGAGTCGCGGATCACTGTCTCAACTGATTCTGACGCCCACGCCTCGTGAATAATCCGGGCTCACAGGTCCTGCTTCGCATCCGCAATTACCACCATGCGTGTGCGAACCGACACCGTGATTGACCTGATTGCTGGCATGGTTGAGAATCCGCAGCTGGTGGGCGACGAATGCCCTGAACCTGAATGAGTTCTTCTATCTCCAGTAGGCGAACCCGATTGTCTGGAGGTTTGTCAGCTTGGAAAGTCCGATTTCGTATGCCCGTGAGTTTGGTCAACTGATCAAACTTGCAATTCCACTGGCCCTCGCGCAGCTCGCGCAGAATTCTCTTTCGTTCGTCGATACCGTGATGGTGGGGCGGCTGAACGAAGATGCGTTGGCCGGGATCGGAATCGGTGCCGCCACGTTTTTCTTTGTGGGAATGTTCGTTGGCGGAATCCTCTACGCGGTCGCGCCGATGGTCTCACACTGCGTTGGCTCTCAAAAGGAAGAAGAAATCTCCCGCGTCGTAAGGCAGGGATTCTGGCTGGCGATCTTGGCTTTTGTCCCGACGCTTGTTTTCTTCTGGAATGCCGAACCGGTCCTGAGGCTGCTGGGCCAAAAGGATAACGTCATCCAGTGGAGCACCGGCTACCTCAAAGCAGTCTCCTTTGGAATGCTTCCCTACCTGCTGATGGTCGCGACCCGCGGCTACCTGGAAGGCATCTCACGCGGACTGCCCATTTTCTGGATCTGCATCGCGGGGGTGCTGATGAATGTCTTTCTCAATGATGCATTGATGTTCGGACGTTACGGGTTGCCGCGGCTCGAACTGGTAGGAACCGGCATCGCCACATCGATCGTCTACTTGATAATGTTTCTGTTGGCAGTCGTGTACGTGGTGAAACGTTCAAGCCACCCGGTGTTCGCCGATTTGAAAGACTTTCATTGGCCGACGTTTAAGGAATTGTTGCGGGTCGGGCTTCCGATCGGGATGACGATTGGATTCGAAAGCAGCATGTTCACGTTGACAGCGTTTGCGATGGGAATCATCGATGCCACGCAGCTTGCCGCTCACCAGGTCGCGATTCGGGCGGCTTCGTTTTCTTTCATGCTTCCCTTGGGGGTGGCTCTGGCGACCAGCGTCCGCGTCGGCAACTGGGCGGGATCAGGAAAAATGGTCGACGCCAAAAGGGCAGGGCAGGTTGGGATGGCCACCGCAGTGCTTTCGATGCTCGGCGGGTTGGTCCTGTTCGGTTTTTTCCCACGCACGATTCTGGGATTGTTTGTCGACCTTGCGGATCCAAAATACGAAGCCGTCGTCCGCCACGGTGTCACTTTTTTGCAGATCGCGGCGCTGTTTCAGTTGGTGGACGGGCTTCAGGTTTCCGCCTCGCAAAGCCTCAGAGGTCTGAAGAAAACCAGAGAAGCCATGGTCATCACGCTGATCGCCTACTGGGTCGCCGGAGTTCCCTGCTGCCTGCTGCTGGCGTTTCCTTTGGGTTTCGAAGGCGCAGGATTGTGGTACGGAATGACCATTGGGCTTGCTTTGGCAGCTCTCATGTTGACGTGGCGATTCCACATTGAAACAGGACGACTTCAAGATACAGCTACAGAAAACCAAACCTGAAGCTCAGTCAATCCGGATTATTCACGACGACGGGCGTTAATTCTACGTCTGGCCAACAGGAGCAAGGGAAAAGCTGAAATTCAACAAGGAATGTAAATCATCCGGTAGATGAAAACCACTGTGATTGTTTCATCGCATCAGAGTCGCGGATCACTGTCTCAACTGATTCTAACGCCCACGCCTCGTGAATAATCCGGGGTCAAACCTGCGAGCGATCATCCTGTTCGGGCTGGTGCGGATCTTTGCCACGTCAGGCTTTCGACTGGTTCGGGTAAAAAGGAAAACCAAAACCGACCGCTGACGATTCAGTCACGACGAAGTTCGATCCACTGAAACGCGTTGGTCGATGGAGTGAGGACTTTGTTCATCTGCTGGTCAAAAAGCTGGACTTTCCAGCCGGCTTCGCTCGCGGTGCCCAAAAACTCTCGCGCCGATCGGCGGCCCGGGTCGCCCACGCAAAAGACTCCCGCCGGCTTGAGGGCCTGACCGGCAACCGCCAGCAGCGCAGCGTGGGAACCGGACTCGTACAACACGTCGCTGGCCAGGCATACATCGAACCGCGTGTCGATCGACTCGCTCCACGCAAGCACCTTCCCCCTGGCGCCGGGGAATCCGTTAGCTGCCGCATTTCTGAGCGCCAATTCGACTGCCGATGGATCGTGATCGGTAAAAGTCACGTCCAGACCTGCCTTCAGTGCCGCGATTCCGGCCAGCCCCAAGCCACAACCAAGCTCGATCGCGCGGGTACCGGCCGGCCACGCTTTTGCGAGAATACAACAAGCCGAACCTTGTGACGCGTCCCAGATCTTTCCCCAATAAGGATCGATTCCGGTGCCAGCGACGGCCTGCTCAAGGCAGTCTTCTTCGCGGGCGGGAACGTTGACTATAATTTCGTGCCCACAGATCTGAAATTTCTTTTCAATCAACGCATTCATTCTTCTTCCAACACGATGCCAGCGCCCTATCCAATCAGTATCGCTCCAATGATGGATTGTACCGACAGACACTATCGGTACATGATGCGGTTTCTGACGCGGAAGACGCTTTTGTACACCGAAATGGTAACCACCGGAGCGATCCTGTTCGGTGACAAGAACCGGCACCTGGACTTTTCGTCCGAAGAGCTTCCCCTGTCGCTGCAACTGGGCGGCGACGACCCGGTCGCGATGGCCGAATGTGCACGGCTTGGCCAAAAATGGGGCTACACCGAAGTCAACATCAACGTGGGCTGTCCCAGTGATCGGGTTCAGAACGGGTGCTTTGGCGCCAGCCTGATGGCGCGGCCCGAGCAAGTCGCGGCCTGCGTGGAAGCAATGAAATCGGCGGTCGATATTCCGGTAACCGTCAAGCACCGGATCGGCATCGATGACCTGGACAGGTACCAAGACATGGCGAACTTTGTTTCGATCGTGTCACAGACCGGTGCGGATCGGTTCTCGGTTCACGCCCGCAAGGCGTGGCTTCAGGGGCTTAGCCCCAAACAGAACCGTAACGTCCCGCCCCTGCGATACCATGACATCTATCGGCTCAAATCCGAATTTCCTGATCTGGAAATTGAAATCAACGGCGGGGTGCGGACCTGGGAAGACAGCGCCGAGCATCTCAAGCATGTCGATGCGGTGATGATTGGACGGGCCGCTTATGACGATCCGTTCATGTTCGCAGCGGCCGATGAGCTTTTCTTTGGCCAAACGGTGGACGGGACGGTCAGGACGCGCCGCGAGTTGATCGAAGCCATGTTCCCCTATATCGAAAAAACACTCACAACCGATGCCTGGCTATCACGAATCACGCGGCACATGCACGGACTGTTTTCGGGGATGCGGGGAACGAAAGCCTGGAAGCGTTTCATGGCGGAAAATTCCTACGGACCCGATGCAAACCTTGACACCCTCAAACGCGCGATCGAAGTGGTTCCAGCGGACTCACTCGATCAAGCGGTCCCGGGCAAAAGGTTGCTTTGCCCCGAAACCGGAATTATTCACGACGGGCGTTGACTCTACGTCTGGCCAACAAGAGCAAGGGAAAAACTGAATTTCAACAAGAAATGTGAATCATTCGGTAGGTGAAAGACACAGCGATCGTTTCATCGCATCAGAGTCACGGATCACTGTCGGAACTGATTCTGCCCCCCCGCCTCGTGAATAATCCGGGCTGATATTTGCTGTCGCGGAATTTGGCGGAAGTTTCGTTGCCGGTGGTCGCTCGAGTCAGGGCAGAGCTTTTACTTTTTCCGAAAGCCGCTGCCAGCTCTGAAGAAGTTGAGCCGATGGTTTGGAAAAGTATGAATCAGAACGGATCGTTTCATCAAAGGCCGTGACAAGGTCGGTTGGTGAAATCGCAACCAGATCGTTTTTCTCATCGATCAAGGCACCGGCAAGGACTTCGTATCGCTTGCCCGTTTCCGCATCATCCCGCTTTGCCGGTTGGGTAAATTTCCACAGAACCGCAGCAAAAGTTGATCGGTAGAGCAGGGCAGACTGATCAGGTGAAAAACGAAGTGAATCAACGCGGCGAGGGTGCTGTTGAACACCACTGAGCAGCGATCCGCTGTTGGCATCCACCAGCCAAACGGCTCCGGTGTCATCCCGCGGCACACTTCCCGCGATGGCGATCACTGAATCTTTGGGGCCAATTTCCAGAGCTGTTGGAAACAGCTCAAAGTCCTTTGACCAGGATGGCTGAAAACCGGCAGCTGAAGCTTTGAAGGATGAGAGCCGTCCCGTATTGTCAGCCACAAATAGAGATTCTCCGTCACGTGAAAACTTGAAACGAGCCGGTTCTGACAAGAGTCGCAGGGTCTGTATCGGTGCTCTGGTGTCTGAAACATCCCAAAATTGAATCTCATTTTTCGATCCAACCGCCGCCAGAAGCGAACCATCGGGACTAAATTCGGCCTTCGGCCACGGGCTCAAGCCTTCGATTAGTTTTGCAGTGGGCTTGCCGTCATCAAGACTCCAAAGCTGAACGGTGCCGGCAGTCGACGAGGTGGCGAACATGTTTGCTTTCGACGATCCGGCAACCGAAATGTGCTCGGCCACACCGGCGGATCGGGGATGTGTAACCGAAAACAGAAGCTGTCGGCTTTTGGAATCCCAGAGCGATACCTCGGGGCTTTTGTCGGCGACGACGGCAAATCGCGAATCTCCTTCGACGAACACTGCACGCGTGACCTCCTGATTTTGGACCAACGGTTTCCCGACAGGCTTACCCGTTTTCGTGTCCCAGAGCCAGACACTCTTACCCCCTGCTGCGGTGACCGCGATGTTTTGAACAGAGGAAAATTGTCCTGAAGTGACATCCTTTTTTTCGTGGTTCAGATTCGGGCCAAATTGTTCGCCGCTGGCAGCGTCCCAGATTCGTGCGGTCGAATCGCGGCCGGTGGTCATGATGCGGCTTCCATCATCATTAAATTCAGCGCCGGTAACGGAGGCATCATGAAAGAACCATGACTGCGCTGCGAGCGCACCGGACAAGTCCCACTGGCGCACCGAGCCAGAACTGTTGCCCGCGACCAGACGATGACCTTGTGGATGGAAATCAACACTTGTGGCTACTTCGTGGCAGGGAATGCGCGGGCAGAACTCCCCTGATAAATTCAAACGACGAATTGCGATGTTGCCGTTCAAAAGCGGGGTCGCAATCAGCCTGCCATCCCAACTGATCGCCGAATCTCTGCTTACTCCGTGCTGTGCAGGGCCGGTAAATGTTTCCCCCTGATCCATCGTATCGGGGCTGAGATGCGTGGTGGCGCCGGTGGCGTCCCGGACAAAGACAGACAAAGAATCGGGGGAAACAAACGTGCTGGTAATGAACGACTCAGCGGCAGGAAATTCCCGGGTGGGTTTGTCGCGATCCAAATGCCAAATAACGACGCTTTCTTGGGTCGTGGCTACGAAGAATTTGTCATCGGGCGATATTTGAAGGCTGATGAGATTGCTTTTGGCCTGGTTCTGCAGTTTCTTTGTCGTGGCCCACGAATCACAATCGTAAAGCAGAAAATTGGAAGTCGGAATGTCGCTGAACGAAACCAACAACTGTTCGCCATCGGAGGTAAACGCGACCTTCATCCCGTAGACCCGCTCTCCGGGGTGATCGAGAGTTTTCACCAAGCCACCATCGGCCAGCGAGAAGATTTGGACTTTTCCGCGATACCCCATTGCCGCGGCGTACTTCCCGTCACGGTCCACCGCAACATCCAGAACGTACTGCGGGCAATCAAATTTATATTTTTGCCGGCCGGTTGCCAGATCCCAGACGAATAAAGAATTTGCGGCCCGACTAATAAGAGATTCTCTGTCGGGTAGAAAAAATGCGTCCTGTACCGCGTCGGGATGCTCAAAAGTAACCCGTGGTGTTGAACTGGATTCATCCAGAATCGCAACATTGGAAGACCCAAACACGCAGAGAATTCTGCTGCCGTCAGGATGGGTTCGGGTAAGTTCCACCGGACCGTCAACATTCCACACATCGGTCAGGACGGGAAGTGAGTTTTCAATCTGGGCGCAGCGAAACCGATGAGAGTTCTCCGACGGTTCCAGTTTGGCCAACCGTCGACACCACATCAGCGCGTCAAAAGGCTGATTCTGAAAAAGCAGTGGTTCTGCCTTTTGCTCATAAATCACCGCCAGTCGTCGATTGCTTTCTGTGAGATTCTCACTGATTCGATTGGCAAACGACGACTCTCGCCAGGCCCAAACGGACGCCAGCAAGGCAAGTGCAACCAGCAATCCGGTCGCCACCGACGCGGCGGTTGCCAGAGAAGGATTTCTTTTGGCCCATTTGACCGTGCGACTGATCGCAGGTTCCGGTTGGGCGATAATCGGTTTGCCATCGAGCCAACGTTGGAGATCGAAACTTAACTCTGCGGCAGAAGCGTATCGCTGGTGTGGATCCTTGGACATTGCTTTGGCGGCAATGGTTTCCAGACCTTTGGGGACTCGCTTGTCGATCTTGCTGGGCGTGACCGGATCGTCATAAAGAATCTGGTCAAGCAGCAGGCGTTTGCTACCACGAAACGGGAGGACTCGTGTCAGGGCCTGATAAAGAACAACACCCAAGCTATAGACATCCGAAAGCTTGCTGGCGCCTCCGATCGCGCCGCTGGCCTGTTCGGGCGACATGTATGCCGGCGTGCCAAGGACCTCGCCTTCGGAGGTTATCGTGATGTCTGCTTCCAGATCATGAGCCAGCCCAAAGTCCGTGACCATCGGGTTGCCTTCCCTGTTCAGCAGAACATTGGAGGGCTTGATGTCGCGATGAACAACGCCGTTGTTGTGCGCAAAATCGACCGCCAGGGCCAACCGGGAAATGATCTCTGCGGCCTGTCGCGGACCGATTTCGCTGATCATGATCTGGTCTTTGAGCGTAAGACCGTCCACGTAAGCCGAAACGATGATCGGCAACGAATCTTCGTTGAGGATGTCGTAAACTTTGACGATGCCAGGGTGGTCGAGTCTGGCAGCGTGTTTTGCTTCACGCAGAAATCGGCCTCTTCTGTTTGGCGTCAGAAAGGACAGGGTTCTGGGGATCTTGAGCGCGACGTCGCGATTGAGTTCGGTGTCGAACGCCAGATAGACTTTTCCAAAACTCCCCTCGCCGAGTATTCGGACGATCTCGAATCGACCAATTCGATCGCCGGGAACCTTTTCGACGCTCGGCCCACCGCTACCATCACCAAGGCTAACGACCGATCCACAGGAAAGGCACTTTGTTTCAATGATGTGCAAATCATTGACAATCCGGATGTTGTTTCCGCAATGCGGACACCCCACACGTGTGACTTTTTGGGTAGCGACTGGAGCAAGTCCTTCACTTTTGTTTTTTCGCGCGTCCAGCGGGGGCACCGATGACGCGCTGATTCCGCTGAAACGGAGCATTGCAACGAACTTGAGTTGCTTTTCAAGGTCCGGAGCCAATGCGGGGTGCGCGTCGACGATTTCTCGCAAACTATCGACACCCCGATTGAGACCTGACACGTAGCGTTCGGTAAGCTCAGCGATCAGATCGTCGCTGTCCTGCATTTCGGAGTCAATTTGGTCGTCAGAATCTGAAACCATGATTTACTACTTCGAAACGGTAAATAAATTAGTTGCCGGGAACGCACTTGCATCCGCCATCCACAGGCACAAGTTGCGTGCCGGAAGGACAAGGCGAAACGAATCCACACCCGGACCCCGGAGCGCCAACGCAGTACGTCGGTGGCGTTGGCGGATTGGGATCCAATCCGTTCGGGCCCGCAGCAGCGGCATCTTCGTCGGAAAAGACTTCCAGATCACAAGTGCTGGCCCATTTGTTCTTTTTTCCCAGGACTTTGTATTGGCTTGTCACCAATGTCGCGGTTTGGCCGGCAGTAAGTTTCATAATCGACGCACAAAACGGCAGCAGCCCGGGCTTTTTTATACTGAAGTCAACACTGTACGAAGCATCGTCGCGCGGTGCAAAAACAATGTATAGATCGTTTCCGAAAGGACCCATCTTTTCGGTTATCTGATTCATTCTTTCCCCTGATGTTTGAAATTTTACGCACTCTTGGGAGTGTTACGTATCCTTCCCCAAAGACAGATTTACCCACTGAGCGCGTCACAATAATTTGCGTTTTTTTCGATCTATGAGAATTCGACGCAAAATTAAGGCTGATCGGCCCCAAAATCTTCCTGAAGACTTTTGAGAGTCTTCTGGTACTGACGTCGCACTTTCGTGTACTCCATGCCGATCACCGTGCTGATGGCACGAAGGGTGTGCCCCTCCCAGATGGACAGTTGAATAATCTGCCGATCCGCATCGTTGGTAAGCTTTCCGAGGGCCTCGCGAAGCAGTTTGGCTCTTTCGTTTTCTGACGCAATCGAACTGGGAGTGGAACAGGCAGTGTCAGGCAAGGGGGAATCGGGCCGAACAATCTCGCCGTCTTGCGGAGACCTTTTCTGCGCGTTTCTGTTAACGCGGATGTTGTGAAAAGTGTTTAACGCAACCCGCCGAAGCCAGACAAAGAAACAAAGACTCAGATTCTCGCCGCTATCGAATCCATCAAATGAACCGAGCCCCGAAAAGATCCGAATCCAAGCTTCCTGAACAAGATCACTATGACTCACGTCCGCTGGCGTTAGCTGACTTTGGGCGGCCGAAAGCAGAAACGGACGGTAGTGCCTGTAAAGTCGATCCCAGGCATCAGCGTCACGGTCGATCGCCAGACGAATATCCGCTGCAAGGTCTAAAGCTGGTTCGTCAGTTGACAAAAGAGAGCCCGAAGAAGGATGGAACAAGCAGCTTTGACGAAAATCAATCGTGTGTCATTTATGACGACACTTCATTTTGATGACGGCGCATTCTGATGTCAAACCATTACCGGAGCTTAATGCCCCTTTCTTCCCGCCAAGGAACTCTGGCGAATCCCACGACGTCTTTCTGGTCACCTACTAACCGGCCAAGGCAATAAAAAAGGCCAGTCGAAGAGGACTGGCCGAAACACACTCGTTTTACTGCCGCGGTTAACAGGCGGGCTTAACCGGCTTAACCGGCGGGCTTGATTGATTTCGCGGCCGAAACCGAACCCATCGACGCGCCGCTGACTTTTGCGTAACGCTCTTTGGAGCCATCGTCGAGGAATCGGAATCCGACACGGGTCGGCTTGTTGGTTTTTGGGCACAGCGCCATCACTTTGCAAGCCGGAATCGGCATCGCGACTTCCAGACGACCGCCTTGCGGATTTCGCTGGCTGGGTTTGACGTGACGCAAGACGACATTGACGCCCTCGACGGTGACTTGATCTTTTAGATGATCAACCGAAATAACCTTGCCGGTGACGCTTTTGTCTTTGCCGCTAATGACTTGGACGGCGTCGTCTTTCTTGATTTTCATGTGTTTCTCCGCAAATTCGAGTCGCAGATGATCCTTGATCCGATCCGGACTGTCAAGCTAAAAAGTCCCATCTTGGGCCAACGTTTACTCGGATTTCTTCGGTAAATCGCGACAATAGCTCAAAGCCAGCAGGCTGTAGGCCGTCACAAGGTTGGGATCACCTTCGTACCATCGATCGGCTTCGTTGATCCAGGATCCATCTTCTTTTTGCTCGCTGGCGAGCTTTTTGATCAGATCTGCCCGCCAATCGTGCGATTGACCCTCGCTATCGGCGATCGTGGGCTCGCCAAGGGTATGCAATGTGCGGGCAAAAACGTGGTAGTAGTAGTACAGCCCCTGCTTGCCCATGCCGGGATTCTGCTCAAGGTCGTAGTTGCGTCGGATCCAGTCCATGGCTGCTTTGACGCGAAAATCATCCTTTTCGAGACCCGCATAGAGGTAGCTTTTGAGTCCCGCGTAGGTCATCGAAGCGTAACTGCGAAGCCCGCCCTTTGGCGTCTCGGAGGTCGCGGCGGCTTTGGTTTCGCCCTTGCCGGCGGCCGAGTAAATCATTCCGCCAGCGTCATCATCAGAGGCCACTGCCGCGAATTCGGCGGTATTGAGCCCCGAAGGCAGATTCTGGCAGCGGGAAATGAAAACCAATGCCTTTCGTTTTGCGTCGCTGTTGGATTGCGTGTCGTCAGACAATTCCTGGAGGGCATCCAAAAAGAACGACGTGTTGGAAAGGTCAGGCCGCTTGTGCTTGCCATAGCCTGTTCCACCATAGAACTTGTGATCCTCGGCGTACTGTTCCCCTTCGTCCCACTGGATCCCTTTGAGAAAATTGGTCGCGTTCTCGATTTGGAGATCGTATTTGCCGTCCACGTTGCACTGGTTGAAAGCAATCAGTGTCACACTAGTTTCGTAGTTTTTCAGATTGCTGCCGGTCGCGTAGATCCCGCCATCTGGCTTGACGTGGCCTTCGAGCCACTTGAGTGCCTGCTGAACTTTGGCGTGTCCGGCGGGAAGTCCATTTCGAACCATGGCCGAGACGCACAGCGCCGTCACCGCAGGGCTAAGCTGCTTGCTGAACGAACCGTCCTCGCGGTCGCGGCCTTTTTCCAACAGGAATGCGACTCCTTTTCCCACGACTCCATTGAGGACTTCGCGGGGTTTGGCATCGTCATCGGTCGCAGGCTTTGCCGGGGCCGACTGGGCCATTGCTTTCCCGGCAACCTCGGTGAGCATTTCGCTAGGTTTGGTCTCTGCATCAGTAACGCGTTCCGCTGGCCCCGACTGGGGCAGGTCCGCTGTTGGGCTCTGCTGCGTCTGCCCGCAACCCGTTGCCACTGAAGAGAACGCAAACAATACGAGAAGAACTGCGAGTTTCATTTTTCTGTCCGCCAATTGCAATTGAATTGTCTGTCTGTAGGTGAGCCTCTGAATCTCTGCAGCAAGCGAGCAAGCTTACGGCAGCACGGCAAGGATTTCCTGTTCCGACATGATCAACAGATGGTCTCCATTGATCTCAATTTCGGTTCCCGCGTAACTGGTAAACAGGATTCGGTCGCCTTCGTTAACTTGAAACGAAGCTCGCGAGCCATCGGCCAGCAGAGTCCCGGTTCCCACAGAGAGGACTTTCCCCTGCTGTGGCTTTTCTCTGGCGCTGTCGGGAAGCAGGATGCCGCCGGCTGTCTTTTCCTCTGCATCCATTCTTTTAACCACGATCTTGTCGCCAAGTGGTTCGATTCTCATGCGTAGCCTGTAAAGATTTCGGAACAATCCCTTCATTGTTCCACGGCTGTGTTCGGTATTCAACCGCTTGCATGGCAGATGAAGGTCGGTTTGGTCGTCATTACCGATACAAACCGACCGTGAATGCCCAACTCGGTCTCCAGATTGCTTTCCGGGCGAATACCGATGAGCCAAAAAGTCGATTTCGAATCGAGACTCAGAAAGGACCTTCGATGTCGAATTCTCCCCAAAAACCTGGCCGCTTGAGTGATCCCAAAGAGATCCTCGAACAGATGCTGTCCACTTCGCCAAGGACTCTCAACGAACCCTCCGCAACCTGCCATCAGTTGCGAGTTATTCATCCCGATGGGGATGCTTGGGATGATGGCTTGGAAGAGCCCTGCGAACTTCCGGTCCAGGTCCAGCAAGTTGCTTCCTACCTCAAGTCCAGTCGTGCCGCACTGATTCAGAGGGAAAAGGAACTCCGCGAGAAAATCTCAAAGTTCCATTCGCATGTTGCCTCACAGCACGCCCATGATCTTGCCCGCATCAAAGAGATCCGCAACCGAGAAAATCAAATCCGCTCCCTCCAATTCCATCTGTTGCAGATGCAAAACGATGTGATCGACAGCCAGCTGGCGATGGAACAAGTCATCGGGCACTTTGAAAACGTCGACGGCGATGCCTACCTGAAAGTCGCCTTGGAGTTGCTTCGCTTCGAAGTCACCGAACGCTTTGACTATGTCTGTCAGCGTTGGGAGATCCTTCACGAAAAACTCGAGAGCCTTTACATCAAAGAACCCCTGACAAAAGCCGCTTAGTGGTTTGTCACAACTAGAAATGAGGTTTCACCGTGTGAGCCGTTTTGGCGATAGCCACGGTTATTGCCTGCTAAACCGTGGCTAACGCCAAAACGGCTAATCCTCAAATTAAGCGGTGACAGACCACTAGCCAAAACGCCCATCGTTTTACCCATACCGGTCGGGATTCGGATCAACCGATTTTGGCAATGGTTGTGCGTTCCCAAAACGGCTTGCCACGGATGTGGCGAGTGTCCATCAGTGAGTCTGCTGAAAATAGTTTTGAAGTCTGTTGTGTTCATGGTGAGATGTTTTCTTGATAAGAGTGATCCACCATCGTAGGGGATGCTGTGACACGTTTGGTCACGGCAACAACGCAATTTTCATTTTCTGCTTCTTGCACGAAACGATATGTGACATCACGTTGGTGACACCACTACTGAAACTATTGAAAATGAACGGCTTCTTCAATGTAGAGAATCGTTGAATCGCAATTTGTGACACGCGGCGAAACGACAGTGACAGAAATCGGACGGGCTAACCTTGCGCGAACTGCCAACAGGTTCCGGAAACGCCTTCTGAAACGCCTTCTTTTTCGCTCAAGGGTCGGCAGAGGTGCTGCGGCGGTGAAAGAGAGGATTGGAGTAGAAGGACCGGCAGTGGAACTGCCTACCTGCCGGGGATGGCGGAAAGGTAGCCGTTGGATTCGACGATGCGCACTGGAGTGTCATAAAGTTCACTCATCACGTCGTCGCGAATCAAGTCGGATTTTGTTCCCGTGCGGAAGACGTTGCCTTGCTTCAGCAAAACAATGTTTCTGACTTCCGGTGGAATCTCGTGGACGTGATGCGTCACCACGACAAGCGTTTTGCCGCGTTGAATCAATCGGCTGGCCGTGCGGAGGTACTGGAAAATTCCGGGGATGTCCAAACCCGCAGTGGGTTCGTCAAAGATCATCGATGCAGGGTCGTGAACGAGAGCTCTGGCCAGCAAACAGCGCCGCTGTTCGCCGGTCGACATGCAGCCGTATTGCTTGGCGGACAAATCGGCGATCGAAAGCTGAGCCAAAACGTCAATGACGCGAGCGGTTTGGGATTCGTCAAGTTCAAGGTGGTCGGGAATGCCGACACTGCTAAAAAAACCGGACGCCACAACGTCGTGACCTGTCACCTCGCCGCGGTACCGGTTCTGATGATCGCTTGAGACAAGGCCCATTTTCTTTCGCAAGTCCCACACGTTCCAGGTGCGTTTGCCAAGAATCTCGACGACGCAGTCGGCTGTGGCGTTGGGGTAGATCTGACGGGTGACGATTTTCAGCAGCGTCGATTTGCCAGCCCCGTTGGGGCCAAGGATTGCGGTACTCTCGCCAACAGGGACGCTCAGATTCAAGCCCTGGAAGACTTTCGTGGTGCCACGCCAAGCGGTCGCGTTTTTGATTTTCAACAGTTCCATCTCGGCAGTGTAACCGCCTGGAAGTAACTCGCAAAGTTAACCGCGATGATTCATGGCGACAGGCATTGAGTGGCGTGAACCACGATAAGGCGAAAGGTAAGCAAACGTCAAAGCGGGATCGCCGCTGGAGCTTCGGTTCACATCGTTGACGAAAGGCAAAACAGGGATGGTTTCGAATGGATGCGGCGTTCGATGGCTGAATTGGAGTCTCGACAAAGCGTGGTGAGCAATCCTGCACAGCTCGCAACGTCCAAGAAACGTCGGCATTTCTCGCTGGGTCGCCGTTTCTGCAAATGGCCACCCGAGGCCTCACGGCCAGCGGCTCACTTTGGTGTGAGATGCGTTAATACTGAGCCGAGACGCGTGAGCGGCCGGGTGCCGGTGCGCGGTGAATCGTAGGCTTCTGCAACGGACACACTTTGAAAACCCTGAATGGTGCGAATGGTGCCGGGTCAGGCACCCGCAGTGTCAAGCCACGGATCCTGCCCCATCTCCCGTTGCAGTTCCTGTCGTTGGCTGTCGTTGTACAACAGCAAAGCACGGGACTTGAAATGACGCCGCTCGATTTTGCGTTGGGCTTTGGCGAACAGCGGCGCGAAACGCGACAGTCGATTAGATGGTGTTGCGGAATGGTGCTGTAATCGCGCGAATGCTTTTTCGCCCAGCCCGTTTTTGAGGATCTCGTCTTCGAGTGAAAGAAAGTATCGAAAGGACCCCGGATCGCCCTGCCGTCCGCAGCGTCCTACCAACTGCCTGTCAATGCGAGCCGACTCGTGACGTTCGGTGATGATCACGTGAAGCCCACCGAGTTCACGGGTTGCGTCGCTGATGCGGATGTCAGTTCCCCGTCCTGCCATGTTGGTCGCCACCGTGACTTTGCCGGGCTGCCCCGCGGCAACGACGATTTCTGCTTCGCGGGCCAGGTGACGGGCGTTGAGAATCTCGCAGGCAACGCCAAGTTCAGACAACATCGCGGCGAGTTGTTCCGATTTGTCGATCGATCGTGTGCCGACCAGCACCGGACGGCCCGCCTGGTGCAACTGGGCGACTTCGCCGGCAATTGCCTTCCACTTTTCGCTGTCGGTACCCAAAACGATGTCCGACCATCGCTTGCGTTGGGGTGGTTTGTTGGTGGGGACGTCGACCACGCCGACCTTGTAGATGCTTTTCAGTTCTCCAGCAGAATTGGCGACGGTTCCTGTCATGCCCGCGATCCGGGAGTACTTCAGAAACAGATCTTGAATCGTGATTCTGGCTGACTGACCGGTTTCCACGCCGGGCTCAAGGCCCTCGCGGGCTTCGATCGTTTGGTGAATGCCATTCTGCCAGCGACGACCGTCGGCTAGGCGACCAGTGAACTCGTCGACGATCACGATCTCGGAATCCTGGACCACGTAGTGTCGGTCTTTCGCGTAATTGTTTTCGACGTAGATCGCCGTTTCGATCTGCTCGTAGATGTCCATCATCGGAGTGCGAGCGAGAATCGAAGGGGTCTTGATGGAACGAACCATCCGACGGCCGTCCCCGGTGAGGGTAATGGAGTTTGATTTTTCGTCGATCGTGTAATGTTTGTTTTCGAAAAAACGTTCCGACTGCTTGACCGACCAGCGGAAAAGTTCGCTGCGGGCAAGGGCGACTTCATCGGGCGTGCTGCTGACGATCAGCGGCGTGCGGGCTTCGTCGATCAGAATCGAATCGGCTTCGTCGATCAGCATGAAGTTCAACTGGCGCTGGACGGTGTCGCTGCCTTGGGTGCCCATGCCGGCGAGTCTTGCGACGGAGCTTTGGCCGGATTCTTCGGAGTGACGCGTGAAAAGCCGGTCGCGGAGAAAATCAAATCCGATTTCTTTGGCCGTTGAGTAGGTCACGTCGCAAGCGTAGGCGCTGCGGCGGTCGGCGCGACTTGACGTTCCGACGACCGTTCCGATGGAAAGCCCAAGGGATTCGTAAACGGGCTTCATCAGTTCGGCGTCGCGTTGTGCAAGGTAGTCGTTTGCGGTCGCGAGGTGGGCTCCTTGCTGGGTGAGGGCGGCGAGGTACATCGGCAGCGTGGCGGTCAGTGTTTTGCCTTCACCGGTTTGCATGACGACTATGTTGTGGTCGAACATGGCGATTCCGCCGATCAACTGAACGCGGTAGTGCGTCATGCCGACCGAGCGAGTGGCGGCTTCGCGGACCAAAGCGAAGGCTTCGGGGAGCAGGTCATCCAGAGGCCGACCGGCGAGGGCTTCGTAGCGCAGCGAAAGGCTGGATTGCCTGAGCGATTCGTCGGAAAGTGGCTTCAGGTCTGCGGCTCTTTTTTCGATGCGGGCTGCGACGGACCGGTATCTGGCGAGTCTGGAGGATCCGAACAGCTTTTGAACTCGCGGTCCAACGTCGTGAAGTACGCTCAACATGGCTGCCTAAAACTGACCGGTGCCCGGATCGCGACTGCGCCAATCAGCCGAACGGCTTGGGTTCGAGTAGGGATCGAAAGTCGCGGTCGCCTGGCTGACGACAAAGTTTGGATTGTTCTGGGGCGAGACGAATCCGCCGCGATTGGCAGAGCCCTGGGCGGGAAAGCCGTTGTTGACAAATTGGCCCGGAAGGAAGCCTCCCTGTGCGGCGACACGGGCGGGATTGACGAATTGGCCCGGCGCGTAGCCCACGCCAGGATTCTGCTGCGCGAACTGGAAACCGGTGGCTCGGGTGTTGTACTGTGATGGTGCGCGAACGCCCGACGCGTCTGTTGTCGGGACGCGGGTCGAGTCTCGAGTTTCGTTGACCGTGGTGGTGTTGTAATTCGGCGAGTCGATATAGGAAGTGCCGTAGCTTGCATTGGCCACGCGACCCTGGCCCTGGCTTGCGTAGTAAGGTGAGCCCGGATCGTTCGGCGTCGCGGGGTTGTTGTTGCGTGCAAGAACGCTGTTTCCGGTGCTTGCCGGTTGGGCCTGGCCGACGGTGTTGCCGTTGCTTTCGCTTCTGGATCCGGACCCCACTGCCGGACTGATGTTGGATCGGGCGGAACGGTCAGACCGTTCGCCAGTGGCTCTCCAACCGTTTTGCCGATTGAGCTCTGCCGTACGGGTGGGCGTGGGAGCGTTGCGGCCAGTGTTGAGCAGTCCACTTCCGGCGTTGTTTCTGGCCAGTGAAGGGATGTTCAGCGTGTTGGTTCCAGGCGATGGAATCAGGCCTGTGGCGCGATTGAATCCGAGGTTGTTGCCTTGCGGGAAGCCCTGCTGTGGAAATCCTTGCGGTGGCCTGAATCCTTGCGGCGGCACGAATCCTTGTGGCGGCGCGAAACCTTGCGGCGGCACGAATCCTTGTGGCGGCGCGAACCCTTGTGGCGGCGCGAACCCTTGTGGCGGCGCGAACCCTTGTGGCCCGTACGGATAGCCGCAGCGATTGCGGCACCCCGTTTGGGTCAACACAACCAGCGTCAAAAGGGCGATCAGGATTGGAGAAATTTTGCAAAACATCACAGCAAGCACTCAATTTGGCTAAAGATTGAGACAAATTCGCGTCGGGACGTTAGCAATATGAACGGGCGTTGCAAGATCAATGTAGCGGTGACGGTGCTGGCAAATTGCTTCCTAGACAGGACAATTGGAACGATGCTTCATTTTTCCAGTGCAAAATCGAATCGAAAAATCCAAGGGCAAAACGAAGGGCAAATCCAAGGGCAAAACGAAAAGCGCATCCTGCAATGGCAGCTTGCCCAACAGTGACCCGGAGCATTCAACGCCATCAGCCCTGCCCTGCCGAAACTCGAGCGGCTTTGGGGCGAAAACTGCCCTTCATGAATTGCAATTTAGGGCTCCGGGGGCCACAATCCTGGATTCCATTTTCTTTGAACTGACAAACAAAAAGCAATGCAAGCCGAGATTCATACCGCCAAAGGCCTGATGAAAGTTGACTTCTACGAAGCCGACGCTCCCAACACCGTCAAGAACTTTACCGACCTGGCGAAGAAAGGATTTTATGACGGGCTGAACTTCCACCGCGTTATTCCTGACTTCGTGATTCAGGGTGGCTGCCCGGACGGCAATGGTGCTGGCGGACCCGGCTACAACATCGATTGCGAAACTTCTGGCGAGAACCAGTACCATGATCGCGGTGTGCTATCGATGGCTCACGCGGGGCCCAACACAGGCGGTTCGCAGTTTTTCGTCTGCCACTCGCGGACCAATACGGCTCACCTGGACGGCAAGCACACGTGCTTCGGTAAAGTCACCGAAGGCCTGGACGTGATCGATGCGATCGAGGCCGGTGACAAAATCGAAAAGATCGTTGTGGTTGAGTAGACCGATCAGCGGAAGTTCATTGGGCACGATTCGCGGCGGGGTTGCTCGCTGGCGTTTCGTGCCTGTGTTGTTTTGGGACAGGCCATGAAAGCGGCGATTGAAAAAGCTGACACTCTGATCGAAGCCTTGGGTTGGATCCGGCGTTTCCGCGGCAAGACGACCGTGATCAAGGTTGGCGGAAGCGTGCTTTCGGACATCGAAGCACTTCACCACTTGCTGTTGGACGTGCTGTTCATGGAATCCGTCGGCATGCGTCCGGTGGTGGTGCATGGCGCGGGTGCCCGAATCAGCAATGCGATGCAGCAAGCCGGAATTGCGCCGCGGTTCGTCCAGGGAAGACGTTACACCGATCAGCAGTCGTTGGAGATCGTGGAAAAGGTGCTGGCCGAAGACACCAGCGCGGAACTGGCGCGGCGGTTCGAGTTTATCGGCGGATTGGCCAAAGCGTTGAACTTTCAGTCCACACCGGTGCTCTCCGGCGAACTGTTGAAGCTGTCCGATGATGACGGAAACCCGGTCGACCTTGGCTTTGTCGGCAACGTCACCGATGTAAACTGCGACGCGATCGAAGAGCTTTGCGGCAGCGGTTACGTGCCTTTTATTCCGTCGATGTGCCTGACCGATGATGGGCAGAAACTGAATGTCAACGCAGACACCGCGGCGACGGTGGTGGCCCGCAAACTGGGCGCCCACAAACTTGTCTTCGTCAGCGACGTGCCGGGCGTGCTGCGAAACCCTGCCGACGGCAGCACTGCGATTTCGGCTTTGACTGCTGCCGAGGCGAACAAGTTAATCGCCGAGGGGGTCATTTCCGGCGGGATGATTCCAAAAATTGAGGCCTGCATCGAGACCGTGGAGCAGGGCGTTTCCAAAGTCCACATCGTCGATGGAAGGCTGCGACATGGATTGCTGTTGGAGATTTATACGTCCGACGGCATTGGAACGGTCATCACCGGTTCCTGATTGAGCCCGGTAGATTGCCAAATTGAAATTGCGACGCAAGAAGGTTCGAGTATGAGACATGTTCTTTCACTGATGGATTTGACCAACGACGAATGTCGTGACGTGGTGACCGCTGCCGAAAAGTTCAAACAGCGATTGGCTGCTGGAGACCGGCCACAACTGCTGGCCGGGCACACGGTGGGTTTGCTTTTTGAAAAGCCTTCGTTGCGGACCCGTGTCAGTTTCGAATCGCTGACCAGCCAGTTGGGCGGCAACAGTTTGTTCCTTGGTGAAGACGTTGGTTTTGGCAAACGGGAACCGCTTTGTGACTTTATGCCGATCCTGACCAGCTACCTGGACTTGTTGGTGATCCGCGCCAAAAGCCACGCGATGGTGGAACAAGCGGTGGACTTCAGCCAGTGTCCGGTCGTCAATGGCTTGACCGACGTGGCGCATCCCTGCCAGGCGTTCGCGGATGTGTTGACGATGAAGGAAATTTCTGGCGACAATTTTGGCGATTGCCATCTGGCGTACGTTGGCGACGCCAACAACGTGGCTTATTCCTTGGCACTGATTTGTGCCAAACTGGGTTTGAAGTTTTCGATTGCGGCACCGCAGGGCTACCAGTTTGAAGACGCGTTTGTTGCGGGCTTGGACGAACAGGCAGGAGGGGGCTTTGTCAGGCAAACGGACAACGTTTCCCAAGCGATCGATGGGGCGAACTTTATCTACACCGACGTGTGGACCAGCATGGGGCAGGAAGCAGAATCCAAACAGCGGCTGAAGGACTTTGCTGACTACCAGGTGAACGACGGATTGATGAAACTGGCTGCCGACAATGCGATGTTCCTGCATTGCTTGCCCGCGCGGCGTGGTGAAGAGGTCACCGCGGAGGTGATCGATTCGGATCGAAGTGCGATCGTGCAGCAGGCCAACAATCGCCTGCACGCCCAAAAGGGGCTTGTGCTGTGGTTGCTGGGTTTGGCGCAGAGGTAGGCCGGACCAAGGACGCCAGAAGACGCTCAACGGCAAACAAAATAAACAAACTTTGCACCAGCTAAACTGACTCAACCGCAAAGTGCGTCCGACGCTCCGGCAACCGCGCTCGCTTGGCTCACGCAGAGGGCGTAGATCCCATGGCAACGCGGTGAGAATTTCCGGAAGGTGAACGAAGTCTGCATTTTCACAGCGGCCACCCGAGGCCTTACGGCCAACGGCTCATTCAGTGATTCGGGTATCGCGAGTGCGAGCGTGAGCGGCCGGCTTGATATGAACCGAGTCGCGTAAGCGGCCGGGTATCGCTATCGCTAACGCTGACCCTGGCTCCAACGTCGAAACGGCGAAACGTCGAAAAACCCTGCACGGAATTTGGTTTGCGGCCGGTTATGGAAAAAGTTTCCAAAACTTGCGCGAAATCGGAGTGTCATCGGCGTTAGAGTGGTAGCCAGAACAACTGGTGACTGATTTACCGCAAAACTGAGGGCTGCTCCGATGCAATTGACGACCGTTTCACGTCTGCGAAGTTTTTCAATCGGCCTGCTGGTCGTGATTTTCGTCTCGCCTGTCTTTGGACAGGATACCAATCCGTTTGACGAACATGTCAAGGCAGCCACCGCCAAAGGGGCTTTGGCCAGAACAAATGCCTCTGGCCCGGATACCAATCCGTTTGACGAACAGGACAAGGCAGCCACCGCCAAAGGGGCTTCGGCCAGAACCAGTACAGCACGTACAGGCACAGCGGCCCCTGCTTCAACTCAAACCGGGGACGACGATCCGTTCTTCGCAAAGCCTGCAAAGGTTTCACGGCCGCCTACTTTGCGAGAACAAATCGAAACAAAGCGAATCGACATCCATGAACGGGCCGAGTTTACAGTGGGTAAATTGGTCAAAACCATTCGTAAAGATTACCCGACTCTCAACATCATCGTTAGTAAGAACACCGTTTCGTCGAAAATTCCTCCCATCGAGCTTTCCAATGCCACGATCCTTTCGGTTTTGTACGCGATGCAAGCGGCAACGGAATCGGAGCTGTCTTTCGAATTCCTGGAACCCGATGAGAACGTTATTTGCATCAGTCGCGATCCCGACATTGGCCCGGCGCCTGAAGCGACTGTATCCGTTTTCAATGTCGAGGAAATCCTCAAAAATACGCCCGAAGAGTCTTTCCTGAGTGCCGTTGAGATTGGGTTGAATATGCAAGGCGGCTCAGGCTCAAAAGTCGAGATGGTGTTGCACAAGGAAACCAAGCTGATGTTCGTCAAGGGAATGTATCGTCAGTTGGAAACAGTTCAGGAGATTGTCGACAAGTTGGCTGAGATAAGTCTGGGCCGGGTTAACGGCGGAGGAGGGTTCGGAGGCGGCGGACCTCGCTAATGGCTCATACGTCTTTTCCTTTGGCCCGTATGTTGTCGCCATTTGACTCTCTCCAGACCGATCGCTGTGACTGCCTTGAACCCAGCTACCAGCCAAAACGAGCAAACCGCCAGTGAGCAGCCGCGCAGTGATCGCTGGACGGCAATCACTGCCAAAATTGCCAACGGGGATCGGGAGTCGTTCGCGATGTACTACGAAGCTTTTTTTGACACGATGTTTGTGACTGTCAAGCATTCGACAGGCTGCGACGAGGCGACCTGTTTGGACATCGTTCAGGATGCGATGCTCAAAGCGGTCCGCAAGATGAAAGCTCTCAAGTCTCACCAGCACACCGTTGCGTGGACCAAAGCCGTCGCCAAAACGACGGCTTATGATTTCCTTCGCAAGCGGCAGCGGCACCGCAGGATGACGGGCTCGATGGATCGCATCGAACCGGGCGTTGCCAATGCCGAACAGGAGATCGGAGAACTGGCCAGGTTGGCTTGGGTCCAGGAGCAGCTCAAGGAACTTCCTGCCGAACTGGGTTCGATGATCGGATTGAAGTACCGGATGGGATGGACGTTGCGGGAGATTGGAGAAAAGTTCGGGATGAAAACCGGGGCCGTCGATGGAAAGATTCGTCGGGCGATGGACGAGCTAAAACAAAAAGCAGCCAGAGAGTTTGAAATTGAGTAGCAAACCAAAAACAAAAGTTGAACTTTCGCCAAGTGGTCAGCAGCGACGGCAGGAAATGCTGGAGCGGCTTCAGGGCGAAGTCACCCGCGTGAACGAGGCGCGGCGGCTACGGAAGTCCGCCGGCACGGGCTTGCTGCTGGTCAGCATTTTGTCGGCAGGAGCGTGGATGTGGTTTGCTGCCGATTGGGATCAGGGAACGGGGCGCGGCGTTGCCTCGGGTGACGCGACGGTGGACCCTCCCGCTTCGATCGCCAAAGTTGTGGGCAACATCGATGGCGTGGTTGAAAAGTACCTTGTCGGCAACAGCGATTCGACCGCCCGACTGGAAGAAGTTTCCGACGATGAGCTTCTCGAGTTCCTCGCAGCCAACGGGCGGCCATCGATTTTGGGAAAGATCAATGGCAAGACAGTTCTTCTTCCCAGCACATTCCCGCGGCCCAGGGCAGGGTCCGGAAAAAGTCAATCGCTATAGCGGCCTGATACGTTCGTTAAAACCTGTCTTGCAGGCGACAAAAAAATGTCGCGAACCCCAAACTTCGATTGACAATCTCAGTGGGCATGGATTACTATTCTCCACCTTGAGGTTGGGTAGCTCAGTTGGTAGAGCACGGCCCTGAAAAGGCCGGTGTCGGCGGTTCGAGCCCGCCCCCAACCACCATTAAAAATCCAAACGCGTCGAAGGGCTTTCTTTCGACGCGTTTTTTCGTTTGCGAATTTGCAGGGGCAGTTCCGGTTTGTCGCCAATTTAACCGCCGCCAGTGAGCCGTTGGCCGTGAGGCCTCGGGTGGCCACTGTGAAAATGCAAACTTCCTGCTTACCTTCCGGTAATTCTCACCGCGTTGCCATGAGGGCGTTGCCGTGAGGGCCACGCGCCCTATGCGTGTGGACCAAGGAGGAGCGGTTGCCGGAGCGTCGGACGCGACGTTGTTTGGGTAGCGTTGAAAAGGGTCGCTATGGAATGACGTGCTATCACGTTGGTGGAGCTTTCGCGTCCTTGATCCGGCCTACATGTGAGCCGTTGGCCGTGAGGCCTCGGGTGGAAGCACCTATTGGCTCAGCCGATTCTCTTGCGTGCTGAACTCTCTTGGGCATCGAACCCGGCTCGATGCACCAGCAATTGGCAAAACAGATCGCGGATCGCAGTTCTCACCCGGGGCTTTACAGCCCGCGGCTCGCTGTTATTTGGCCTTCTTTTCAAATCCTTGCGACAGGAGCGAATCGAAACCCAGCGACAGTGGTCGCACGTCGATGCCCAGTGGCCGCAAAATTTTCGCCGCACGCAAGGCACGACCTCCGGCTCGGCAATGCACGTAAACGATCTTGTCCTCAGGCACACGGGCTTTGATCTTTTCAGGTTCGGCGGCTAGAGAACCCAATTCACTAAGCTGAAAAAGCTCGGCCTGCTTCAGCGAATCGGCATCCCATTCGGATTGCTCACGAACGTCGAACAGAACCGCCGTGCCGTTCTTCAGATTGGCTTTGACTTCCGCGACCGAATCAACGGTGTGGCCTTTGTCGGTGACACGTTTTGATTTTTTGAAACGCTTCAGGTAGGAGGTCTCGAAAAAGTCATCCCGCAGTTCGATTTCCTCGAAACCCGCCATCACGATCTCGCTGGTGAACGTTTTGCGGTCGGCGCGAACGTGGCCCATAATCCAATCCGAACTTTTGCCTTCGATGCGATCAAATTCGACCAGCACCACAACGCCGTCGTCTTTGAGGGCGCGGTAAATGGAACGCATCGTTTTGTAGGGAAACTCAAAATGGTGGTAGGTGTCGCAAATGAAAACGAGGTCGACCGAGTTGGCGGGCAGGTTGGCCGAATCCTGAGTGCAAAGCACCGGTTGCACGTTCTTCAGCCCGTCGCTGGCTGCCGATTTTGCGACGTGGTCGAGAAGATTCTGATTGATATCGACCGCGAGGACTTTGGCGACGTTCGGTGCGATCAGACGAGTGAACAGTCCGGTGCCTGCCCCGACGTCGGCCACGACCATGGCGGGGCGAAGCTGGCAGCAGTTGATGATCTCTTGGCGGGCATCGAAAACTTCGCGGCCTTCTTTTTCAAACCGTTCGACAAAAGTCTGTAGGTCCTCGGTGGAGGCATTGGAAAAACTGTCGTTAATGCCGGGGCGAACACTTTGCTGCTGGGCAAGGCAAACGCAGCTCAATAGCGGCAGCAAGGCAAGGGCGGCGAGTGAGTTTTTCATGGTTCGGGTTCCCGATGTGGCGCGAAGTGCCCCAGTATACGGTTCCCGACCTGTCCACAAAACAAGCATGTGACGTGATTGGTGGGTAACACGGAAAATCTCTGTGGATTTTCAGCGATTGCGCAACACACTGTGCCGTTGGCGTGTGTTAAAACCGACGAAACAATTCCGCTCCCTTTAGGATCAAATGATGCCCAAGTTTCTAATCGCCGCCGCAGCGGCCCTGATGTTTTGCGTGACCAGTTCCGATATTCAAGCCCAGGAAGGCTCGCCGCCGGCAAAGCAGGGTGACGAGCGGATGCAAGGGCGTTCTGGCCCCGGCGGGGGTGCGGGCCGCAGAGGCCGACGTGGCGGGGGGCGAGGTGGCCAGGGCGGTCAGCGGGGTAGTCGCATGGCTGCGATGCTTTCTGCCCTTCCTGTGATGAAGGCCCTGGATGCTGATGGCAACGGCGAGATTTCGGCAGCAGAAATTTCCAACGCATCCAAAGCTTTGGCAGCGCTGGACAAGGACGGCGATGGCGTTTTGAAATCGGCCGAGCTAATGCCTGATTTTTCTCAAATGGGCGGCGGACGTCCCGGCGCTGGCGTTGCGCCAGGCGCTGGTGGTGGACCCGGCGCTGGTGGACCGGGCGCCGGTGGTGCACGCGGCGGCCGAGCCAGCGGTGGTGGATCGCGACCGAGCCTCACAGATCGTCTTGCCGAAATGGATACCAACAAAGACGGAAAACTTGCCAAGGACGAAGCTCCGGAATGGATGCAGGGCATGTTCGCAAACTTCGACACCAACGGGGACGGCTTTGCGACCAAAGAAGAACTCGAAGAGGCGACCAAGCGTATCCGCAGCAGTCGCGGAGGCGGTCGCGGCGGTCGTAGCGCACAGCCCAAAGCAAAAGACAATCGCCCGGCGTTTGACGACAACTAGTCTTCCCATCCATCTATCTCAATTCACACAGGATCTCCAATGAAATTTGAACCGATTCGCGCTGCACAAGCTGTGCTTGCCGCGCTTTCGCTACTGCTAGTCACGTCAACCTCGAACGCGCAACAGGACGACTGGTCTCGTTTCCGCGGCGACAACGGCAATGGCGTCAGCACCGCGAGTGCGCCGACGGAATGGGGCCCGGACAAGAACATTCGCTGGAAAACGGAACTTCCGGGGGCCGGTTGTTCTTCACCTATCGTCTGCAATGGTAAAGTTTTCCTGACCTGCTACTCAGGCTATGGCGAAGCTCGCGACAACGTGGGCAGCAAAGAAAACCTCAAACGTCACGTCGTTTGCATCGATCAGGCATCCGGCAAAGAGCTCTGGTCGAACACCATTGACGCCGCCGAGGGAGAAGATGACTTTTCCGGAATCGGAGTAACGGCACACGGCTATGCGTCGCACACGCCGGTTTGCGATGGCGAACGCCTGTTCGTATTCCTTGGCAAATCGGGGGTCATTGCCTACGACCTTGGCGGGGAAGAGCTTTGGCGAAAAGAAGTCGGCAAGGGTTCCGATGCACGCAAATGGGGTTCCGCGGCAAGCCCGATCGTTCATGGCGATTTGGTGGTCGTTCCTGCCCTAGCAGAAAGCCGATCCGTTTACGGATTGGACAAAAAAACCGGCGAACAGCGCTGGGTTTGCGAGTCCAAGGCCATGGACAACACGTGGTCGACTCCACTGGTTGTCAAGGTTGACGACCAGCGGGACGACATTGTGATTGGTGTCCCTGATGAGCTGTGGGCGATCAACCCAAAAACGGGAAAACTCAAATGGTTCGCGTCTGGAATCGGCGGCGAGGACACGGGTTTCTACACCAGTCCGGTTGAAATCGATGGCGTGATTTACGCCTCGGTCGGTGGTCGCTCGGGCGGAGGAACGATCGCGGTTCGCAAAGGCGGCCAGAAGGACGCCACGGAGTCTCACGTTTCGTGGAACGGTCCGACGTCTTCCAGCTTTGCAACGCCAGTGGTTCACAACGGCCACCTGTTCGCAGTTGGACGCGGCGGCATCATGCAAGTCATCGACATCGAATCAGGAGATTTGGTGAAAAAGGCGCGAATGGAATCAACGGATTCCAGTCGGCCGTCCAACGGTGGATCAAGAAGCCGATTTGGTTCGCCTGACTACGGTTCGCCCGTGGTTGCCGGTGACAAACTGTATTTCACCAAAGGCAACGGCGAAACGTTTGTGTTCACCGCAGATGCCGAGTGCAAGCAGGTCGGAGCCAACAAGCTGACCGATGACTCTGAGACTTTCTCGGGAACTCCGGCGCTAAGTAATGGCCAGATTTTCATTCGCTCCAACAAGCATCTCTACTGCATTGGCGAGTAGGTTCTGTTTTGAGTTGCAGAAGTTCAGGTTCAGGCCGGCAATTTTTTGCCGGCCTTTTTTGTGCGCGAGGCGTGGCGATCATTTCAGTGAGCCGCTGGCCGTGAGGCCTCCGGTGGGTGAACCGCTGGCCGTGAGGCCTCGGGTAGGTGAGCCGAAGAGAAAACGTAACGTTGCGAGGTAGTTCGGTTGCCGGAGCGGCGGACGGACTTTGAGGACGAAACATTTTCTCAAAGCGGCGGATTGAATTGGGAGGTTAAAGCGTTGAGCTGGTTCACGTCCTTGATCCGGCCTACTTATTCGCTCAGGCGAAAATGGCGTCGTCGGTGAAAGGCCACGGGCCTGAACGCTGCTTCAAGGCTTCGTGAACCAACAGAGTGCGGTACACAAGGCGGTCCTGCACGTAAGCGTCCAACACAAAACGGCTGTTCCTTTTGATGCTCTCGACCTCCAATTCGATTCGGAAACCTGATTGCCCGGCCGACGGATATTGCGGAAACCCGTTCACCAGATCCGGGCGATCGACCACGTCGGCCACCGACTGGTCTCCAGCTTCATTGGTGGCTTTAAGCGTTACCGCTTGGCCATCGACAAGGATCCAACCGGCCAAAACCATGGTCTTGCGAATCATCATCACGTTGTCAATTCGGCCTCGAACAGCGGCCTTGCGCCAGGGATGTTGAATCGAAACGCTTTCTTCATGAACCTGCTTTAACCAGATGGCAAACGCTTCAACCGTCTTCTCAAGCTTGCGAATCGTCAGGTCAATTGCCTGATCGTCGTGCGCCGCGTTGGGCCAGAACTCACCATGAGTCATGATTCCGTTTTCTGCCGCGAACATCGAAAAGACCGTTCGACGCTGTTCGATGGTGAGAAAATCATGCGGCACAAAATCAAGCGAAAGCCGCGACGGATGGCCGATCAAGCAGGCTCCAATTTCGGCTTGCGAGGCAATGTCGTTGAACTCCTCAGAAAGCTGCGTACCGATGCGATGAAACTGGCCGGGCAAGTTTTCCTTTTCGACTTTGTCCAGAGTCGCGGCGACCAGATCCAAAGTCAACCCAGAGGGTCGGTCGATGTTGCGAATCGTGCTTCGCCACGATGTTTTGAGTTTTTCCCAGCGACCAATCAATGCCGAAAAAGACATCGCGCCGCCAAGGTTCTCGCCCGCGATCGTAATGTCCGGCTGAATCGAAAAGTACTTTTGTGCGCTACCGGTTTCGAGACGAAATGCGGTTTGAGATTCGTCGAAAATCAGCAACACGCCGTGTTCACGCAGCAACTGCGTAACTTCTGGCCAGTAGTCGCGATCGGGAAAGTGAAACGCAAAGGGTTCCATCACGACCGCGGCCACGGAACCCTTGTGCTGATTCAGATTCCAACGCAGCGAGCCAACGTTGTCAGCCTGAAACGTTTTCACGTGGGCGGAATCGAATTGGGGGCGGGCAAAACGGAAACGCTGATCTTCCGCGAACCATTCTCGCGAAGTGTTAAGTTCGGGAACTAGAATTATTTCTTTTCCCGCTAGCGTCCTTGCCATCTCGGTCGCGCTGTAGATGGCCTCGCGTCGACCTCGCGTGAAAGAAACGCCGTAGTCCTGTCCGCCAAACAGTTCCGCCAATCTCACTGCCAACCGGGGTTCACGCGGGTCGGTCAGCGGACCGTCACACGATGCAGGTGGATCCAGTGGATGCGGGGGGGCGTCGTCGATCCACGCTTGCATCGTTTGGAGCAGCAGTGGATGCCGATGACCCAGCAAATTGCTGGAGATACCTCCGGTCCAATCAATCAACTGCCGCCCCAGTGAGTCACCGATCACGCAGCCGGTGCCGGTCGATGCAAACTTCGGGAGCGACTCCGAGCAGAATAAAGGCTGCCGCAAAAGTGGCTCAAATCGAAACGGCAGCAGCACCCGTTTGGCTTGCTGAATCAGCTTTGCCTGCTGTTCAAGCAACTGAAGGTTGGGAGTCGAAGGTTCGGTCGCCATGAATCTCCACGCGAAATAAATCCTCAGCGGTCAGTTGACCAAGTTCTGCCTTTTTCTCAAATGCGAGTTTGCTGGAAAGCCGGGCGATCCACGTGCAATAGAGAATGCAAATTTTACAGAATTGCTTTCACTCCGGGAGCGGCTCGGTAAAAGGAAAAGTTGTCTTGACCCAAAATTGTCATTTTTCTAACCTGCCCCCGTCGTCAATGAAACAAACTTGTTGATGACTGCGAAAGCCGATGGGAGACAGCGTCTTCCCTTTCGACACGGAAGTTGAAAGCGGCCCAAGCAGATGCTTGGCTACGACATGGATGTTGTGGCCAAAATCGTCCAATCGCTCTCGGATAACTGTGAAGTTCTTTGCCCCCCTGGAACTTCCGATCTTCCGAGGGTGTTTTTTTGCGCCCCCTGTAAAACGATCCAGTACGCTATCGGCATTCCAGGCGACGACATCTGAGCCCCAAAATTCCGAGTGCCCCGAGACGTTTCGACGCATGTGCGTGGCAGGCTACAGCTTCAGTCCCTCACGTGGATCGGACTGTTCGAATTCTTCCACAACCCACTTGTCGCCCGATTTCTTCATGTGCAGCACCACGCGACGCTGAATCGGCACCGGATTGGGAAAGTTCGTATTGCTGGCTTTGGCAAATGCCACAAATTTCACGGTCGCGTTCATCCGGTCATCCGAGATTTCGATTCCGTTCATCGCTGTCACAAAGCACGAATGACACGTTGCATCGCGTAACTCCGCTTTGGCTCGGTTCACCAGCCTTTCACTACCAAGGCACCCATAGACGTAGTCAAAGTCGTTACGCTGCATCGCTTCGGCCATTTTGTAAACGGCATTGGAGGCACTTTCGCGATCCGAGACGTAGAGGACTTCGGTGGTGACCAACATCGCGGTGAGCACAGCGATCAAAAGACCTGCTTTTAGCAGCGGTTTGCTTCCCGCCGACAAAGCCAAACCAATGAAAACAATCGCCAGAATAAACCCGGTGGTAGCGGGGAACGTGCAATTGTCGGTAAACCACTCAATCATTTGTTGTCCTTCACCCGCTGATCCTGTTCCGGTGTACGCATATTTTCGGTCGCCAGTTCGCGAGTTTTCCTTTGGCCCACAAGTAGACCAGTTGGTGGATCGTCAGCAAAGCTCACGCTTTTTTGAAGTTTCCGCGAGAAAGCGCGTTGCGGGAAGCTTAGGGGGGCAGGGCGTCGCTAGCAGCCATCGGTTCCAACCAGGGCTGTCCTCTACTGGAACTTCTTTTGCTCAAACGCCACCCCTACAGGCAACGCAACTGGAAAACTTTGCCAAAACCGCAAATTCAAACTGGATAAACTTTTTCGGTTGTACCGATATCGAAAACTATTCCGGCTCGAGTTCCCTCGTGCGTCAACGTGCGCGTGGAATCCAGCCGCAAAAAAACTCGACATTCACGAGTATCGCTATGAAACGGTATCAACAGGCAATCATATTCGCTTTGGCATCCAGCATGCTGATCGTGTGCGCCGCCGGTCTCAAGGCACAGACGGCGCAAAGACAACTGTTACGTTTGAACAATCCACAAGGATTTCCGCGGACGGCACGACTCCCGGCGCCGGTTGCTGCGCCAGCGGCATTTCCGGTCGCGGCTGTCGCCCCTCCCAACCCCAATCGATTTGCAAGTCAAGGCAACCAGCTACAACTTCAAGATCCAAGTCGGCAGAGCCCCCAAATCCAACCGATGTCCGACAACGTCAAACGGCTGTTGAACGAAGCCCACACGTCGAACACCGTAAGAGTCCAGCCTGCCAAAACAGTTCGGGAAATGTTTGGAGCACAACAGGACGGCCAAAGCATATTTGGAGAAAGAACCGACACGCCCGATCCTGTGAATCCCGGCAGTCGCTTTAACGAGATTCCCGAGGAGAGTTCACCGCAGCAACAGGATCCAACGAATCCTTTTGGAGAGCGTACACAGCCAAATCCAACTCCCGTTCCAACACAGCCTACCCTTCCGCTGCCACAGAATAACGTGCCCCAGCGGAACCCATTTGGCCAGCCCGTCGATCGGCTGCCACAACAACAAAATCCTTTTGGCTCGCAAGTCGATCCGACTCCCATTACCCCACCGCTGGAACCGCAGAATCCTGGCAACGTGGATCCACTGCTGCCATTTGATGCCGAATTTACTCCAAACCCTGCTGACATTCGCACTGATCCACCGATTCCCGGCGGAGTAAACAACGTGCAACAACCTCAGCAGCCAACTCGGGCGCGCGAACCGGGTGCTTTGGAAACCGACATCGAAGACATCGGACCCACACTTGCGGATCCGGACCAACGACCGCGTGACGACGAAAATGATTCGCGCGATACCGAAGATCGTAATGACGAACTTGAATCGGTTCGAAAACCGGGAGTGGGAAGGGTCTATCTTCCAGCCAGAAGCCCAACGGAATATGCCCGCCCACCAAAATCGCCATCACAAGAGCGTCCGCCGGGATACGGCTACCCACCTGGCTACCCACCTGGCTACCCACCTCAACCGGGTGCCCCGGGTGCCTACGCGGGACTGCCCGGCCCTTACGGCTATGGCCAGGCTCCTTACGGCGGCCAGGCGAACACGCCCTATCCGCCGCCTCCCTATCCCGTGCCTTACCCGGTGCCCGGCTATCCTGGCTGGGGTGGAGTTGGAGGCTGTGGACCGGGCTGTGTGCCAGCGAATCCATGTGCCAGTTGCTGTACCTCACACGCCAACGTCGCTTGTGCTTGCCCTAACCCGTGCGGCACCTGTCATGATGAACCACCCATTGAAACACTTGCCGACACCATCGGCCGACCGCTTCTGGATGCTCCATGCGACGACCGATGCGGAGACGTCTACAGCGATGTGGTCAGTTGCGATGAATCCTGTGAAGAGTTGTACTTGCCGCTCTATCTGTCACTGTTCGGAGGAGCCTCCAACATTGGCGACCTGATTACCCGTGAAGATGACTTCAGTGGCGTCTTCCGAGAGAACACCGGAACCGTATTCGGTTTCGCACTGGGAAAAGTTCAGGGCAGGAATCTGCGAACAGAACTCGAAGTCAGCTACAGATCAATTGATGTCGACGGGCTAAATCTGGAAGGACCAACTCCGTCCCAGTTTCTGCCAATCAACGGCGACGTTGGCGTGATCGCGGGGATGCTCAACGGCTATTGGGCTTTTGATGGCAACCAATCGCGCAGGCTACGGCCGTACATTGGAGCCGGGGTCGGATTTGCATTCGCACAACCGGATCTGGCTGATCCAATGGGAGTCGAATTTGCCAACGACGACGAAGAGTCCAGTTTCGCTTGGCAGTGGATGGCGGGGCTGAGCTACCAAACGACTTCGTCATTGGAATTGTTTACCGAGTATCGATACTTTGTGGCCGATTCATTTGACTTGCAGACCGAGATCGATCCGGCGACAACCGCACCCCTCGGCACCGGTTCAGGCACCTTTGACTTCCGCACATCGAACGTCCTGTTTGGGCTACGCGTAAAGTTTTAGCATTCGCCACAACCCGGCCGTGAGCCGCAGGATGCAATTGTTGAACCCCCGGACACAAGAGCCAATACGTGCACGGTGAGCCGCGTCTGTCAGATGGCTTTAGTGCCAGCCGCGTTAACGGTTGGCGTCCCCGGCGAATGGGCGACGTCCGATTTTGCTTTGATGAGAAACAGAACTCGACACAGCATATTCGCACCCATCGCGCAAACAAAGCTCCACGCGGCGGTCAAAAGGTCAGGCTCTGTTGTCGAAAAAGTAAATACTCCCAGCAGCACCAGCAAACCAACCAGCGACGACACAAAACAGTAAATTGGCTTCTGAACCGCCTGCAAGCCAGCGGTAAGAACAAAGCTGAGCCCCATAAATGGCAGTGACAGGCCCAGCAGTCCGGTGACCCGATTGCTGCCGCCATAGTTGCGTTCGAAAAAAGGTGCATAGTCAAACAGAACCGACGTCAGCCACTCGCCTCGAAACCAGAGAAACGCGGCAATCATTGTCATCACCACCAGCACCAGCATCGCGTACTGAAACAGAATTCGCATCAGCCCGTTCCAGCCGTTGCCATGAAATTCTGCCGCCGACTTTGGCCCCAGCAAACTGCATACGCCTAGCAGAAAAGGGTTGGCCAGCAGCATGATGGTGAAGCAGGCAAAGAATACGCCGGCGGATTCTTCATTGATCTGAATCAGCAGCAGCCAGTTGCAAAGGTAAATCGTCAAATTCCAACAGACGTTCTCCCCCGCGACCCACTTGCCATAGCCAAAATTCCTCTTCAAGTCGCTTTGTCGACTTTCACCGCTGAATTCAAATCTGGGTCGGTGATGCATCCACCATGCCACCAACACGATGCCGTTGGCGATCCCAATCGCCACAAAGGCCGCGACAGCAGTGACGTTGGCCATCAGCACCAGGGCAAACAGCATTGACAGGTACAGAGTCACGTATGCCAACTCAAAAACTGCCGATGGGAACACTTCGAGATTGGCCAACAACCAGCGTCTCGAGAATTCGCGCAGCAACTGAAGCGGAGCAATCAGTCCCATGAAAAACAGTACGTGGTACAACGTCATGTATTGACCCGGAAGCAACTCTTTGGCGACCAGAAAAACCAGTGTCCCCGCCAACACCAGGCCGGCAATTCCCAGTGAAGCCATCAACATCGATCCGGAGAATCCCCGTTTTGCAGATTCCTGTCGGGCCTGCATGAAAACCGTCAACGGCGTGGTAACAAATGCTTCATGAATCGCGACAGCGATCATCAAAGCACTGAAGGCTGTAGCGTAGTATCCCAACTGAATAGCCGATCCAAGCATCGCTCCTTCAGCTGCATCAGCGGGCGCAAAACTGCCGCCGACGGTCATGGTGGTCAGGAAGCGTGAAAGGCTAACGACGCCCTGAGCGGCGAGCGCCCAAAACAGTGCTGCTGAAACCCACGAAACAACCGAATCGCCAGCAGGTTCGAGGTCCGTTTTTCTGTTTACCAATCCATCCGCGACACTGTCTGAAGTTACATTCGACATGTTTCTGGGACGGGGCGCCAAAGCGCAAAAGAAAAAGATTCATCAAGAGACGGCAAGTCACACAGACTTGACCTCAGGCTACTTGGAACCCCTGGATTTTTACACGGAGAACTCGCTATTTCCTGCCAATTTTCCTCTTCAAGGCGGCTTTCGCAAATACAAACCTTCCAGTCCGATCCGGAAAGCATTTCACGGGCCCTTAATGCAGCGTAAGCCATCCATAAACCCGGATTATTCACGAGGCGTAGGCGTCAGAATCAGTTCCGATACTGATCCGCGGCTCTGACGGGATGAAACGATCGCTGTGGTTTTCATCTACCGGGTGGTTTACATTTCTTGTCGAAATTCAGCGTTTCCCTTGGTCCTGTTGGCCAGACGTAGAATCAACGCCCGTCGTCGTGAATAGTACGGGATAAAATGCCCGTTTGGCAGCGGATTCGGGGGCCAAGGTCCGCAGCAATAAATCGATCCGCAGAACTACTAACATGCCGCAAAACATCGAAGCCAAATTTCGCTGTCCCGATCTGCCAGTCATCGAATCCCGGGCAAAGCAGTGGGCGACTTCAGGCCCAAATGTTCTCCGCCAGATCGACACCTATTTCAATGTGCGATCCGGCAGGTTGAAATTGCGTGAATTTCCCGACAAGCCCGCGGAGCTAATCGGCTACCAACGAGGCAACGCCGCGCAAGCCCGGCCCAGCGACTGGCTGGCGTTTGCGACCGATGAACCCGGGCAACTCAAAGAAATCCTCTCGCGAACCTGCGGGCTCAAGACGGTCGTCAACAAGAAGCGAACGCTGTATCTGATCGAACAGACAAGGATCCACCTGGACGAAGTAGATGGCCTTGGCAGCTTCGTCGAAATCGAGGTGGTGCTCGAAGAAGGACAAAGCGAGGCAAGCGGCCAGCAAGTCGCCGATGACATCATGACGAAACTGGGGCTCAGGAGTTTAACTCCCGAGCCCCGTTCGTATTCTGATTTGATGCTGGATTACGCCGGGAAATAGTCTCAGGCGGATATTGCCACGCGACTGACGCAGGCCCAATCAATACCCGCGTCTTCTCTTCGGCGCCTTCTCTTCGGCGTCTTCTCTTCGACGTCTTCTCTTCGGCGTCTTTTTACTTGCGGCGTTCGCGAAGACGAACGGCTTTACCTACGCGATCACGCAGGAAGTAAAGCTTGGCACGACGCACAACCGACGAACGCTTGACTTCGACTTTGGTGATGCGTGGGGAGTGGATAGGGAATTTACGCTCAACGCCCTGCCCTGCAACGATACGGCGAACGGTGAACATTTCCTTGACGCCGCCACCGCTGCGAGCGATCACAGTACCGGTGAAGACCTGCGTCCGCTTCTTTTCGCCTTCAAGGATCAGGCAATGCACGTCGACCGTGTCCCCGATCTCAAACTGGGGCGGATCTTCCTTCATGCTGGATTGTTCAACGAGTTCCAGGATTTTGTGAGTCATCGAAATATCCTCTGGCACAAAGGCCGTTTTCGCTCTTAAAAAAAAAATTGGTTTGGCTAGGTGCAAGCTGTTGATGCGAGGCCACTGGATGATGGCCGCTACTCCAACAAATCGCTTCGTCGTTGTTTTGTTCGTTCAAGGCTCTGGTTTTTTCGCCACGCCTCGATGGCTCCATGATCACCGCTTAGCAGGATTTCGGGGACATCGTGTCCCTCGAAAGACCTTGGCCGTGTGTATTGCGGATATTCAAGGATTCGGTTGCCGCGAGAGAACGAATCGTCCCAACTGGATTGCTCGTCGCCCAGCACGCCGGGAACAAGTCGCACCAGTGAATCGATCAGCACCATCGATGCGACTTCGCCACCGTTAAGCACGTAGTCGCCGATAGAGATCTCCATTGGCTTGAGGATGTCGATCACACGTTGATCGAAACCTTCGTATCGCCCACAAAGGACGATGAACCGCTGGTGCGTCGAGGCAAGCTCTTCGCATAGCGGCTGTCGCAAGCGTTCTCCCTGGGGAGTTGTGAGGATGACCTGACCGGGTCGATCGCTCATCGCCTGCACGTCGCGAACACAGTTGACCACCGGTTCGACCATCAGGATCATTCCGGGGCCGCCACCGAAAGGCCGATCGTCCATTTTGTGGTGACGATCTGTTGTCCAGTCGCGCATGTTGTGGACGTGGACTTCGACCAGTTCGCGATCGATGGCTTTGTTCAGGATGCTTTGAGTTTTGTAGCCCGAGAACATTTCGGGAAACAAAGTCAGCACATCAAAACGCATTGAATTGTTCTCGTTGAAGCAGGTCGAAAGCCGAATACGTTGCAATTCGATTTGTTGCAATTCGATTTGAAGCAATACGGCAAAGCGGAACCTGCTGTCCCGAAGTCAAATGACCCCGCCGGTTTACTCAGCAGGCTTTTCTTCGGCTGGAGCTTCTTCTTTTTTCTCTTCAGCAGGAGCTTCGGCTTTTGCTTCTTCGGCAGGAGCTTCGGCTTTTGCACCTTCTTCTGGCTTGGCTTCGGCGGCATCGCCTTCAGCCGCAGGCGCCGCATCATCAGCTGGCTTTGCCTCTTCTTCGGGCTTGGCCGGGTCAGGCATCTTGACGCTGGCGACAGCGGTGCGAGCCTGCTCAATCGCTTTGGCTCGGCGATCGCTCAAGCGCGAGATGGCTTCGTTTTGGGCGTCCAGATGCGTCCCGCTGGTGCCATATTTTTTGATCAGCGTTCCGACTTTGGCAGTGGGCTGTGCGCCGACACTCAACCAGTAGTCAATTCGCTCGCCTTTGAGGATCGCACGGGCGTCGGTTTCCGGAACCATTGGGTCGTACGTTCCCAGCTCCTCGATCACGCGACCGTCACGCGGTGAGCGAACATCCATTGCGCAAACGCGAAAAAAGGGGCGGTGTGTCCGGCCCATCTTCTTAAGTCGAATTTTGACTGCCACTGTTTATTCCTTGGTGTGGGCCTGTGCCCGATTCATTCAATGTCCAGAACGAACACTCGCGTACTGGTGCAATTCTTTCGGGCTAAAGTGCCCATTTCAGCCAAATCGGCGGACGACCTGACTGTACAGCGAACCCGGATGCTCGCATTAAGCGAGAAATTGCGGGAGATTCGCGGATTTGAAAGCTCGGTATGTTACCGGCTGTCGCGAAAACCGAGAAGTGCTAAACCGCGTCTTCTCCGGGCTTTCTTCGATTGTTTTTCTTGTCTCTCTTGAGCTGACGAAGCTTCTTTTTGCGTTCTTTTGCAAGTTTGTCGCGTTCTTTCTTGGAAAGCCGCTTTCCGGTCGACTTTTTCTGCCCCGGAAGCCGTTTTTGGGTCGGATCCATCATCGCTGATTGCATTTCCTGCATTTTGGCCATCCGGTCGCTCATACCAAGGCCGCCCATTCCCGTCATCATGCCTTTCATCATGTCGTACTGCTTCAGTAGCTCGCCGACTTGCTTGGCCCCGGTGCCCGATCCAGCCGCAATTCGGGTGCGGCGACGGGCGTCCACGATCGACGGGTCCTTTCGCTCGGCCGCCGTCATGCTGTCGATGATCCCGACCATACGCTTGACCTGACTGGAAGTCTCTTCCTGATTGACCGAGTCCATCACTTCCTTCATCTGGCCCATTCCGGGCATCAGACCCATCATCTTTTGCATCAGCCCGGGCTTGGCGATCTTTTGCATCTGATTGCGGAAGTCCTCGATCGTGAATTGGCCTTTTTCGAGCGACTCCTGCATCCGCCGCTGTTCGTCTTCGTCCACCAGCTTGCTGGCTTCTTCGAACAGACCCACGATGTCGCCCTGACCAAGGATCCGGCTGGCCATGCCGTCGGGGCGAAAGAACTCCAGGTTATCCAGGTGCTCGCCGGTACCGATAAAGCGAATCGGCACGCCGGTGACCTGCTTGACCGAAAGCAACGCCCCGCCACGGGTGTCGCCGTCAAGCTTGGTCATCACGACGCCGTTAAGCTCAAGGGCCTCGTGAAAGGCACCGGCACTGCGAACCGCGTCCTGGCCGGTCATGCCGTCAACGACAAGGAATACGTGGTCCGGTTGCACGTCACGGTCGATCACCCGCAACTGCTCCATCAGCTCTTCGTCGATCGCCAACCGGCCCGCGGTGTCGAGGATCACGACGTTGTTGCCGTTTTCTTTTGCCAGCGCGACCGCGTCGCGGCAGACTTTGACCGGGTCGTTGATTTCGCGGTTGCTGTAAACCGGAACGCCGACTTGCTCGCCGATGACGTGCAACTGATCGATCGCGGCAGGACGCTGAAGGTCAGCGGCGACCAGCAATGGCTTGAGTTTCTGGCGGATCAGAAGCTTGGCCAGTTTACCGCAGGTCGTCGTTTTACCGGCACCCTGCAAGCCACACATCATGATGATGTTGATTTCCTTGCTCAGGTTCAGCCCGTCTTCGACCGGGCCAAGCAGGTTGATCAGCTCGCGGTTGACGATCCCGATGAATTGCTCGCTGGGCTCTAGGGCCAGCATGACTTTCTCGCCCAGGGCCTCATCGCTGATGCTGGCCATGAATTCTTTGACGACGTCGTAGCTGACGTCCGCCTCCAGCAGCGACTGTTCGACAAGCTTGAGCCCGTCACGCATGTTGGATTCGGTGAGCTTTCCCTTTCCGCGAAGGGATTTGAAGGCACCGCGTAGATTGTCTTGAAGGGAGTCAAACATATGATTTCAAGTTGAAGAAAGACGCCTGAAGTCTAACGTCGCGGACCCAAGTTGCAAAGAATGAGCGTTGCCAGTTGCGTAGCTTGACTTTCTGAGCCGATTTTTCAGAACGTGGCCCGTCTCTCGGAGTCGATCCAGATTTGGGGTACGCCAAGCGAGAATTAACGGCATCAGCGCCCGTCGTCGAGAATAATTCCGGCTAATAATTTCCCTTCCAGGCCGGATCCACGTCGTCTTCGAAACAGCGAAAGAAGGGTATCTCAAAGTCCAGGTTGAGGTAGGCGGGGGTTCCTGCGGGATCGTCGCGATACTGTTTCCCCTGCTGCCACGATTTCAGGATACGCTCCAACTGTTCTTTCTCTGCCCCCTTGCTCTGGGAAAGGAGCTTGCTTTTGCAAATCGAACTGGCTTTATTGAAGTCACCACCTCTGGCCGCACCGAGCGCCTCCAAAAATGCCTTTACCCATTCGGGACGCGTTGCCGGGCTGGCTTTGACGAACCATCCTTCAGAGATCGATTTCCTCAGCGAGTCATCCGCCGAGATATGCATCAGGCAGGCCAGCCGAAAAGCGGCCCAGTGACACGGGTTGGTGTAGTGATCGCTGTGGGTGCGCTGAAATATTTTGCAAAGGTCTTCCTGTTCAGGTTTGGTGGCGTCCAAATAGAATTCGATGGCGGCCTTGTGTTCACCAAGCTGATCCTTGCAGTCGCCCAAGAAGAACGCGGCCTCGTGGTAGGCAAGCCCAATGTCGATGGCCCGTTCGTACAGCCCCATCGCCTTTTTAAATTCGCCGGCCCGATGAACCGCTTGAGCGTGCCAGAAGGCAAGCCATTTGTCGTCCGGGATTGCTTCGCACTGCTCACGGTAGTATGCGACCAGTTCCTCGGGCCTGGATCGAATCGGCGGCGGATCCGTCCAGTTTTCGACCGAGACACCCGAAACGCGAACTTTTCCTCGCCCCTTTCTCGACAGAGGCTGGGAGATTTCAAAATTTCGCATCGCGCCTCTGATGTTGGGCGATGCTGACCGACAAATGAATCGGTCGTTGAGGTAAGCTTCAAAATAGGACGGCGCAATGTTGACGACGACTTCGTTGGGCCCTTCCACGATCGCTGTGTCGTAAAAATACAACGCATTTTCAGTGTCCCGGAAGCCCATCGAAAACTGAGCCATATCGAACACAAACTTGGGCCGAGCCCGGCCTCTTTTGTGAAGGCGATTCAGCCCAAACGAAAAGGCACGTCCCTTGTAATTCAGGATCGCTGCAGATGGCGTAAAGTGAACTTGCTCTGCCAGCCTCGATTCGGCATCAAGGAACTCAATGTTAAAACGAAACGTTCTTGGCCCATTCGTTTGCAGGCGGCTGGTAATTTTCACTGGAGCCAACGAGCCCGAGTTGTCAACCAGCAACGATTCTCGCGACTCAAATTCGAACTGCGACGGGGCACCGCGATTCCACAGGTTAAACCCTTCATCGAATTTGAGGTACGCTCGCATCCCGCTTTCAAATTCGTATTCGACTTCCACGTTGTCATGAAGCGCATTCAACCAATCGACCGCCGGACTGTCGCCAAAGGAATCCATGATCTCCTTGCACTTCAAAACGACTTTGCCTTTTTCGTCGGTGTTCAATTCACTGTAGTTCTTGATGTTGTCGAGCAGCTCCTGACAGGCCTCTGCCTGATCACTCGACAACGCGTACGCTCGCCCACGAAGCATTTCGTAACTTGTGGTGCCATACTTTTTGATCGCAGCAATGTCTGGAGCGTCTCCAATTTTCTCGAATGTTTCCCGAGCGATGTCGTACAACGAGGCCTCGGTCGCAACAATGGATTTGATCGTTAGCAGGTAGTTTGGACCTCGCCGCTTGCCATTAAGCTTGTACCGAAAGCCGGTCGACATCATCCCGTCAAGCGCCTTGATGATGCTGCGAGCAAACTTGGCCTCGAGAAAGATCCGACGATTGTCGGCGCCGGCAACCCGGTTCAATCCCATCTCGCGACAATCGAGCATGATGGTTGGGAGGTACGTTTCGTACTGTTCTTTGTCGGCGTGAAGTTCGGCAAATTCGATCATCTGCTCAACCGATCCGCCCCACTGGGGAGTCAGGGAAAAAAGCATTTCGTTGTACGCCGACATGTAATCGGACTGGGCGGACGTGGCCTTGTCGAACCAGTAATCAACGTCTTCTTCGTCGTGGCCGGCCCGACTGATCGCGATTAGGAAGGAAGACGATTCCGGAAATTCGGGATGAAGCTCGTAGGCTTCACGAAATAATTTCCTCGCAATTTTGTCCTGCTCCTCGAACTTTTTCCAGTTCTCCTTTTTGACGTCGCGCGCCCATCCGCTGCCACGAATTCGCCAAGCCTCCCAGTGGTGACGTTGCCCACTGGCCATCAGACGCAGCCATTTGGGTAAGTGTTCCATTCGGTTGACACGGTCAGTGAACTCTGCGAGCACTTCACGGTTTCCGCTTTCTTGGCACAGCCACATGAACTCGTTCAGTAACCCCAGGGCCGAGCGCAGTTCGCTTTCGCTTGCCCGGAAATCATGTTCGAGCCAGTAAAGGTTCGTGAGGAAGAAGTCAGCGAAGATGGATGCCGACACTTTTTTAACATCGAGCCTCAGATTCTGGCTGTTGAGATAGCGTGCGTGCGCCCTTACCGCAAACCTAGCTGGATAGTCTGAATCGGCACATCGTTCCGTGGCAAGCCGAAAAGAGTTTTCGGCTTCGATGGGCTTGCCCGCAGAAATTCGGGCCACTCCATGGGCAAACAAAAAGTATGGGTCGTCAAAAAGATTTTTGTTCTTGATCGTCAGATCTGTCAGCTGCAGGTCGAACTGCCGGTAGTCGTCCGCCGTCAACAGCGAAGTCGAATGCAAGATTTGCTCAAAAAGATCCAGTGTCTTTTTGAGGTCTGCCCCGCCAAGAACGTTGGTCCATTTCGACCGAAAGTGTTCCAGCCCCAGGCGATAGAAATTGGACTCAATCCGCGACAGGTCGCTCGAGGTGGTCGGTGTTGGGGGATATTCTATCTCTGTGACTTTTGCTGAACGGTCACCGGCTTTGACTGGCTGCCACGATTCTTTGGCTCTTTTTTCGACGGCGAAGTTCAAATCGTAGATCAAACGCATTTTGTCGTAGTCAGCTACCGAGATTTTTGCCTCGCCATTGGCCTGCCGTATGCGAAGCTGTTGCTGAAGAGCCGCGTTAAGACTTTTGTCATTCAGGAGGTCCTTGATTAGCAACTGTTTTGGTATCGCCGCGCTGCGGGGCTTACCGCCCGCTTCGGCCGTTAACGGCTTGGCAGTGCCGGACTCGATTCCGGACTGCGAATCGCGTTTCCCTGACGGTTTGGGTTTTCTGGCAACAGGTTTCGAATCACATCCGATGAACAAAATTCCCAGTAACATCATTAAGACGAAGCGAGCCATTTTGGTGCCCTTTACCGATTCAATAGCGGATTAAACTGCAAGATCACGCGGATTATTCTAACGGGCTCATATCCCACGGCGACCGCACGTTAATTGTCGAGAAATTCGGCGTACAATTGATCAAGAGCGTCCTCGCTCCATCCGAGGGCCATTCTTTTGCCTCTGATATTATCATCGATGGTAGTGTCCAGCTGCAAAATGTTGGCGGCCA
>CALFWR010000091.1 GCA_937928555.1 uncultured Pirellulaceae bacterium
CGTAGTAAATTCCGCCCGCAAACGCGACCAGCAACAGCAGCAGAACAGCTAGGCGAATGAAAAAGAAGGTGTTGTTTTTGTTGTCCGAACCCATGGCGTTTCCTGTTTGAAGGTTGCATTGAGTATAGCTGATTTGATTGCGATGTGCGTGAACCGGAATGATTCACGCCGACGGGCGTTGACGGGTTGAACGACGCCTAACCTAATCGAACGTCCAGGGGGATCGCCCAGAAGGTTAGAGCCGCCCAAAATTACGATCAAGAAGGTTAGCAAGATTCTTTCCGTGCCTTTAAAAGTAGCCTGACCCCTTTGAGTTTGCCTGGATGCCCGGAGTGAGCGATGCGACGCAGGAGCACGGGGCCGTAACGACGGCGCAGCGAAGGACAGGAGAGCGGCGGTGCCGAAATGGGGAATTCGGAATCTGGAATTGGGAATGAAGTGCGGTCGGTGACACCGGCATCGTATTTGGAGGTCGAAACATTGCCCAATTGATCGATGCTGGCGATGGAGCGCCCGTAGCCATCGGTCAGCGAATGCGTTTGCTGGCCATCGATGTCCACGGCCGATGTTTTGAGTGTGGCGATGCCGGCGGTGTTGGCATCGTATTGATCATGGATCGTGCAGCTCCAGTTGATCAATTGGTTTGGCGTCGAGGAAGCCGGTCCCCACATCTGACCACTGAAAACACCACGGCCTGCCGCATCACTGATCGAGACCTGCATCGTTTTCTGATCGGCACTGATGGAGACCGTGGCACGGCCCTTGGCATTACTGGTCCACGCCAAGGCAGCGCCACCGTTGGCTTCCTAGTCAAGGATCCAGTCGAGTGGGTTGTGTTGTTTGGGGTCGATGGGCGAATCGTTCAGGCCCCGGCAACAAAGCAATCTCGGACGACTGCCGGAGCATTGCCACCTTGATCTCATCAACGCGGTGGCTAGACACATTCGGATTGAAGTATTCGTCGATCAGTTTCCAGAATGAATTGGCGATCGCGGTTCAGATTGCAGTTCAGACCGCAGTACAGGTCGAAGTCATCAAAATTATCCGAGACCTGATCGAGGACCAGCGCTACGCGCGTGCTGTCATCGGTGCCGTAGCGAACCCCGGCGAAGTACTGACGCGGTCCTCGAAACTGGACTTTGACTGCAAGGTCTTTGGGTGCTGCATCATCCAGCGAAAACGTTTTGGCTTTCTCCCGCATGCGTTTGGAGGGGAGTTCCGTTTCGTAATCACTCCGTGCGGCCAGGGAATCTGCTGCGATCAGTAGCAGTATCAAGTAAAGAACCCGGCTTAATCCCATTCCGGTCTCCCAAAAAATCCGCCTTCATCGCCCCCAACGGATTCGAGCTTGCCGGAAGGTCATTGCGACCGCAAGCATTTTGGGAGTGGCAGCAGGAGTTACTTCAGCTGAACCAGTGATTCATCAGCGGGTTTTGCGGCGCGATCCGAAGAGCGGGGATCGACCCAGTTTTCGTCCGAGAAGTGCTCGCTGTAGGCACCGTAGTCGTGGTAGGCGAACTTTTTGGCAAGGCGATAGGCCCAGCTTTTTTCCGGGATCGGCGTGGCGTCGGGATCGTATTGCGATGGGTGGGCGTTGGCGGCCTGAATTTCGGCGAGAGCTTTCTTGCGGGCGGTGGCGTCTTTTGCGCCGTGGCGGTCGGCGAGGGCTTCGATCAAATCGGGCCTTTCCAGGACAATGCAGCCTCGGGTGTGTCCCGCGGCGGTTTTGCGGAAGTCTTTCAGGTACTTCGAGTTGTTAAAGACTTCGTCCAGTGGACGTTCGTCGTGAATGGATTCTTTGGCGAACTGGATCACCGGGCAGGGTTCGATGTCGCCCCAGGGGTTGATGTGATGTGTGAATCCTGTCGCTGCCGGGCAAAGGGCCTGTCCGTCGGCGTCGTAGTAGGCGTCGATAAAGATGATCGGTTTCTTGCAGCGCATGTCGACCACGAACTGGCGGGCCTGTCGTTGCTGCGACGGGGTGAGTGCGAGGTCGGGATTGGAATCCGGACCCACCGGGCGGTAGATGTGAAACCACGTGTACATCACGCCCATGTCGATCAGGTTGTCGACCCATTTTTCGGTGAGCAGGTCTTCGTAGTTGGTTTGACACAGGCTCGTGCAGACGCCGGTCATGACTTTATTGTTCAGGCAATTTTGCAGGCCTTTCATGGTCGCGGAAAAGACACCCGATTTGCCGCGCCGCTGGTCGCTGACGATTTCGGTGCCTTCGACGCTGATCAGCGGTGTGACGTTGCCGCACTTCCGCAGTCGTTTGGCGACTTCGTCGGTGATGAAGTGACCATTGGTAAAGACTTGAAAGTAAGCGTCGGGGTGTGCTTCGAGGATGTCGAAGAGTTCCTTGTGCATGAACGGTTCGCCACCGAGCAGGCCAAAGAAGCTGTTGCCCATCTTTTTTGCGGTGTCGATCATGCGGTTCATGGCATCGACATCGATCTTGTGTTGCTTGTGATCGACGTCGACCCAGCAGCCCTGACAGCGAAGGTTGCAGCTGTTGATGATCGAAATGTAGAGGTAGGGCGGGAAGAACTCGCCGCGCTTGAGTCGCGATTTGTGCTTCTGGACGCTGCGGATGCCTTTGATGCCCATGTTCCAGGCAAGCTTCCAAAGGAGGCGCTTGTCGGTTTCCAGGAGCATTCTTTTTGCGAGGCTGATATACATGCCCTTTAATATAGTGCGGATCGATCCCCACCTGGAGAACCAAACGCACGAAGTGTGGGGCAATTTACTGGCGACCCGGGTGCTGGCGAGGCTTGGGGGACGGTTATGCGGCTCGGGGAAGGCGATCGAGTTTTTGCTGGGCCAAGCGTTTCTTGCAGGCAACCGCGATGCGATCGGCGAACTGATTGTCGTGGCGACGGAACTGACCGGCTTTCAGGCGACCGCCCAGATGGATCAGGTGCGATGGCGAAACGGCCGAGCAGAGAAGTTCTTTGGCACTCGAGAGGAGGGCCAGTCCCCACGATTCGTCGGCGTGACGGCGGATGGCACGCTGCGCCGAGAGCCCATGGACCTGCTCGGATTCCAGCAGGATTTGCTTGGGGTGATCGATTTCCGCCGTCAGGTCTGGAATCAGCTTGCAGGCAAAGCCCAAGTTCTGCAGCGCCAAAGCGGTGTCCAGATCCAGATAATGATCGGCGATCGTTTCATCAAAGCCATTCAGGTAATCGAGCGCGGACTTGCGAAAGAAGCCAAACCAAGACGAGGGTCCCAGTGGCTTGCCTCGGGTGAGTTTGCGGTTGAAGCCAAAGTCGTGGCGAACGCCGGAGCAGATTAGTGTTGAGCGGGAAAACTGCGATTGGAGTAGACCGCTGACCGACGCCACGTTGGAGTCAGCGGAAACCTGTTGCAGGTGTTCCAGCGGATCGACGGCCCATTCGACGCCCGGTCGGACCACGCCGATGAACTCGCCGTTGGCTGCATCGAGAGCCACATTGAGAATCGCGGCAAGCGAATTGCAATCGCTCGATTCGATGACGCGAATCGCATCGCCGAGTTGCCAGGTATCCACGAAACGCCCGTCGTGAGCGACGATGACTTCTAGGTCGTCGCTGGCGTAGCGCAAAACGGAGGCAAGGGTGTCTTCGAAAGACAGGGTGTTGCCGAAGTAAGGAACGATCGTAGTCAATCGCATGATTTGAATCCGCCAGTGGGGGCGTGTTGCGAGTGAGGTGGCAAGAGAAAAACGGGTCTACCCTGTTTTCGGAGCCTGAAGCCTTGAAATCCATGCCAACAAATTGGCTGCCGAATGTCCGGTCGATAGCAGGTTTGATTCGGCGCAATTTCCCGAATTATCTAAAGTTCCCGATACCAACAGGATCGGGCTGCGTCGGGATGCCCCTTGGTTGTGAGAATTGGTTTCGCGGATTAAAACCGGAGCATGCGAGCTTACCTGGACTTACTGCAGCACATCGTTGACCACGGCGTCGAAAAAACGGATCGAACCGGTACCGGTACTCGAAGCGTATTCGGCTATCAGATGCGTTTTGATCTGGCGGACGGGTTTCCGCTGGTGACGACGAAAAAGCTTCACCTCCGCAGCATCATTTATGAGCTGTTGTGGTTTCTCAAGGGCGAGACCAACATCGCCTACCTGAAAGAAAACAAAGTCCGGATTTGGGACCAGTGGGCTGACGAGAATGGCGAACTGGGTCCGGTCTACGGATCGCAGTGGCGTTCGTGGCGGGGAGCCGGTGGCGAAACGATCGATCAAATTTCGCAGTTGATCGATCAGATTAAAACCAACCCGGACTCAAGGCGTCTGATTGTCAGTGCTTGGAACGTGGGCGAGATTCCCAGGATGAAGCTTCCGCCCTGCCATGCTTTGTTTCAGTTTTACGTCGCCGATGGAAAGCTTTCCTGTCAATTGTATCAGCGCAGTGCGGATGTGTTTTTGGGAGTGCCGTTTAATATTGCGTCGTACGCGCTGTTGTTGACGATGGTTGCCCAGGTCACCGGATTGGGCGTCGGGGACTTCGTGCATACCTTTGGCGATGTTCACATTTACAATAACCATATGGAGCAGGTTCGGTTGCAGTTAAGCCGCCAGCCGCGGGCGTTGCCAAAATTGAAACTCAACGCCGATGTAAAATCGATCTTTGATTTCAAATTCGAAGACATCGAAGTGACCGATTATGATCCGCATCCACACATCAAGGGCGAGGTGGCGGTGTGAGCATCAAGCCACAGGTCCCCGGCGATGTGGAGGTGTCGATCATTGTGGCGGCGAGTGAAAACGGAGTGATCGGCAAAGACGGCGACATGCCGTGGCGATTACGATCGGACTTGCAGCGATTCAAAAAACTGACCATGGGTCACACGATGATCATGGGCCGCAAGACTTACGAGTCGATCGGCAGGCTGTTGCCGGGCCGGACGACGGTGATTTTGACCCGCCAGGCGGGATACGAGGTCGAAGGTGCGATTGTCGTCGGAAGCCTGGAAGCCGCCCTTGTGGCCACGGGGGAAAAGAGCCCTTTTGTGGTCGGTGGTGCCGAGATATACCGGTCGGCACTGCCGCTGGCCAACACGCTGTATTTGACGAGGGTGTTGGCTCAGATTGAGGGCGACACTTTCTTTCCGGAGGTGGACTTTTCGCTTTGGGAGAAAATAAGTGAGCAAAGCGTCATTCAGGGGCCGCGAGATTCGCATCGGACTTTGTTTCAGGTATTCCAACGCAAAACGAGCTAACTTGTCTGGCTCAAGCCCGTTTTTTGCGGACTGAGGCGATTTGCGGGGTCGTTCTGGCTGTTTTGGATTGTCCGCAGGAGAAGCAAAAGCTACAATCAGCGGAGCGTGTCACGGCAGGATGGCTGGGCAATCAGGACAAAGGCAACATGGACTGGGTGCGACCGGCCAGATGCTGCTGAGATCGTCCGTTTCTTTTCGAGCCAATCGCAGGTGAGCTGTGGAAATCAAAGTGAACGCCAGAAATGGCGAATTGACCGACTCCGTCCATGAGACCATTGAGTCCAAGGTTTCCAGGCTGCCACGATTTTACGACCGAACCACTGCCATTCAGGTCATCGTTGATCTGAAGCACGACGAGCCCAAAGTTGAGATTATTCTCTCGGCTGAGGGTGCGAGCGACTTTTTCGCGTCCGACACCGGAACGAATGTACTTTCCGCGTTGGATACCACCATCGACAAGATGGAAACACAACTACGCAAACACAAAGAAAAAATTACAGAACACCGCGATCGCCACTAGATCTCTGTCTTGCCCACCAGAAAGGGCAACCAGATTCTGTCGTAACCCCGACCATCCCATAGCGTCTACGGTGCTACAGAATTGCCGGTCGTTGTCGCGGACAACAATTTCAGGAAACAACTAAAATGAAATTTTCCGATTTCATCCAAATGGATGCCATCAACGCGGAAATGGGAGCAACCGAAAAGGAAGCTGTGATCCGCGAATTGGTGGAAGGCCTGGTGTCTTCAGGCGGCCTCAAATCAGCCGACAAGGACGACATCATCCAGGCGATTCTCAAGCGTGAGGAACTTGGTACCACCGGCATCGGCCGCGGTATTGCTGTGCCTCATACAAAGCACGCCAGTGTCAGCAGTCCCGTTGGGACGGTCGGCGTAAGCTCTGAAGGCGTCGACTTCAAAAGCCTGGACGGCGAACCGGTTCAGCTTTTCTTTATGCTTATCTCTCCTCCCGACCAGCAGAGCGAACACCTCAAGGCGCTCGAGAACATTACCAAAAAGCTTCACGACGAAACGTTCTGCCGATTCCTCAAGCAGTCACGTTCGGCTGCCGATGTCCAGCAGATTTTGGCAGAAGCTGACGACAATCAGTTTGTTTCCTGAGTCCTAACTCACTGACAGAATTGATGTCCAGTACAACGGCCACCACAAAAGTCACCATTCAGAATCCGCAAGGGCTGCACATGCGGCCGGCGTATCTGTTTGCGGAGACCGCATTGAAATTTGACAGCGAAATAGAGCTGATCAAGGACGACGTGCGGATTAATGGCAAAAGTGTTCTGGATATTTTGACGTTGGGTGCAGCTCAGGGTACCGAGATTATTTTGGAGGCCGTCGGCGATGACGCCGAAGCCGCCATTGTGACTCTCGAACAACTGGTCGAGTCGGGCTTTCCGACTCCCGAGCGCGATGCAGGGTCTGCAGGGGCCGAGTAGCACGAGCACGTCAACATTCTTCAGTGATGGGACCGGGTCCGAAGGGATCTGAAGTCTTACGCGTTTCGTGCGAAAGCAGATCTCTTTCGGGTTGCACTTACATACAACCGAAAGAACATGATGAAGAAAGAAATGTTGATCAACGCGCTCCAGGCCGAAGAGGTCCGGATCGCCGTTGTCGAAGATTCACGACTGGAAGAACTCTACGTCGAGCGCGCCAGCCAGGACAACTACGTCGGCAACGTCTACAAGGGCAAAGTCGTCAATCTCGAACCGAGTATCCAGGCGGTGTTCGTTGATTTTGGTGTGGGCCGCAATGGCTTTCTGCATATCAGCGACGTCGAACCCAGCTACTTTCGTCAGGGCGGCTACGATCCCGATGAGATGATGCGCAAGGAAAAAGCGGACGCCGCGAGGAATCAGCGTGGCCGCAAGGGACCGCCGATGCACGGTGGGTTTCGACCGCGAAATAAACCGCCGATCCAGGAGATCTTTCAACGCGGCGACGAAGTCCTCGTCCAGGTGATCAAGGAAGGCATCGGCAACAAGGGCCCTACCCTTTCGACTTACATCAGTATCCCCGGTCGCTATCTGGTTTTGATGCCGGCGCTGGGGCGGGTAGGTGTTTCCCGAAAAATCGAAGACGAAGACGAGCGGCGTCGACTCAAGGACTGCCTTTACGATCTTGATCCACCCAAAGGTTTGGGCTTTATCGTTCGCACCGCCGGTTCGGGTCGTTCCACAAAAGAACTTTCCCGTGACCTGTCGTATTTGTTGAGGCTGTGGAAGGCCATCGTCAAGCGAATCCAGACGACCGATGCGCCAACGGATATTTACGAGGAAAACGACATGATGATCCGCACGATTCGGGACATGTTAAGTTCCGACGTCGATTCGGTGGTCATCGATTCGCGGGAAGCCTACGACCGGGCGAAGAACTTTCTCAAGGACGTGATGCCGCGGATGTCCGACAAACTGAAACTGTACGAGGGCAAGGAGCCGCTGTTTTATCAGTACAAAGTCGAAGAAGAAATCGCCAAAATTCACTCGCGAGAAGTGCCGCTTCCTGATGGCGGTTCGATTGTGATCGACCAGACCGAAGCCCTTGTCGCGATCGATGTTAACAGCGGTAGTTTCCGCACCGACGATTCGGCTGAAGAAACGGCGTATCGCCTGAACCTTTCGGCCGCGCGTGAAATTTCGCGACAATTGCGACTCAGAGACCTCGGCGGCGTGATCGTGAATGACTTTATCGATATGCGTCGCGATAAGCACCGTCGAAACGTGGAACGTGCCTTGCGGGATTCGATGAAGCGGGATCGGGCGCGGACCAAGATTCTGCGAACGTCGCCTTTCGGGTTGATCGAGATGACGCGGCAGCGGGTCAAGCCCGGCTTCAAGCGTAGCCTGTACAAAGAGTGCCCCTGCTGCACGGGCCGCGGCAACGTGAAGACCGCCGAAAGCATGGCCTTGGAAGTCATCCGCACGATGCTCTTGGCGAGCGAACAAAAGAACGTATCTGTGGTGCAGATCAAAGTCCACGCTGACGTAGCGTCCTATCTGAACAACCAGAAACGCCGTGAGCTCTCCGAACTTGAAGGTCGCGGGAACATGGAGATTCGGATCAATGGCAGCGAAGCGATTTTCCCCGAGTACCTAGAAATCGAGTGCTTGGACGCCAACGAGCGATCGGTGAGCTTGCCCTCGCAGAAAACTAGGGGCCATGGTGGCGGCCGTCGTTCGCGGTAGCCAACGGAATCACCTGTCTTGCGCGTCATCAACCGGAATTATTCACGACGACGGGCGTCAATTTGCGTTGAACCACACCGACGCAAAGGTCAAAGCTGGATTGTCGCCCAGATTGTTCGGTTCACCTCGTTGATAACGTCCATAACCCCGGATTATTCACGACGACGGGCGTTGATTCTACGTTTGGCCAACCGGAGCAAGGGAAACGCTGAATTTCAACAAGAAATGTGAAGCATCCGGTAGATGAAAACCACAGCGATCGTTTCATCGCATCAGAGTCGCGGATCACTGTCTCAACTGATTCTGACGCCCACGCCTCGTGAATAATCCGGGATAACAGAGACTTTTTTCTATCCTGCACCTTGCTCATCAGGCGAACTGAAAGGCACGCCCACGCCTCGTGAATAATCCGGGATCAAAAAAGGCATGCAAAATGGGTACAGAAAAACGAATCGTTATAACCGGCCCGATGGTTTCATCGGGCTTCGTTATTTCAGACGACGAATTTGCAATTTTTGGATCATGGCCGGGAATTTACTTCGTTGTGAGGGCTTTCGAAGTACTTTGAAAGCTCTTCCGGAACTATTCACGACGACGGGCCTCGGGTGTTGTTACCACAAAGGTGGCGTCACACCTCGTGAGTAATCCGGGCTCATCCCGAACCACATCTGGAGTCCAGAAATGAAATACCTTTTGTCCGCTTTTGCAGTTCTCGCATTGTCCTTCTCAGCAATGGCAACGGCACAAGAAGAGACGGTCGGAAAGATCGCCGAAGTTCCTGTTCAATCCGCCGAAATCAACGAAGCTCGCGCGAAATTTGAGCAAGCCAAGGCTGACATCGAGCAGGCGCGAGTCCAAGCCGAACAGGCCCAAGCGAAGCTGCAAGCTGAAATGGCCAGAGCTCGTGCAGAGCAGCAGGCCAAAGCCGCAGAGATGCGAGCCCAGCGCGACGCCAAAATTGTCGAACTTCAGAATGAATTGCAGATGCTTCAGGCCCAGCGAACGGGCGAAATGAATTCAGCGATGATCAGCCAGTTGGCTCCCGCTGTGAGCTACGGATCCGGAACAAGGTATGCCGCTCCCATGCAGCAGCCTGTGCTTTCGCAGCCCATCTACACCCAGCCCGCTGCTCCGATGATCGAAGCACCGCTTGTCCAGCCAGAAATTGTCCAGGCTCCAATCATCCAGGCTCCGATTGCGGAAGTTGCGCCTGCGACCATTCAGCCCGCACCAGTCGCTGTTCCGGCGTTTCAGTTCGTTCCAGCACCGACTGCGGTTGACTACCTGCCTCCAGTGTTGGCACCGATCTACAACCAGCCATCAATCGTTATTCCCAAGCGTGGCTGTCGTCATTGCAAAAAACACCGCTAGTGCACCGACACAAGCCAGGAGTCAGGTTGCCAGTTACTCAGCGCGACTCTCGGAGAATGTAATTGTTTCGATCACCCTCCCATCTGGGAGGGTCGGCGGTTCACCGCCGGGGAGGGTTGCGTTCGATTCTCAGAGTTAAGCCCGGATTATTCACGACGACGGGCGTTGCTTCTACGTCTGGCCAACGGGAGCAAGGGAAAAGCTAAATTTCAACAAGAAATGTAAATCATCCGGTAGATAAATACCGCAGCGATCGTTTGATCGCATCAGAGCCGCAGATCACTGTCGGAACTGATTCTGACGCCCACACCTCGTGAATAATCTGGGATCAGACAGAGCGGATGAAGAATTGTGATTTGTCAGTAGGTGTCGCGAGATGCGAAATTACTGCAAAACGACACGACACCGAGAAAGATTGTACCCGCGGCGAAACCTGCGGTGCTTTGGTAGTCGCCATTGAAAAAACCGGCAATCGCGATGCATGCAGAGACAACCGACGCGATCCTCAGTGCCCATCTGATGCAGGCATTTCTTCTGTTTTGGGGTGCCGGAGACTTAAGCAGGTCGCAACCCCGGGGTTCGTGTCCGGCGGCAATGTTCATTGGAATTGAAAACAGGTCAATGACCTGGAGCAAAACTTCGTCAGGACAGTCAGGCTTGACCGAAATGAACGATGTCACTCCGCTGTGCGAGTGGCAATCAACAAAAAAGTCATGATTCAAAAACGAAAACGAAACAATCCATGGGTCGCCGTGGTCGCGAACCTGACAATGCTTCAATTCGGGGATCAGGGAGACGTGCTTTTCGGTTGATGGACGTAGTAGCGCGAAAGGATGTTCGAAGAAACATCGTCCCGTCGCACCGTACCTTGACCACTCAAAATGTTGTAGCACATGGTCGGTCATGGCAGGCTGAAGCGAGGTAATGAATTGCGGTGTTGGTTGGGTTGGGTGGTGTTTCTCAATTCCCGTTTCATTTTCGATCAAGGACGTCTTTTGAACATGCGTCCCGAAGGTCTGGGCCGAACAGTTTCCGGTCGATCTTTACAGCGTTTGCGAATGAAATGCCGGGCCATGGGATGATGCCAACAGATGACAATCGTTCACTGGTGACCATCAGTGATCTCGCGAGACCTGGCGAGAGGATCCGAATGATATGGCGAATTGTTCGATTCCTTGCAAGTTGGCTGAATGGGGCCCGTCTTTCGCTACAGCGGAATAGAACATCACAAGGCGTCGTCGTCCGGTCATGCGATCAAAGAACGTAGTTTGATCGCGAATGCCTTCGAGCTTGAGGGTTACTTGTCCCGATAGATTTTCGATTTGTGCAAATTGCTGCGGATCTTGTTGGATTTCTTCTTTGAGTTGGTCGGCCTTGGATTGCACATCCTGATCGATCGCGAGTGCGACCGCAACCAGAGTCACGACAATGAGTAGTAGCCTTAATGTGTAGCGTCGTTTCAAGAATGTTCCTCGTGAGAGAATTGAAGCGCGATAACGAATAGCGATGCTGCGTGGTGTTTCTCAATTCGGCCAGGTCTGGGTGGGGGTGAGGGTTCCGTCTTTGGCGGTCCGGGCCGAACAGTTTCCGGTTAATGAATACGCGGAAACCCAAATGTATCTGCGGGATTTGGCTCGGATTTGCCTAGCGGTGTTGGTTTCTTTTTCTCAATCGCACTGCAAACAGTATGGCATTGGGAACCGCAAAAACCAGAACAATAAAGATCAACCCGTTCATTGGGTAAAAGTGATGTTCGTGATCATAGCTTGCGTAGCGTCGGCCCAGTTGCTGTGCCGTCTGTGCCTGATCAAATTTAGCCCAGAGAAAAGATATCAGAACCAAGAATCCCAGTGTGACGGTGATCGTAATGTTCAGCAGCGCAAACGACCATCGTGGCGACTTGTCTGCGGGACGCTGTTGGGGCGACTGGTAAGGATTCTCGGTTGCTGGCATATCAGCCCGGATTGTTCACGACGACGGGCGTTGATTCTAGCGGATTCTGACGCCCACGCCTCGTGAATGATCCGGGTTCAGGTCGCATTTCGTGTCAACAGGTCTCGAATTGGGCTTCTCCAATCCGATCCCGTCAGGTTCACCGCGTCACGTTTGTTGTGCCACGTTTAGTCTTGGTACAAAATTTGGAGGTTCCGGCCGACAGGGTAGCTTGGTGTTGTCAGCACCAGTGTTGTTGTTTTTGCGTTCCGGTTTTCCTGAATCACGATTGAGTATTCCGGGCTACCAGTCAAATATTCACCCGGATTGTTCACGAGGCGTGGGCGTCAGAATCAGTTGCGACCTTGATCCGCGACTCTGATGCGATGAAACGATCGCTGTGGTTTTCTTTCACCGGATGATTTTCATTTCTTGTTGAAATTCAGCTTTTCCCTTGCTCCCGTTGGCCAGACGTAGAGTCAACGCCCGTCGTCGTGAATAACTCGGGATTCATATTCATTGACTCCCCATCTCCCATCGATCGTCGAGGTCAATGACAAATACAGCTCATGGCGAGAGAGCCCCAGTTTTTGAAAGCACTGCTCCCGGTTCATGGTCGCATCGAGTCTGTCGAATCGCGTGTCGAGCTTAATCATCTCGTTTTTGCCTGGAGGCGCAAACACAGGACGCGGCGGCCATGCAGTTTGGTAAACATACAGACCCATCCCGATGGCAGCGGTTAGCAATAGAAGAAATTTGATGCTGAATTTCACGTTAGTCCGGAGGGAATCATCTGATCGTCGAGATTGGGCCATCGCAAGTGGATGTCCGCTCAAATGTTACTCTTGCTCTTCCATCCTCTTGAGGTGCTCTTCGGCGTCACGAAGCAGGCTCTGGCTGTTATTTAGCTGTTTGGTGAGTGTGACCATACGCTGGCGGGCAAGTTCACGGCTGCGGTCAAGATTCTCTCGCTCGGAAAGAACCGGACGGGCTTTGGCGATGGTCGCCAGTAACTCTTCAGTTTTGGCTAGGCGGGCTTTGCTTTCGGCGCGTTCGATTGAGAGTTCGAGCATTGCCGCGTTTTCTTTGGAATCGCTGGTGCGGGGTTTGGCTCGGATTAAACGCAGCCGGGATTCCGAAAGAGAAAGCTTGGCTCGGATGAGGTCCGATGTGGAACGTGTTCCTTTTTCGACCAGCGATTTGGTGCGTCCGTAAATTTTGGCGTACTGCGCGTAGATGTCCTGAAGCAGCTCGTATTCCTCATTCGATTCGTCTTCTTTTTCCTTGAGCGATTCGATCAGGACTTCTCTTTTGGCGTCCATGCCTGCCATTTCAATCATCAACTCAATCCGCTGGGTTTGCAGCGTGCGAATCATGTCCGGGAAGGATTCCAGCGAGACGCCCAGTTCCGATTCTTTGACAAGCAATTTTTGCAATTGGGTCTCGGAAGCCTCCAGGGATTTGGTTGCTTCTCGAAGTTCTGTTTCGTGCCGTTGGAAGTTGCGTTGTGCGTTGAGCACAGCAGCTTCGGCCCGGGCGAGAGGCGAAGCCGGTGCCCGAACGCTGCCTCCCGGGCTCTGGGCCGAACAAGCCTGCATGTCGATAGAGGACAGAAGGACGATGGCAGTCAGGCACAAGGTAAGCGGAATCGATGTTGGGAGTTTCATGATTTGGTCCTTTCGGATTCGTTTTCGGTGGTTTGTTCGATAAATTCGCGAGCGATTTTCGCGCCGCGTGTGTTCGGGAAAGTTTCAATAACGTTCTGCATGTCAGAGATCACGTCGTCGCTGGATGAACCAAGTTCGGCTGGGGTTTGGTCGGCAACGGCGTGGGTGATTGAGAGGACTTCGTGGCGAGAAAGGGAGATGGGTAGAGTCCGTTCGTGATCGGCGATGGAAGATTCGACTTTGGCCAGTTCGTTGCCAGCAAGGACGTACTCGAATTCGGATTCGAGTGCTTTGAGTTCGGCCAACAGTGCGCCTTCTTCTGCTGAAAGAGCTTCTGTTGGCGGCGCATCGGGTGTGACGGGGTTGGGCGTGGATTGGGCGACGATGGATGGGGTGACGATGGATGGGGTGAGGGTGTTGCCTGGTTTGTCACCAGACTGGAACTTCCACCAGCCAAAGAGCGCGATTGCGGCAAAGGAGGCAACAAGGCACGCCGTCATCGCCCGTCGCCATGGTTGGAGCCCACTGGAGGTGGTGGCTGTTTTGATGGCCGCGTGATCGGTGGATTGGACTTGATCGGGAATCGTCAACAGGTCGGCGACGAGGCTTTCCGGCACCGCGACGTCCCGCAAGGCGGCGTCAAGCTGCGAGTCGCTGAGTGGGTTTGGGCTGTCTGGTGAGTCGTTCATTGTTTGGGGTTGAGTAGGTCGTCGTCGGCACGGACAAGGATGGCTTTGAGAGTCCCTTTGTTCTGTTGTCGGGTTGTAGGCGAGGTCTGCAAAGGATTCCGTTGGCGTTGGTGATTTTGATTCTTTGGTGATCAGTTCCCGGGCGAGGGTGTGGTTGCCGGTCAGACGGAAGGCGACGCGATACATCGAGTCATCGCATGCGTGAATGCACTGCTCGAATTGTTCGCGGCGGTCCGTTGTCCTGTTCATTTCGCCCCGTAGGTGGTGTTTGAATGTGAAGTACTCGAAGTTGGACGGTTGATTCGGTGAAAATGAAAAATGTTGCAGAAAAGTTTCGCGTTTTTGGTGGCTGATTGGCTTTGTGGCCGTTGGCGGAGCGGTGCTGTGGGTTTGAAGTTAGCCTGTTGGTGGTTGAAAAAGGGGCGGGTCATGGTCACTTATCCCGAATTATTCACGAGGCGTGGGCGTCAGAATCAGTTCCGGCAGTGATCCGCGACTCAGATACGATGAAACGATCGCTGTGGTTTTCATCTACCGGATGATTTACATTTCTTGTTGAAGTTCAGCTTTTCCCTTGCTCCGGTTGGCCAGGCGTAGAATTAACGCCCGTCGTCGTGAATAAACCGGGCTTATGTGAGATTCAGTGCATGGACTTTGGCCTGTTGTGCGAAATTTGCGTATGGAAATCGAACCAGTGGAAACCGAATCGGAGTCTTCCAAAATCAAAAAGTCCGTATCTCATGGAAACCTTCGCCGGGTCCATCGGGCTCACGGGGATGCGACCTGGACGATTGAGGACTCCTGTAGCGTTTATGGAACCGATCGTTGGAGCAAGGGCTTCTTTGGGATTGGTGATGACGGATACGTTTCGGTCGCTGCTCCAACGGCGTCGGGAACGGTCACGATTTCGATGAAGCAGATCATCGACGGGATGCGGGATCGGGAGCTTTCGATGCCGGTGATGCTGCGAATCGAGAACCTGATCGACGAGCGGGTGGTGCGGCTTAACGAGTGCTTCGGCAACGCGATCCAGACCACCGGTTACCGCTCGGAGTATCGCAGTGTGTTTCCGATCAAGGTTAACCAGCAGAAGCACGTGATCGAATCGATTTCGCGAGCGGGCGAAACTTTCTCGCACGGCCTGGAGGCTGGTAGCAAGCCCGAGTTGATGGTGGCCCTGGCGATGGTGGGTGGACCGGAGAGCTTGATCATCTGCAATGGCTACAAGGATGAGGAGTTCATTGACCTTGGTTTGCAGGCCCGGCGGCTAGGGTATCGATGCTTTTTTGTGGTCGAGTCGCTGGACGAGTTGAAGTTGATTGTCCAGAGATCGAAGCACTGGGCGGTTGAGCCACTGATCGGTTGCCGCGTGAAGCTTTCGACGAAAGTCGATGGTCATTGGTCAGCGGACAGCGGCGACCGCAGCCTGTTTGGCTTGACGGCGCAGAAATTGATCGCGGCGGTGGATGTGTTGCGCGAGGAAGGCATGCTGGACTGCCTGAAGATGTTGCATTTTCACCTAGGAAGCCAGTTGACCAACATTCGCAATGTTCGTGACGGTGTGCGGGAGGCGTGTCGCTACTACGTGGGGCTGGTCGAAGACGGTGCGCCCCTGGGCTATCTGGATCTTGGCGGTGGGTTGGCGGTTGATTACGACGGAACGTTCAGCACTCAGCCGCACAGCCGCAATTATGACTTGAACGAATACTGCGTGGACATTGTCGAATCAGTGATGGAGACGATGGACCGCCACGATGTGGCTCACCCGGTGCTGGTAAGCGAGTCGGGTCGCTGGACGGTGGCGCCGATGTCGGTGCTGTTGTTCAATGTGCTTTCAGTGACGGATTTTGAACCGATCCCGATCGAGCCGGATGATTCGAGCGAGTTTTGCGAGTCGGTGAAATGTCTGCTGGACGTGATTGAGAATCTCAATGCGCGGCGTGTGCAGGAGAACGTCAACGATGCGATGTACTATCGGGACCAGTTGCGGGATCTGTTTCGCGGCGGCCAGATTGGGCTTCGCGAGCGGGCCTTTGGTGACAATCTTTATCTGAAGATCCTGAACAGAATCGTGTTTGAGGTCTTGCCGCAACTAAAACGTATCCCGTCGGAGTTGGAGTCGCTGCCGGACCAGTTGGCCGACATTTACTACGGGAATTTCAGCGTGTTTCAATCGCTTCCCGATGCCTGGGCGATCGAGCAGGTGTTTCCGGTAATGCCGCTTCATCGGCACCATGAAGAACCGCGACGCAATGCGATCATTGCAGATTTGACCTGCGACTGTGACGGAAAGCTGGATCGGTTTTCAGATTCCGAGGGCGACGTGGTGCGGACGATTCGGTTGCATGAGTTCAAGGAAGACGAGCCGTATTACCTTGGCGTGTTTCTGGTGGGTGCCTACCAGGAAACGTTGGGCGACTTGCACAATCTGTTTGGGGATACCAACGTGGCGAGTGTTGCGGTGACGTCCGAAGGCAGGATTAACTTTGTGGAAGAGATTCAGGGCGACAGTATTTCTGACGTGTTGAGTTACGTGGAGTATCAGCCGCAGGAGTTGCTGCAGCGGTTTCGTGCCAAGGCCGAGGAGGCGTTGAATTCGGGCGCGATCACGGCCGATCAGCGGCAGAAGATGTTGAATCTGTATCGCGAAGGGATGCAGGGGTATACGTATTTCGAAGATTGAGCCCGGATTATTCACCAGGCGTAGGCGTGATTTTCAGTTCGCCCGATGAACGCTGTGTCCGTTGGGAAAATTCCCTGTTTTGAATTCATCAACAGGGTGAACTTTGGCGAGTCCTGTTTTTCGCGAGTCAATTGGGAAAGCGTGTGTCGACGGCCCACTGCCGAAGTACTAGAATCGACTTCGGTTGTTTGGCTTTGATGCGGCGGACGTTGGCATGGGGTTTCATGTCCGGGCCAACGGGCAGCTTGCAGGAGATGATGTTGGGTACAACGTTTGTGCTCAGGTAGTTCAATGACTGACTGGATTGTGTTGATGAGAGTTTCGTTCATTTGTCTGTTGGCGGTTGGTTTTGCATCGCTGTCGATGTCCGTATCGCGGGCTCAAACTTCTCCCGTTTTCGTTGATGGCGAAGCGCAGCCGGTGGACGCGTTCAAGGGAAAAGCCAACTGGGTCATTCATGACCTGTGGGTGGAAACGGAGTTCGACAGTGACGGGACCGGCACTTTGGATCGCGTTCATGTGTCGGTCACCCGACCGAAGCAAACAGATTCCGAGGGACTTAAAGTGCCGGTGGTCTACAACACCAGTCCTTACTTTGCGGGCACCGCTGGCAATGAAAAGGGAACGTTCTGGGATCCGAAGCATGAGCTTGGCCAAACCCCGCCAGAGCACCGGCATCCGAAACCGATCAAACAAAGGACACTGCGGCCACGGATTTCCGGTTCGCATACCCGTTACTGGGTTTCGCGTGGGTTTGCGGTGGTTCATTCGTGTTCGCCAGGCACGGGGCTTTCGCAGGGCTGTGTGACGATTGGTGGCGAGAACGAATCGCTTGCGCCCAAAGCTGTGATCGACTGGCTGAATGGGAGGGCGAAAGGATTTACCGCGCCCGAGGGTGGCGACGAGGTCGTGGCGACATGGTGTACGGGAAAAGTTGGCATGACCGGCACCAGCTACAACGGGACGCTGCCGCTGGCTGCCGCGACGACCGGTGTTGACGGTCTGGAGGCGATCATTCCCATTGCCCCCAATACTTCGTACTACCACTACTACCGATCCAATGGCCTTGTGCGGCATCCCGGTGGTTACATGGGCGAGGACGTCGATGTGCTTTATGACTTTGTTAACAGCGGCGATCCCGGGAAGCGGGAATACTGCGATTGCGAAGTCCGCGACAAGGAAATTCTTGAGAATATCGATCGGGAATCGGGCGACTACAGCGACTGGTGGGCGGGACGCGACTATGCCAAAAAACTGGACAAAGTAAAAGCAGCAACGCTTTTGGGACACGGGCTCAATGACTGGAACGTGATGCCAGCGCATTCGGTTCGGATCTATGAGGCGTTGAAAAAGCGCGGCGTGCCGACCCAGATTTACTTGCATCAGCGAGATCACGGTGGTGGTCCGCCGCCCAGTTCGCAGATGAATCGCTGGTTCACGAGGTATCTGTACGGGATTGAAAACGGTGTCGAGTCGGAACCCAAAGCGCGGATTGTCAGAGAGGGCGATCGCCGAAGTGAGCCGACATCGTATGCGGATTATCCGAATCCCGACGCTGTTGATGTGATGCTGTATCCGCGTGCCGGCGGCAACGGCGTGGGTGGGCTTTCGCTGGAAAAGTCTCCCGGTCAGGGAAAGGAAGTCCTGGTGGACGACGTTTCGATTCGGGGAAGCAAGTTGGCGGCGCAAGCCAAATCGGAAACCCGTTTGCTTTACGCGACGGAAATCCTGAAGTCACCGGTTCACATTTCGGGCACGCCCAGGGTCAGGATCCGGCTGGCCAGTGACCGGGCGGCGGCCAATCTGTCGGTGTGGCTGGTTTCGCTTCCGTGGGACAAGTCGTCCAGATCGATCAATGCCAATTTGATCACCCGAGGGTGGGCCGATCCGCAGAACCATGAATCGATCAGCCAGAGCAAGCCACTGGTTCCGGGTGAGTTTGTGACTGTTGAATTTGACTTGCAGCCCGACGACCAGATCATTCCTGCGGGTCAGCAGATCGGTTTGATGATCTTTTCGAGTGACCGGGAGTTTACATTGTGGCCTGATCCGGGAACAGAATTGTCGATCGATCTCGATGCGACGCAGTTGACGGTTCCTGTCGTTGGCGGAACGAAAGCCTTGGGGCAATAGAAAAGGCCACGGTCTTTACCCCGGATTATTCACGAGGTGTGGGCGTAACTTTCAGTTTAGCCAATGAACATCGCAACCGTTGGAAAAGAGTCTCTGGCCTGGACTTCATTCATCAACGAGGTGAACCGAAATCTGGACGACAATCCAGCTTTGACCTTCGTGTCAGTGAGGCTCATCGCAAATCAACACCCGTCCTCGTGAATCATTCCGGTTTACTGCGGCCAGCTTCCGCCGGGCAAACGAAAAACATGAACTGTCAGATAGGAAGTGGGATTCGCCAGAATTCCCGGCTCCGCCAATGCTACGCTAAGCTAAAGCAGAATCGGATCGGGGTTCGGTGGTGACGGATTGTTATTGCCGTCGTTATTTGGGGGCGTTGGGGGCGTTGGGGGCGTCGGGTTGTTATTCGGTGGAGTGGGCTGAGGATCCGGTTGAGGGTTGGGATCGGGATTTGGGGGGGCCGGGTTAGTCGGTCCGCTTCCGTTGTCCTCTGGCGGCGGCGGGGAGCTTTGGCCATCGCCGGGACCATTGGAGCCCGAATTGTCTCCGGAATTCGAGTTTCCTGAACCGGTTTCTCCATCGTTGGACCCCGAGTTGCCAGTCGGCGGATCGGGCTGTTGCGACTCCTCGTAATCCCGGGTTGCTTCTTCGATGGCTAGGGCCTGAATGCCCGGACTGCGTTCTGTGCGCAGAGTGGTGTCGTAGCTCAGGGTCATGTTCCTTGCGAATATGCCAACGCCCCACGAATTGGTATTCATGGGGATTTCTATTTTTGTGGTAACGAATTGTGTAGCTTCGACGATCGTCTCTGGTTCAATCTCTATTCTCGCGTCGTTGATTCCGCAGATGGCGAGAACTTCGTTGGCCGTTTCGATGGCCTCCTGTGCCGAAGCGCCTGGCACAATACCGGTGCGGGTTGCTTCGTAGGCCGCGTTTCTGGCGGTGTGACGTACAACATTGATTCGAACGATTTCAACGCTTCCGAATACGAATAGCAAGACAACAGGGATAATGAATGCTGCTTCGACAGCGGTAGCACCTTTGCGTGGCAAATTCAATTTAACTCTCCGTTGGGTAATGCGACTGGCTCTTTGGCTGCGGCGCACGATGGTCCGGTCGGTGGGCAGGATTACTCGGTAAGCAGCGTTGGAAGTGTTTTGGCGATTTCCTCAAAGACGGTAATCAGGTCGTCGCGTGTCTGGGCATGGAAGTGCAATCCACCACCAGACATCGCTGTTTCAATCATCGTTTGCTCGTCGGCCTCTTCAGAAAATGTGACCGTGAAGATCGTGACGCCTGCGCCGGCAATCGACTGCGCGACGATTCCGGGATTTCCACCCAGATTGTATTTTCCGTCGGTCATCACGATCGCGACTTTGGTCGCGAACGGGCGTGCCGTCGTGTCGTTAGTCAACGCGCGTGCTGCTCTGCGAAGTCCACTGGAAATGTTGGTGCCGCCGCCGCCAAGCGAATTTGAATAGGTGTTCAAGCCGAATTCGATATCGGCGTAAGTGTGGCTTAAAGGCACGTCCACGTTTGCGTTGTCAGCGTAGGTGACCAGGGCCACTTTTTCGCGTTGTGGTGTTTCGCTGAGTCTGCTCAGGAATGCGTCAGCGGCGTCGATCGCATCGAGCCAACGCGAGTTTGGAGGAACGGGAGAGTCGAATGTCCATCCAGCGGGCGCGGTAGATGGTGCCGGGGGAAAGCTTGCCGGTTCGTCTGTCGCATAGGCCATGGATCCGGAGCGATCGAAAACCAGCACGATATCCACTTCCGCCTGAGTGGAAACGGCTGATTTGGCGAATTGAATTGTTTTGGAAGTGAAAACCGGAAAGATGTAGTTCACCGCTCCGTTGGGTGAATCATCTGTCCGAAGCCCATGCAGCCTGACGGCGTTTGTGTCTGTGCCACCGGGTGTAAAACGATACCTTGCACCGACATCGTTGCGAATCGAAACGCCGATCTCCAGGTCTTCCGGACGAAATTTGAGCGGTGACCCGCTGACAGGATTTCTGTCAGCGATTTCGTTGGCTATTTGCAGAGCCAAGGCACGATCCTGCGTCGAGTTATATGTTCGGCCCGCAGCTCTGGCAGATGCATCTGTTGCGCATTGGATTTCGGTACGGACCAGTTGTACCTGTGACAGATTGATGGCGAATCCACACAACAGAATCAGGATTGGGAGCATGATCGCAATCATGACCAAGCTGACGCCCTGTTGGCTTGCCAGAGACTTTCTGTGAAAAGAATTTCTGCGACGACTCAGTCTCATCTTCCTAGTACTCTTTCATCATGGTCATACGTGTCGTGATGACTTTGTCTTTTGCGAATACGCCACGAAACATGGTGTTGGCAGCGGCTTCTGCGGAGACCTCTACTTCGATCGGAGTGCGGAAGTCTGCGCTGACGAAGTCAGTCGGGTTGACCGAGATGTTGCGAGGAACAATTCCACGCTCGCCGAGGATCACGTTGACCTGTGCTTCGACGTCTTCGATTTCCGAGCCAGTGGTGATGGCAACTCTTACGCCTTCATGGGCCGCAATGGTCATGTGCTGGCGGAGGAAGATGAGGTTGCAGATGTCGACCGTTGCGGCAACTAGGAGGACCAGTACGGGAAGCGCAACGGCGCACTCGACGGCAGCGATGCCTTTGGGATTAGTCGATTTTCGTTGGGCAGGACGCATGGAAAACCATAGCTTTTTGCATCCGGTTGGCTGGCTCGTATTTCAACAAAACGCCGAGGATTCTGGGGAGAAAACGGACTTTTTGTGATTTTACGGATTGGGCAGCTTGTAGCTTTTGTCGGCCACGTTTTCGGACCCGGTTCCGTCTGTGACGCTCTGTGATGAGGTCCAAGCAAAGGGTTCAGGTTTTGATGCGCGGCCAAGACGGCCCCCCAAGCTCACGAACAATTCGGGTTCAGTGACAGGTGATCAAACAGATGATGTCAGTTGATTGTGAATTCGTACCAAACGGTTTGATAGGCTGGCCCGATGGTTATCTCCCGGGGATTTCGAGCGGAATTGGGCTTGGTCCCAGGTTCAGTTGCAGGCTGACGGCTGAATCGATGGTTTCGCGTGGCGAGGTGATGTGTTTGACTTATTTCCACTGACTGCCAATCCGGATGCTTTCAAAGAGCCCAAGGTCTCTCCATTGGTCGCCCTCCACGATGGAGCATTCCAGCCCCAAGGGCCGTTCCTGATCATCGCGGGCCCAGAATTTAGCCCTGATTATTCACGACGACGGGAGTTAATTCTACGTCTGGCCAACCGGAGCAAGCGAAAAGCTGAAATTCAACAAGAAATGTGAATCATCCGGTAGATGAAAACCACAGCGATCGTTTGATCGCATCAGAGTCGGAGCTCACTGTCGGAACTGATTCTGACGCCCATGCGTGGTGAATAATCCGGGTTCAAAGGCGGTTGGCATGCTGCGGTGGTCACATGGGTAACGCCGGCCCTGGTAGTGTTTTTGGCTTCAGCGCAAAGAAAAACCGATTGAAAGGAGGCAGGTTGAGCCGACTTTCGCCGAGCTTGGGCAGAACGTCCAGGTAGGCTGGTTTTGTCAGCCACTTTCAAAAGCCCGCGAGACTGCGGCAGGCAATTGTTGGAGTCGACAGCCACAAACTTGTATTGTCAGAAGGAGGCGTTTAGTTGCGGAAGCGTCGCTAAACTCAGCGTGTGTTTCCCATTTTTTCTGCGGATCTTGCGGGTGTTTGGTTCGATCGCTTTCGCGACGCAGCGCAGACAACTAAATTGGTCTCTTCCAGATCACCAATTCAGGGCGACAACATGTCAAATGCGAATGCGGGCGAAGATAAGAAATCGCTTTCAAGTGAATCGACCAAAGCGGAGATAGTGCCCAAAAAGTATCTACTTCCTTTTATCCTGACGACGTGCTGTTTCTCGTTGTGGGGTTTCGCGAATGACTTCACCAACCCATTGGTAAAGGTCTTCGAGCAGGTGTTCATCATCACGACCGGTCAGGCATCGTGGCTGCAGTTTGCTTTTTACACCGGCTACTTTTGTATGGCGTTGCCGGCCGCATTTTTTATTCGCAAGTTTTCCTACAAAGCTGCGATCATGGTGGGATTTGCTTTTTATGTGCTTGGTGCGCTGTTGGCAGTTCCGGCAAGCATGACTGCAACGTTCGGGTTGTTTCTGCTGGGCTCCTACGTACTGACTTACGGATTGGCTTTTCTGGAGACTGCCTGTAATCCCTATATTCTCTCGATGGGGCCAAGAGAGACCGCGACTCAGCGGCTGAATCTCGCACAGGCATTCAACCCGATCGGTTCGCTGATCGGAATGTTTGTGGCCAGTCAGTTGCTTGCTCCCAACTTGCTCGTTACCGAGTTTCAACAAGACATCAAGGATGGCAAGCCAGATGTTGTGAAGTATCTTATTCAGGACGAAGCGAACTTGCCGTCTGGTGCGACTTTGAGTGAAGACAAGAAGTCATTTATTCTGAGCGATGCTCAAAAGACAGAAGTTAAACTTTATACTGGTGGCATACCTGACTTTGATGCCAAAGTCGGAGCATTGGGCGATGCCACGACCGACGCGATGAAAGTTTTTCGCGCTACTGATCCTGATGGGTTCAAGAGTCTGCAACAGGCGGATCTGGGCTACGTCAGAACGCCTTACGTCGTCGTTGCTGGCGTGGTGTTGGCGTTTTTGGGACTGTTTGCGGTCAGCAAGATGCCAGTGTTCAAGTCGGAACAGCAAGAAGCGCCGTTTCTTGAGATTACGGCGAGGATTTTCAAAAGGCCTCGATTCTTCGGTGGCGTATTGGCGCAGTTGTTTTACGTCGGGGCGCAGATTATGTGCTGGACGTTTGTGGTGCACTATGGGATGGAACAAGTCGGTCTGACCTTGGCCCAAGCACAGACTTATAACATTGTTGCCATGGTGATCTTTTTGCTGAGCCGCTGGATTTGCACATTTTTGCTGCGGATTTACAGTCCGGGTCGGTTGCTATTCCTGTTTGCAAATGGTGGAATCTTTTTCACGATCGGTGCAATCGTCCTTCCGGGACACGTCGGGCTAATTTCTCTGATTTTGATTTCGGCCTGCATGTCGCTGATGTTCCCGACCATCTATGGAATTGCTCTCAATGGCATGGAAGAGGAAGAAGCCAAACTGGGTTCGGCTTACTTGATCATGTCGATTGTCGGTGGTGCAGTGTTGACCAAGCTTCAGGGTGGTTTGATTACAGACTACGGAGTGCGTCAGTCCTTTTGGCTACCGGTGATTTGTTTTGCAGTGATTGCGATCTACGGACGCCTGACTTTTCAATTCTTCGAGCCTCAGGCGAAACGGGAGTCGGCAGGAAGTCGGGAGTCGGCAGGAAATTAGCTGCTTTGCCAAGATTCAAGCGTCGTTAGCCCATGCGGTTGCTGGAGCATCGGTTGCTGTAGCATCGGAAGCATCGAGAAATTTCTCAACTTGATAAGTTGCGACCACTGAACTCCGTGTTTCAAATTTCCACAAATCGGTGTCCTTGATCCGGCCTACGTCGCGCCGTGGCTATCTAAACGCTGTGTTGAGCGTTGTTTCGAGGTAGTCGCGCCAGACGCGCCAGGTGTGGCCGCCCTTGCTCCAGTGGTAGGTGTGCTGGATGCCTTTGTCGTTGAGCCACTTTTCGAAGGATTCGTTCTCCTGTTTGAGAAAGTCCGACGTTCCGCAGCCGATCCAGAGCTGAGGTTGGGCTGCGATGATGGCGTCGACGTTGGAGTTGAGAACTTCCTCGCAGGAATGCCAGTCCAGCGCCGAGCTGTAGCCATGGACGTACTTGAATTTGTCCAGGTGAGTCAGCCCAATGCGAATCGCTTGTCCGCCGCCCATCGAAAGGCCTGCGATCGCCCTGCCCTCACGCCTTGCATCGGTCCGGTAGTGGTTTTCGACCAGTGGCATGACGCCGTCGATCAATTCTTTTTCGACGCCAACATAGTTCTCTTCTGCGTGCTCTTTGGTGGCGTCGGTTGTTTTGGGGATGTTCACGTGACCCAGGGGCATCACGATGATGCAGGGGTTGGCTTTGGAAGCCGCGATCAGATTGTCGGCGATAAAGTTTGCTTTGCCGACGCGGTACCAACCCGATGCGTCATCGCCAAATCCGTGACACAGATAGAGCACGGGAAGTTTGTCGGTTGATTCGGCGTATCCCGGTGGCGTGTAAACGAATAGTTCGCGATTCTGGTTCAAACGCGGTGAGTGGTAAAAGTGATGATGGACCTGTCCGTGGGGGACGTTGTGGTGTTGCCAGGGGGTGTCGTCGTGGTCGGGGACTTCGACGAGATTTTCGTTCAGAATCCAGGCTTTGGTGTGACGGTTGAGCGGATCGATGACGCGGGTTCCATCGACGTTGAAGTGATAGGGGTAGAGGTTGGGTTGGAGTGGGCCGACGGTGACCGACCAGAGTCCTTCTGCGTCTTTTTTCAGGTCGGCTTTCATTTCGGGGACGTTGCCCTGAAGTTTGACCGACATCGCCTGGGGGGCGTGCAGGTGGAAGGTCACGGTTCGATCGTCGTGGACTTGTGGGCTGACCGCTTGCAGGGCAAGGGCAGCATGCGGGTCGTAAGTTTGGCTCATGAGGATAATTATCAGGGTGGCGACTGTGGAAAAGTGCCTGGGCCGAATATACATCGGAATTCCTCGACGGTTGGATGTTCAGGAAGCGGACTCGTCTTCGCTGAGTTTAGACGATGCTTTAGGATATCCCAGTGAAAAGATCAATCGAAGGGATTCTTGTGAGACAACGCGCGTGGCAATTTGTTTTTTGGGGATGCCTTGTGTGTTGCCTGTCGCTGGCCGCTGCGTTGCCGCCGGCTCATGCTCAAAGTAGGCTTTTGCAGGAAGACAAGCCGGTACGGGTCAATCGCAGTCAGGTTGAGTCGGAACTGGCGAAAGTTGAAAAGGCCAAGGATCTCAACGAGGCCACCCGCGGTGAAATCCAGAAAAACTATCTGGCGGCAATGCAGTTTCTGTCAGCCTTTGAAGCCGACCAGGCCAGCGAAGGCCAGTTCCGCGCCGACACGCAGCAGGCGGCGGCGGATCTGAGGAGTATCGGCGAAGAGATCAACAGGTATTCCATTGATCCGGACGTCGATAGCAGGAAAGACCCGACGCAGGAGTTGCAGAAGCGGCGAAGTTTGCTGCAGAAGCTTGAGCGACAGGTGAAGGAATTGGTTGCCGAACCGGGCCGTCGTCGCGGACGCCTGTTGGAGATTCCAAAATTGGAAGCCGCGGCCCAGGAGCGGCTTGGTGGGATTGACGTTCAGCTGAACATCGAGCCCGCGGTTAGCGATGATCCGATGTTGACATTGTCCAAGCGGCTTCAGCTTCTTGCCGAAAAGCAGGGCATCGAAAAAAAGCTGGAGTTGTTCGAGGCAGAGCAGCAGGCCTACGAAGCGACGTCGGGTTTGCTTTCCCAAGAGTTGGAGTTGGGTAACCGGAAAATCGCAAAAACGTCGGCTGAGATTCTGGTGCTACAGGATGCGATTGCCCGCGTGCAGGACAGGGAGTTGGATGCGGTCGTTGGTGACGCGGCGAAAATGGTTGACAGGACTCCCGCAGCGATTCGACCTGCTGCCGAGAAGTCCTACGAGTTGGCGCTCCAGTTGGCACGCAAGTCAAAACTTTTGTTGGGTGTTCCCGAAGACCTGACCAGCAATGGCTTGCGACAGGAAAGCGAGCAAGCCAACAGTGCCGTTCGCGAAATGGAATCGAATTACGAGTTGATGCGTTCGCGTGTTGAAACGGTTGGTTTGAGCGATCGGCTGGGCGAGATGCTCAGGCGGACCAAGTCCGAATTGAGTTCGCGGCAGTCGGGCATTGGTCGTAGCGACTATGGTGACAAAATGATTCAGGCCCAACTGGACAAGTTCCAGTGGCAGGACAGCCGGACGGCTTTGCAGGACCGCAGGAAGGCCGCGATTGCTTTGTTGGCTGAAAGTGGTTTGGCAAAGGAAAGCTCTGAGTCCAACGCGCAGGTTGAGCTGCAGAGGAATCTTGAGCTGTATCAGTCGGACCTGGATGTGTTGCGCAAGTCGCGAGATGACATCCTAGAAAAACTTGTGGCTGTTGAAACGGATTTGTTTCACGAGTATTCGCAGTTGCAGAAGGCCCGGACCGACTATGCGACGACCAGCAAGGCGTACGCGGACTTTCTGGACGAACGAATCCTCTGGTTTCGCAGCGAGCCAATGGTTGGCGTCGGGGACATGGCCGGGATTGCGGCGGCGGGAAGCTGGTTTGTTTCAGCGGATAATCTTCAGCAAGTTCACTCGGTTTTCTGGGAATCGTTTCGTGGCAAGAAAGCTCCCTTGGTGGCGACGGTTGCGGTTGGGCTGCTGGGTTTGCTGTTGCTGCGTCTTTCGTCGGGATCGGAGTTGCACCGTCTGGGCGAGTTGGCGGTCAAGCGGAGTTGCCGCGACTACAGCTTGACGGTTGCCGCGTTTTTGCAGACCGCCGCGCGGGCCTGCCTGTTTCCCGCGATTGCGTTGTCGATCGGTTGGACCCTTGCCGGCCACGCGACTGCCGGTTCGTACACTTCGGCGATTGCGCGAGGGTTGACTGTGTCCAGTTGGTGTCTGTTGCCGTTTGAGTTTCTCCGCGTTGCGTGTCGAAAAAATGGATTGGGCGAAAGTCACTTTGGGTGGTCGGAAGGCTTTCGCAAAATGGCTCGCCACAACCTGATCGGGTTCCTTGCGTTCGGAGCTCCGTTACTGTTCGTTGCGGTGACGATTGAAGCCAGTAATATTTCAGAACACAATCGTCTGGGACGGCTGGCGGCGATGGGATTGCTGTTGGTCGCGTTGACCGTCGGAGGACGGTTGTATTTTATTTTTCGTCCCGGCGGGTCGGCGTGGAATGAAGATGTCAGCGGCTTGCAGGCGTCGATCCATCGGCTTCGCTCGTTCGCGGTTTTGGCGGTTCTGGCAGGACTGGGGTTGCTGCTGCTGTTTGCGGTGATGGGGTTCTACGAGTCGGTGTACAAGATCGGCAGTAGCCTGCTGCAAACGGTGATCGTGATGGTTTGTTCGGTCATTGCGTTCGCGATGGCGATGCGTTTCCTGTTGGTCCGGCGTCGAAGGCTTCGTTTTGAACAGTTGATCCAACAGCGACGTGCGGCCATTCAGGCTGCCGAAAAAGAGGCGCAAGGCAATGTCAATATCGCCACCGAGGCGCTGGATATTGATTTGCAGAACGAAGCCGGTTTGGACATTACCGACGTCTCACGGCAGGCTCGCGAGTTGACGGGTGTGATTTTTCTGATCGTGATCGGCGTGGTGTTGTTGGCGATCTGGCAGTATTTGCTTCCCGCGACAAAGATCCTGGACGGTGTTGAACTGTGGCGGGTGAAGATTGAATCGGAGTACGAATTTGTCACCGCGCGGGATTTGTTGCTTTCATTGATCGCTTTTGGGTTGACGTTTTTCGGTGTGCGGAACATTCCCGGAATGTTGGAGCTGTTGTTGCTGCAGCGACTGCCGCTTGATGCCGGAGCTCGCTACGCAGTGGCTTCGATCTTTCGCTATGTTGTGTTGGTGATCGGGCTGATCGTGGCACTGAGTTTCCTGAAGATTCCGTGGTCGAATTACAGTTGGCTGGTGGCGGCGGTTTCGGTCGGTCTGGGTTTTGGCTTGCAGGAGATCGTGGCGAATTTTGTTTCCGGTTTGATTCTGCTGTTGGAACGGCCGGTGCGTGTTGGCGACGTGATTACGGTCGATGGCGTCGAAGGCGTGGTGTCGCGAATTCAGATGCGGGCCACGACGATCACCAACTGGGACAACCAGGAGTTGGTGGTGCCGAACAAGGATTTGATTTCGGGCAAGCTGCTGAATTGGACGCTGTCGAGCGTGATCAACCGGATCGCTTTGAAGTTTGGCGTGGCCTACGGGACCGATGTAGGCAAAGTCCGCGAGTTGGTGACCAAAATCGTGGAGCGCCACCCGGATGTGCTAAAAGAGCCTAAGCCGTTTGTGACGTTTCAGGAGTTTGGCGACAGCAGTTTGAATTTCGTGATACGCTGCTGCACAACGACGATTCAACGGCGTTGGAATTTGATTGACGAAATCAATACTGCGGTCAACGAAGCGTTTGAACGCGAGGGGATTGAAGTTCCGTTTCCGCAGCGTGTGGTGCGTTTTGTTTCTGAAGAGCAGGTGCCGCCGCCCAAGGGCTCGCCTTCGCCTGCTAAAGACTGATTATTCACGACGACAGGCGTTGATTCTACGTCTGTCCAACCGGAGCAAGGGAAAAGCTGAATTTCAACGAGAACTGCGAATCGCTTGGTGGATGAAAACCACAGCGATCGTTTCATCGCATCGGAGCCGCAGTTCACTGTCGGAACTGATTCTGCCGCCGACGCCTCGTGAATAATCCGGGTTAAGTAGGAATGGCTTTGGCTTTGGCTGGGAAGGTGCAAGCGGACTACCGGGGGAGCACTTTGGGGTCGGGGTAGGTGTTGGCCGAAGAGCCAAGTTGGAAGTTTTCCACGCGCAGGTTACGTTTGCGGTAGAAGTTGAATCCGTCGTCGGGAAAGCCGTAAAACGAAGGTTCAAAAGGATCGACAAATTCAACGTTGGCTTTGGCGGGGACTTCGAGGTCACAGAGAAACAACGCCGCGTTGACGATCAGGCGGCGGAGGCCTTCGCTGCGGAAGTCAACCGACGCGCCGCCGGTGGTTGCGAAGCATTTGCCGGACGTTTTGCCTGTTGGTGACGCGTAGTCTTTGAGCCAGGCAAAGGGCATCATGGGGTCGTTCTTTTCGCCAGCGATGAGCTGTGAGGCGGGGTCAAGTGTTTCGGTGACGCCGCCGCGAAGTAGCACGGTGGCTTTTTCCTGATCAAGGGCGGCGATGCCGTAGATGTCCGAGGTGGTAAAGATATCCGCGACCGAACGGAGGATTGGGTGGTCTTTGTTTTCAGGCACCACGAAGCCGCGTCCGCCCTAGATCTTGTGGTCGCCGTGATGCGAAAGCCAGTTCTCACCGATGACTTGGCGGCCAAAGTCCGACCAGTCGTAGTTGCCGAAGTTGCCTTCTTTGAATGCATGAGTGGCGGTGCGACAGCCGACGATGGGCTTGCCGGCTTCCATGTAGTTGTAAACGTGTTTGATCTGATCGTCAGGAAGGATTCGCCAGCGGGTGCAGAGGACCATCAGGTCGGCCGAAGCGAGGGATTCGAGTCCGGGGATGTTGGTGAGTTCGAAGGGGTTGATGCAGCCCGTTTGCTTGTCGATCGCGAACAGGACGGTGCATTTGAATCCATGGCGTTGGCTGAGGATCTTGGCCAGCATCGGGCAGGTTTCTTCGCCCCGGTATTCTTCGTCGCCGGAAACGAAAACGATGTGTTTTCCATTGGCGTTTTCGGTGGGCTCGAAGACCAGAAAGGATTCCTGGGCGCGGATCGATGGGAGCTGCCAAGCGATCACGATGCAGGAAAAGAAAAGAATGGTTTTGACGAATCGAATTCTGTTCATTGCAGGCTCATGGATGGGTTGTTGCCGATTCAATTGTACACGCTGGCGGTGCGCGGTTGCGCAGGGAGTCTTGGCGCGGGGTTGTGCGGGGCGGTGGTTTGTTGCTTTGTTGCTTTGAGGTGGTTTTGAATGGAATACGGCCGGTGGGAACCGGCCCTACGCTCGCGGGGTCGCTTGGGATGGTGAGTTGCTTTATGGTGGTGTCGGCCCAAACACGGCCGGTGGGAACCGGCCCTACTCAGAGATTGTGGGATAGTGAGCGATCAATCAGGACATAAAGTTACCGGTCGAGGATCGGGTCTGCGGACGGTGGGTCGCTTTGAGAGAATTCAAAGGATCGACGACCAAGAGGTGATCAACGATCCGGATTACCATCGGTCGCTGGAGGACAAGGTTCGTACCGAGTACTTGGAGGATGATTCGCAGTCGGTCGTCAGTGAGAACAACAGCCCGGATATTTCTTTTCGCTATAGCCTGAATCCGTATCGCGGTTGTGCTCATGGTTGCAGTTACTGCTACGCCAGGCCTTCGCATGAGTATTTGGGTTTTGGACCGGGGTTGGATTTTGAGACAAAGATCGTGGTCAAGAAAAAGGCTCCGGATCTGTTTCGCCGATGGCTGATTGAAGGCCATCGCAAGGGACGACGCAAGGTTCAACCAGTGATGCTTTCGGGTGTGACGGATTGCTACCAGCAAGCGGAGAAGGAATTTGAACTGACACGAGGTTGTCTGGAGGTCGCGTTGGACTTTCGCCAGCCGATGAAGCTGATCACCAAGAACGGATTGATTCGGCGCGATCTGGATTTGCTGGCCGAGTTGGCGTCGATGAAGCTCGTTTCGGCCGCGATCAGCATTACGACGTTGGATCAATCGTTAACGCGGGTGATGGAACCCCGGACCAGTGCGCCCCAGGTGAGGCTTGATGCGATCGCGAGACTGGCCGAGGTGGGCGTTCCGGTGATGGTGATGGTCGCGCCGATCATTCCCGGTATCAATGAAGACGAGATCCCGAGGGTGTTGAAGGCAGCGGCTAGGGCGGGAGCGACGCGGGCGGGGTACGTCTCGCTGCGTTTGCCGTTGACGGTCGAGCCCGTTTTTCTGGATTGGCTGGAACAGCATTTTCCCGACCGAAAAGAAAAAGTGCTGGGTCGGATTCGCTCGATGCGGGATGGCAAGCTGAACAGTTCGACGTATGGTGAGAGGATGAGCGGGACAGGTATTTGGGGTCAGCAGTTGGCCAGCATGATGGAACTGTTCTGCAAGAAGTACGGTTTGGAGTCAGGCCTGAGCAACGAGGCTCGCAAGACGGAAAGATTGAGGACGGATTTGTTTCGCGTGGTGGAACTTGATGGCGGCGTACAGGGTGAGCTTTTTTGATGCCGACTGAAAGGGAGAATTCGAACGAGCCGAATCTGTCGCCGCAGGAGTCAGTTGACGCGCCCGGTCGTCAGGCGGCGATGCCTTTTATTTTGTTGACGCTGTTCATCGATATCCTCGGGATCGGGATTATCATTCCGGTTCTGCCGGAGTTGGTAAAGGACTTTATCTTCAATTCGATTGACCCGGCGGGAAAGACGCCCGAGGAACTCAAGGCGATTGTCGATTCGGCGGCTGGTTGGTACGTCGGTTGGATCGGGGCATCCTACGCGGCGATGCAGTTCTTTTTCGCGCCGATCCTGGGGGCGCTTTCGGATCGATTCGGTCGCCGCCCGATCATTCTGGGCTCGCTGTTCGGGCTGGGGATCGATTTTCTGATTATGGGTTTCGCACCGAGCATCGCTTGGTTGTTCGTGGGACGGATTCTTTCGGGGATCATGGGCGGAAGTTTTTCGGCGGCCAACGCTTACATCGCGGACATTTCTTCGGCCGAAGACCGGGCAAAGAATTATGGCCTGGTGGGGATGATGTTCGGGCTGGGTTTCATCTGCGGGCCGGCGATGGGAGGACTGCTGGGCGGGGTCTGGATCAAGCTGCCTTTCTTTGTGTCGGCGGCTTTGGCGTTGGCGAATTGGTTGTACGGTTTTTTCATTTTGCCGGAGTCGCTGCCCAAAGAAAATCGCGGCAGTTTTACATTTGCCAAAGCGAATCCTTTCGGAACGATCAGCAGACTGCGAGCCTATCCGCTGGTGGCGAGTCTCGCGGTGGTGTTTGTGTGTCTTTCGTTTGCACAACGCGGTTTGGAAAATGTGTGGGTGTTGTACACCGGGTATCGCTACGATTGGAACGAGTTGACCAACGGTTTGGTGCTGGGCCTGGTGGGGCTGATGGCGGTGATTGTTCAGGGCGGTTTGGTACGGCCGATCATTGCGAGAGTCGGTGAACGGAAGGCGATCATGATCGGTATCGCGGTATCGATGTGTGCTTTTCTGGGTTACGGTCTGGCGACGCAGGGTTGGATGATTCCGGTGATTATTGTTTTTGGTTCCGTGGGCGGGATCACCGGTCCTGCGATTCAGAGCCTGGTCGCGGCGAAGGTCGATTCGAGTGAGCAGGGAAAGGTCCAGGGGGCGTTAACGTCGCTGATGAGTTTTACGAATATTTTTGCGCCGGTGTTTTATACGACGGGGTTATTCAGTTACTTTACGTCCAAAGGTGCGATCTTTCCGTTGCCGGGTGCGTCGTTTTTGGCCGGTGCGGTTTTCATTTTTCTGGGTTGGATGGTGGCGGCGCGGGTGTTTCGCAAGTTTCCCAAAGACGAGGATGGGGCGTCGAGGTAGTTGACGCAGGCCGGATCAAGGGCGTGTGAAGTGGCTTGACGGTGCAAAAGAGGATTCAGCCCGGATTATTCACGAGAGAAGGTTTGGCAGTACGCTAGAAAAGCCGGCTGCTCCGGCATCGGTATCTGCATCAACGTTGTTTTGCCAGACGTCTCGCAATTCGGGAGCGATCGACAGAGACCGGATGACGGCCCGAAAACGTGTCGAACGGAATCGCTTTGATCGTGTAGAATGGTGAGCTGTATCGCAATTTCCAAGTAGGAGAAAGTTTTGAGTTCTGCTGCGCCCGTTAATGGAAAGAGTCCACGATTGCAGTTGCTGCAGAAGGTGGCTTTTTGGGGTGCGGTGGTGCTGTTCTTCAAGACGCTGGTGATGGTGGTGGCAGAGTACCGGAACTACTTCCCCGCGAACTTTGCGTCCGATTTTCTGATCGGCAAAGAAGGCTTCTTTCACGGCAGCTACCGGATTGCTTTTTATGTCCACATCTGCACCGGTCCGATCGCGCTGCTGATTGCGGCGTATCTGATGTTCAGCGGCCTGCGCAGGGACCATCGTGGCTTGCATCGGGCGCTGGGAAAGACGCTGGTCTGTCTGACGACGCTGTTGATGTTGCCCAGCGGAATGGTGATGGCAACGCGAGCGTTGACGGGACCGATTGCGGGTGTCGCTTTCTTTCTGTTAAGTGGTCTGACGGCGGTGTGCATCGTGATGTCGGCGTGGCATGCAAAGAACCGTCGGTTTGCGGTGCATCGTGTGTGGGCGACGCGAAGTTTTCTGTTATTGACGTCGCCGTTATTGCTGCGGCTGATGACCGGGGCGACGATCGTGCTGGATGTGGAAAGCGATTGGACGTATCGGTTCGCGGCATGGGGAAGTTGGTTTGTGCCGCTGACGATTTTTGAAGTGCGACGTCATTGGCGGTTCCAAAACGGCCGCATCAAAGTCCAACACAAGGGAGAGTTGATATGAGGATTTTCAAGGCAAGGCCTAGCTTTACGCTGATGGAGCTGCTGTTTGTGTTGGTGATCATTGGGATTCTCATCGGAATGCTCATGCCGGCAACGCGCAGCGTTCGTGGGGCCGCGCGGAGGACTCAGTGTTTGAATAACGTGCGGCAGATTGGTTTGGGAGTTCTGAATTTTGAAGACAGCCACGGGCACTTTCCCGCTTGCGTCGGTGCAGAAGGGATCAGTGGCGCCGACAGTGAGAACATGAGCGGCTTGGTAACGATTTTGCCGTTTGTTGAAGGCGGTGATTTGTTTGCGGAGCTTGCCGGAGACGCCAATCGCCCTGCCCTTTGGGAAGCGGGTTATGGGCCGTGGGAAAGTCGAAACTCCCTGTGGATGTGTTCTGCGATGGGTGATCCCCAAGATGGATTCGCGCCAACGCACTATGCGTTTTGCATTGGCGACCGGGCCAGGAGTGTTGCTGCGCCCGAGGTGCTGCGCGGGGTTTTTGGAGGTGGTTTGAAGGCGAGCATGGGCGATGTCACCGATGGTTCTTCCAATACAATTTTGCTTGGAGAGATCGGCAGGATGCTTAATGGAAAGTCGCAGGGAATGGGCTATGCGGTCAATCAGCCGGCGAGGTTTTTGGAGGAGCCGGCAATGTTTCTTGCTGCAACGATGCGCTCGGGCGAAGTTGATGAGTCCTGTTTGAATTCGGAGTCGAGTCGCGGTGGGCTGTGGGCAGAAGGTCGTTCAGGTGCCGCACAGTTCAACACAATTTTGCCGCCCAACTGCCCCAGCGCGGTCGTCGGTGGTGAGATGGGCGGGGACGGTTTCTTTTCGGTGGCCAGCCCGCATCCGGGAACCGTTGGCGTTGTCTTTGCTGATGGGTCATGTCACTCCATTTCGATGGAAGTGGATTGCGGTGATCTGACAGCGGCGACGTTGACCGAGGAACAAATGAAGCAAGGGGCTCCGACGCCGTACGGCGTGTGGGGTGCTTTGGGGACGATTGCGGGAGGAGAGGTTGCTGATGAATACTAAACGTGGTCTTACGGTCATTGAGTTGCTGGTGGTTGTTCTGATCATTGGGGTTCTGATCGGGATGTTGCTTCCGTCGGTTAGCCGGTCGCGGAGTGCGGGCCTAGGAGCACAGTGCCTGAACAATCTCAGGCAGTTGGCGTTGTCGTCGTTGAATTACGAATCGGCCAATATGCACTTTCCAATGGGTGTGGGCGTCGATGCGATCGGTGGCGTGGACGCCGAGCACATGAGTGGCCTAGTGGCGATTTTGCCTTTCATGGAGCAGAACAATGTGTTTGCGCGGATCAGGGACGACAAAGAAAGACCGCCTTTGTGGACGCTGGAATACGAGATGTGGGAGATGCGGATTCCTGTTTTCATGTGCCCGGCTGTTGGAGATGACGGACAGGATTTTGGGCCGACTCACTACGGCTTTTGCATTGGAGATCGGGCCAGAAATGTGGCCCGTCCCGAAGCGGTACGTGGCATGTTTGGTACGGGGCAAAAGGTGACTTTTGCAGACCTGCCCGATGGATCGTCGAACACGATTATGTTGGGTGAAATGGCACCGCATGAAGGGACAAGGACGGACTATGCCACAAAACAGTCAGCGGAAAGTTTGCGAAATCCATCGGTGGCACGAATGCTTCGTCACGAGGGTTCGGTGTGGCGGTTTCGCGGCGACGTGTCGTTATCGCCGTTGCAGCGGGGCGGGTTATGGGCTGATGGACGCTCGGGTGTCGCGATGTTTAACACGGTTCTGCCGCCCAACAGTCCGACAGCGGTTGTGGATGGGGTGCTCGGTGGCGATGGTTTCTTTTCCGCAAGTGGTCGGCATCCGGGAGCCGTCAATGTGGTGATGGGAGATGCGTCGGTTCGTTCGGTTGCAACGGATGTTGATTGTGGCGATTTGACGGCTGCGACGTTGGGTGAACAAGAGATGGTCGATGGGGCGAAGAGTCCGTATGGGCCGTGGGGTTCGTTGGGTGCGGTCAATGATGGAGCGGGTGATGTGACGCAGTTTTGAGGCGGGTTTGTGGCGTCGCGTTGGTTCGTGGTTACGATTGAAAGCCACGACCACAACCTTGCGAAATCGGATAGGATTAGGGCGGAACTGATTCTTTCTGGAGAAGCAATTGAGACGACCCGAAGCCAACGAATGCGATGCTTACTTTCACCCCTATATTGAGCTGTTTCAGGGCGATGATTTGCTGGCCGAATTCGCAGCCCAGCCGGCGGGATTGTCTGAGCTTTTGGGTGACTTGCCCGAGGGTGAAGATTCGAAACTGCACCCGCCGTACACGTGGACGCTCAGGCAGGTGATGGGGCATTTGCTGGATACCGAACGGATTTTTGCGACCCGAATTCTGCGGATTACCGCCAACGATCCGACGCCCAATCCGGGATTCGAGCAGGATGACTTTGTGGCGAATTTTGACTACCGGGGCGTGTCGATGGAGGACTTGCTGGAGGAGTTCGCGGCGCTGAGAAAAGCAAACGTGTTGCTGATTCGTCGCTGCAGCGAAGAGCAGCTTTCGCGAAAAGGAACCGCATCGGGCGGCCAGGTGACTCCGCGAGCGATCTTCTTTGTGTTGGGCGGTCATGTCGTGTACCACCAACAGATCATGCAAAAGCGAATCAGCTGAGAAAAAAATCGTGTTGAAATTTATCAGACGTTTACTCTGTCCCAACCGCGTCGATGCGATGTGGCTGGTTGTTGGCTTGCAGGTGCTCTGCATGGTGGCGAGCGTGACGCTGCCGATGCAGTATCGTTTCTTTGACTACAGGGATCCTCAAGTTTGGCAGTTGTTGGTTTGTTCCGTTGGCGGCGTGTGGCTGGCGGTTGCGGCGGCGCTTTCCTGGCGGAGCGTTCAGTGGAGCCGGACGATCGTTGTGTTGCTTGCGACGGTAGCGGCAAGTCTCGTGTTTGGGTTGTGGTTGTTGTCGCTGGGAGCGGATGGTTTTGAAACGGCCGAAAGCTGGCTTGGCACTTTTGACGATTCCTGGCGGACCCCAGCAGAGTTGCTGTTCGAGTTTGGGAAAGGGGTTGCGGCAATAACAGTGTTGGCTGTTGTGGTTTGGGGAACCAACAGGTTGCTGGTCGGAGCGGGCCGTTGGGCTGGTCGCGGCACGCATGTTGGATACGTGAAAGAGAACCGTTCGCGAGTGTTGATTTTTGTGGCGATTGCCCTGTTTGTGTTGGCCGCAGCCAATAATTTGCGGGCTGAATTTTTCCCAGGCCCGACACTGGTGTCCCTTGACAGCATGACCGCTGCGATGCTCCTGCCGGTAGTTGTGACTGGCTATTTGTTGGTGTGTTTCTGGTTCAGTCGTTGCATGAGCCAGCGCGGGTTGTGGTTGCAGAAGGTCATTTCACTTTGCATCGTGGGGGTGTTCGCGTTCTATGTCTCTACGCAGTTGGCGCATCGCTGGGGACCATTGGGGCTGGTGTCGTCGGTGATTGGGTTTGTTTCGTTTTTCCTTTCCCTAGTGGCTGTTGGGGGTGGCGAATCGCCCAAGCCATTGCGGCCGCATTGCTGGCCGTCATTGTGGGGCGCGGCGATTGGAATCGTGATGGCGGGAGTGGCGATGATTCCGTGGACAATCGACTTGACCGTTATTGCGACCAGCGGAGACTGGCAGTTGGCTCGCGACGCTCGGTTGGTCACGATCGAATCGGAAGGTCGCCTGCGGATTTCAACGTACTGGGGCAGTAGCACCTCGATATGGACTTGCGATCTGACGGGTGATGCTCCGGACGATGTGCTGGGCGTTCTGCGTGGAAGAAAAGTTGATGGTCTGCAGTTGGTTGGGATTGGTCCGAAAACTGATCTCAGTGGGATACAGTCTCAAGGTATGCCGCTGTTGTTGCTGAAGAACGCCCGCGTGACGGGTGATCAAATGGAGGCCCTGATGAGCGTGGGGCGACTGGATATCGCTGGCGATTTCAAATGGGAGTCCTTGCCCGACCACGATTCGCCTTTGACGCTGCCAGGTTTGGTGATGATTTATGGCCCGGAAGGAACGTTCGGAGAGCTTTTGCGAGGTTTTGAAGGCCGGCAAGGTGGAGGGCTCATCCAGTTGTATGACCAGGCTAATCAGGCAGATTGGGACGCGGTATGTAAAACCCCGGCGGGGTACAAGGTTTACTTTAACGGGTCAGTGAACCGAGATGTTGACTTTGCGGATGCCAAAAACCACGACCTGAAAAATGTCACAATTCAATTCGGTAGCGACGGCCTGGAAAGGTCCGTTGTTCTGGACTTGTTGTCCCATTCAAATGTCAGGATGTATACATACGAATTGAGTTCTTTGACGACGAAGTCGTGGTTCGAATTGTTGTTCTATCGGGGATCGAGTTTTGACTATCGGGATATGGAATTTATGGTGCTGGATGCTCGCAGCGCAAATCGCGATTTGACGTTCGCTGAATTGTTGGATGATTTGGGGTTGGTGTTTTCGAGGGATGCAGCGGGAAATGTGACAGGTGTGATTGTTCCTCAGTGCGCCGGATTGAAAGAGACTGTTGAGTTGGATTTTCTGAAACGTCTGAGCTTTGATTCCGATTGGATTGTTCCCGATTTTGAGGGCCCGGTGATGGCGACTGGTCCGGTCGATGTCGGATATTTGGCACGATTGAAAAACCTGGAGGAGCTGTGGTTTGATTCGCATTTTGTTCCGCTGAATTTGGAGTTCCTCGCCAGGATGAAGTCACTCAAGAGACTGCAAATTGTTGCGGTAGATCGCAACGTGACTGGAGCGGTGGGCTTCGATGCCTGTCCGACGCTGGAGTCGGTGGCTTTTTTCGGATGGCCTGACGGAAAAACGATTTTGGAGTTGCTTCAGATTCCCAATCTTCAACGCGTATCCGTCATTGATGATGGGGGCAGCTTGAGCGGCGTGATGACCGAGGACCAGTTGCGCAGAGCTCTGGGCGAAATAGAGCTTGTGGTTCTAAAAGGTACAGATGTAGAGCGGCGGGTTCCCGAAGATTTCAAGCAGTTTCGTGAAAACAGGCGAAAGGAACTTGGAGAAGACCTCCGGTGGTTGGAAGAGCTGCTTGCGCCGCTATGGGAATAGTCGAGGCTGGCACAGGTTTCAGCCAACAGAGACTTCAGCCCGGATTATTCACGAGGCGTGGGCGTAACTTTCAGTTTAGCTTTAGCCAATGAACAGCGCGCCGGTTGGAAAAGTGGCTTTGTCTTGGACTTCATCAACGAGGTGAACCGAAATCTGGGCGACAAGCCAGCTTTGACCTTCGCGTCAGTGAGGTTCGACGCAAATCAACGCTGGCCGTCTTGAATAATTACGGTTCAGTTAACGCAGAAAGGTTGGACTCAGGCTCGGTCGCAGCGTGTTACTTTCGCCATGGCGGAAGTTGTTCGCCAAGTTGACCAGCGGGGATTCGCGCGGAACGCTCGTGCCAGGTCTCGATGAGGGGAGATTGAGTCGTGTTGGCGGCGGGAGCCGGTGCGAGGGTCTGCGATTGAGTCGTGGTTGCCGCATCAGCGAGAGGTGTCGCAAGGGCTTTGGCTTGGGACGTTGTGGCAAGCGGTGTGCGTGGTTGTGATGTTTGGGCAGTGAACCGGTCAAAGAGTGGGCCTTGTCGGTCCGGAACCAGAAGGTTCGGCGCGTGGGTCGAGGGGACATTCTGGAACATGGGATTTTCGGAATCCGGTTCGACAAGAATTCGTGCTTTTACGTTTGTGTCCGAACCGGGCTGGATTGCTTTGAGGCGAATGTGCCGGGGGCTGCTGGCGGGCAGGAAGTTTGATTGCGGTGGCAGACTTTTGATTGGCGTAGGTTGCGGTTGGGCGACAGGCTGCGGTTGGGCCGCGATTGGCTTTGGAGCAATCGGTGCGGGGGCTGTGCTCGGGCGGAGGCTGTTTAGAGGGATGGATTTTTTGAGCGACGTGGAAATTGCCGGGATCAGGTTTTTGCTGGAGGCAGGCAGTGAAGTGGGGCGCTTGAGCGAGTCGACCGGCCGAGCTCTGAGTTTGTGTGTTTTGTCGCCAGTCATTGCGATGCGGGGGGTAAGGCGGGATTTCTGTTGTTGCTCGTCAAAGTCTTTTTTGGCGGGAGCGAGTTGAGGGTCTAGCTGTGTATCGGTGTCGGAAATCGCAAAGGAAGTATCGACTTGTGGCAGAGTGTCGGTTTCTGATTCGACATCTGTGTCAGAATCAGCATCAATGTTGGCGTCAGAAGCGATTTCGATAGGTGCTGGAGAAGAAGGCTCATCGGATTGATCCGAATTGGTCGCCGGAAAGTCTTTGCTTTCGTTCTTTGTGCTGCTTCCACGGTTGATGATGTCTGACGGCGATTTGAATTGTCCTTTATCGACCTGTGGAATATCGGTGGCAGGATCGGATTCGATGATGTCCGCAGGGGCAATTGATTCGAACGCATCGTCGTTGGAAATCTCGGCAAGCGGAATTGGCTCTATGAACGTGGGAGTCGATTCTTCGACATAGTAAGGCGTTCTTGTATTGGCAGGCTGGATCGATTCGACGGTGATCGGATACTCACCTGTGTTTGTAAATTCCGTATCGACGACAGCTTGGTGATTGAAGTTGTTGCCGAGAGCGGTTGAGCCTTGTTGACAACTGTAGCAGTCACAGCCTTGGGAGATTTGTTCCGTTGGCGAAGGGTGGCTGAATCTTGAACCTTTGCGGCCCTTGAGTCCACAGCCGGACAGAAGGACTGAGGCAAGGGCAACGAAAACGAGAGATTGGGCGAATCGATTCATGACGGTTCTCTTTGGACGGTGCCGAAGCACCCGGGTTCATGCGTCCTCCCTTCCGCAGGAGTAGCGCAATGATTGATTTCCGTAGAACAGATATCGACGCGTAGAATCGAGAGCATCGGATTTTGGCCGTTAGCAGCAACAACCGCGACGACTGCTATAGCCCGAGAGGGCCGAAGATGTGGCAATGGTGTAAGGGTTTGGCTAACCCGAAAAAATTGCCAGAGGAAGTGGGGAATGGGGAATGGGGAATGCGGAGTGCGGAGTGCGGAGTACGGAGTGGGGAGTGGGGAGTGGGGAGTGCGTGGCGGTTGATGCATGCACTGAGCTGAGAGGGATAACCCGACGCGTGAGCGAGGAAAAACACGAGGAAATTACGGTGCCTCGCTGACGCTTCGGGTTTCGATTTCTGCGAAGTTTACGAAGAAAAAGAACAATTGCGAAAGTCGAACTGAAAGACAGAGGGGGTTATCCCGGATTATTCACGACGACGGGCGTTGATTCTACGTCTGGCCAATCGGAGCAAGGGAAAAGCTGAATTTCAACAAGAAATGTGAATCATCCGGCAGATGAAAACCACAGCGATCGTTTCATCGCATCAGAGTCACGGATCATTGTCTCAACTGATTCTAACGCCCACGCCTCGTGAATAATCCGGGGTTATGACACGTGACCCACTTGAGCGGCGCGAGGTGAAATTGCCCCCGGGAAGCCACCACGATTGCGCTCGCGTGGTGGGTTATCTTTTGGTTGGAATTGGGATCTGGTCGATCTTTGCGGCGAGGATGAAGTCGTTTTCGCTAAGCCCGCCAATGGCGTGAGTCCAGATCTCGATCGAGAGATCGCGGTAGCTGACCAGGTGCAGATCGGGGTGATGGGCTTCAGATTCTGCGACTTTACCGACAAGGTCAAAGAACTCTAGGCCCTGAACGAAATTGTCCATCTGCCAGTCTTTGCGAATCCGTTGATTCTGATGGGTCAGGTACCAACCGGGCAGAGATTCCAGTTGTTCGGTGACAAAGGGGAGCGGGCAAGGGTCCACTCCGCCTTCGCAGGGAACGCACTTTTTGCCGACAAGCTGATCTGAAGATTGAATGTCCATGGGCTTATTCCTTTTCGCTTTCTTCGTCGTCATCGTCAGCGTCGTCATCGTCTTTATCAGAATCGTCTTTGTCCTGTGACTTCTTTTTGTCTTTCTCTTTTTCGGCTTTCTTCTCTTTTTCGAGGGCTTGGTTTTCGCGCCAGGGTTTGTCCTGTTTGTAAAACGCAAGCTCCTTTTCGAGACTTTCTTTCTGTGAGTCGATGGCCTCCATGTCGGCGTCTTCCTTTTCCCGTTCCTCTTCGTTGACTTCGAGGCCTTTTTCGGCCCACTGGATGGCAGATTTGAAGTCTTCTTTTTCGGCGTAAGCAGCAGCGAGTGTGCTGAGGATGTGCGGCTTCTTGTAGTTAGAGGCTTCGCAGGCCCGCAGGCCGTACTCGACGGCCCGTTCGCCGTCGCGGACATCTTCGTCGTCGGAAGTCGCGAGAACCCAGGAGAAGTTGTTGAGAACACCTTCGATGATGGCATCGGAGAATTCGGCATCGGTGCTAATTGAGCTGGCGATTTCTTCGATCAGTTCGGCAAGCTCAAGGGCTTCCTCGTAGTCGTCGACCGCGTCAGCGTGGTCACCGGTGGAAAGATAGGTGTCGGCACGTGAGCGAAGCAGGTCCATGCGACCGATCGCTTGCCCGACCGCAGCGCGAGGGGCAGCGTTCTGGATTTGGCTGATTCCGGGAAGTTGACTCAGGAGAGTGTTGTAAATCTCTGCGGCTTTTTTTGGTTTTTCGGTGATCGAATAGAGGATCGCCAAGTTTTGCATTGAACCGAAATTCGGTTCCGATTCGTTGGCTTTCTTTGCCTCTTGGAGTGCCTTTTCGAAGTCTCCCCGGCGGGCAAAGTAGGCACGACGACGGTCGAGCGTTCGGGGTGCGTAGGGGTCGAGGTTGGCGGCTTTATCGAGGCATTCAAGTTCCTGTTCGACTTTGGATTCGTCGTTCTGGAGAATTTGGGCTTTGAGTAGCCAGGCATCGATGTTGCTGCTTTCTTTATCCAAAAACCCGTCGATCGCCGTGATGGCTTCTTCCTGTTGTTCAAGCATCAGGTGGGTTTGTGATTTAACGAGCAGGTATTCGTGTTTGTCCTGGTTCAGGCCGATGGCTGAATCGATAAATTCGAGCGACTTTTTGAAAAGTTCGTCAGCGGCTTGTTCAAGTTCTTCGGCTGATTGGGCATCGTCATCGTCGTCTTGTTGGGCGGCATTGAGTCCAGCCAGAAGCCTGGATTTGGCGTCGGCCTGGTCGCGGAGAAATGCGGCTTGTTGAATAAACGTGGTATCACTGGCACCGTCGATTTGGGTGATTGCTTCGGAATCTTCGATTCCGCCCTCGATGTCGCCTTCGTTGATAAGAATCTGAGAACGTCGTAGCCGGGCACCGACGTTGGTGGGGTCGAGTTCGATGGCTTTGTCCAGGTCATCGCGGCCGTCTTCGGGATCGGACCGACGCAGCAAAGAGCTGCGTAGAAAGTGCGCCTGGGAGAGTTTTTTGGGTTCTTCTTCGGCTAGGCCAATGGTTCGGTCGAGCGCCGTGGCGGCTTCGTCCAGATCGCCATCACGGAGCATGTTCAGTTGTGCGACCATCAGCCATGCATCGGTTTGATCGGGATTGAATTTGGTTGCTTCGCGAAGTCGCACAAGGGCTTCCCTGCGCCATAGTTGCGGGTTTCCGCGTCTGCCGATGCGAGCGACGAGTTGTTGAGCGTGCTCGAAGAGTGCCGAACTGGCGAGCAATTTTGCTTCTTTTTCGTCTTCGGCGTCGAGGCCTTTGTCGATTGCGGATTTGCAAAGTTCGACGACGGTATCAAAGTCACCGATCGTCTTTGCCTGGATTTTGCGGTCAAAGGCGGCTTCGAGGTCATCGCTGGCAGAGCTGGACGGGTCTTCCTGGGCGGCAACGGCAGCGGCAAGGCAAAGAACCAGTAGCAGAGATCTGGTCAGAAGCCCTGAAACCTGACCAGAAAGCTTTGTTAAACGGCTGTTTGATGCATCCAGATTCATAAACTCAATCTCGAAAAGTTGAATAAAGCAGTGACGAATTTCGTACCCGACACTCGGTGTCTTGCCGCAGATCCCGGCTTGAGGGAACCTTTGGGAGTGTCCCTGTATTTTCCATCTTACTCAATCGCGGCGGTTTCCAGAATTGAGGAATAGGAACTTGGGGATTAGGTGGTTCTGCCCACAGATGTTGAAACTCGGCAGGCGGCTCAGGGTGCCGCCGGTCTGAATTGCGACAAAAAAGTTTACGGGAATAAGCGGGCTTTCCTTGCCGAGAAAAAGGTTGTCAAATACTCTGCCTTAATCCGGGATTGCCCAATAGTGTCCGGCTAGACGCTATCAGGTGCCCTTAAGGGTATCTTTTCGCCCTTTTTGGCGGAATTTTGCCCTGCAAACATAAGATTCTCACCACAACTAAAAATAGGCTTTTCAATATGTCGACGACGATTCGACGATGGTCCTGCCCAGGACTGCTTTTTGCTTTTTTGATTTGCGTGCTGTTCGCTACCTCGGAAGTCCAGGCGTTTCAGGAATCTGCCCCGTCAGTCGAAGGCGGTTCGAGTGCTGAATCGGGTTCCGGCGGGCTGCCATGGGTGGCTTGGGTGATTCCGGTCTTGGGTGCTTTGGGGCTGGTATTTACTTGGTGGAAGTCCAAATGGGTTGCTGAACAGGAGGTTGGAACCGAACGGATGGGTCGGATCGCGGACAATATCGCCGATGGTGCGATGTCGTTCCTGAAGGCCGAGTATTCCATTCTGATTGTTTTCGTTGTGGCCGTTGCGGCCCTGTTGGGCTGGTCGGCTTCGACGCAGGGAGATGCATCGAGCCCACTGATTGCGCTTTCGTTCGGCTTGGGTGCGCTCTGTTCGGCACTTGCCGGGTTTATCGGGATGAAGGTTGCGACCATGGCAAACGTCCGCACAACCAATGCGGCGCGAAGCGGTTTGGGTAAGGCGCTGGAGGTTGCTTTTGCCGGCGGCAGCGTGATGGGAATGGGCGTTGTCGGTCTGGGCGTGATGGGGTTGAGCCTGTTGCTGATTCTCTACGCGAACCTGTTTGGCATGGACAGTCCGGGTTCGATCAACCGGGTGATCACGGTGCTGACCGGATTTTCGTTTGGTGCATCGTCGATCGCGCTGTTTGCGCGTGTGGGCGGAGGCATCTACACAAAAGCTGCGGATGTGGGTGCGGACCTGGTCGGTAAGGTCGAGGCGGGTATTCCCGAAGACCATCCACTGAATCCGGCAACCATTGCTGACAATGTGGGCGACAACGTTGGCGACGTTGCAGGGATGGGGGCAGACTTGTTCGAGTCCTACGTCGGTTCGATCATTGGAACGATGGTATTGGGGGCGGCATTTTTTGGGCTGTCGCCGTTCACAGACGATGGCTTCGGTGGGCTTTCGGCGGTCATGTTGCCACTGGTTTTGGCAAGCGTCGGGATCCTGACATCGATCGGCGGGACTTTCTTTGTCAAAGTCCGCGAAGGTGGAAGTCCTCATACCGCGCTGAACATTGGCGAATTCGGTTCGGCATTGGTGCTGCTCGTTTTGACTTACTTCATCATTGACTGGATGCTGCCTGACGCATGGGTTGACGTTCAAGGCAAGAAATACACATCGTTCGGAGTTTTCCTCGCGATTCTATTCGGGATGGCATCGGGGTTACTGATTGGAAAAGTCACCGAGCATTACACCGGTTGCGATACCCGCCCGGTAAAGTCGATTGTTCGTCAATCGATGACCGGTTCGGCGACGAACATCATTTCGGGTATGGGTGTGGGAATGCAGTCGACAGCGATTCCGATCATCATTATCGCGTTGGCGATTATTTGCGCCTATTCGTTTGCGGGGCTGTATGGAATCGCGATTGCAGCGGTGGGAATGCTGTCCAACACGGGGATTCAGTTGGCGGTGGATGCCTACGGTCCGATCTCCGATAACGCGGGCGGAATCGCGGAGATGGCGGATCTTCCCAAGGAGGTTCGCGAGCGAACTGACAAGCTTGACGCGGTAGGCAATACGACCGCAGCGATCGGAAAAGGGTTCGCGATTGGTTCGGCGGCACTGACGGCGTTGGCTTTGTTTGCCGCATACATTACGTCTTATAACATGACGCATGATGTCGACATTGATGGCATCAGTATTACCAACCCTTACGTGATGGCGTCCCTGTTTATCGGTGCGATGCTGCCGTTTCTGTTTTCGGCTTTGTCGATGAACGCGGTGGGTCGTGCGGCGATGGCGATGATTCAGGAAGTTCGTCGTCAGTTTCGGGATATCCCCGAACTAAGGGCTGCCTTGGATGTGATGAACAAAAACGATGGGAAGGATTTTGATTCGTGGTCCAAGTCTGACCAGGAGACATTCGATGCTGCCGATGGAAAGGCGGAGTACGCGAAGTGCGTCGCGATCTCAACGCGGGCATCGATTCGTGAGATGATAATTCCGGGCTTGGTGGCGGTCCTTGTACCGGTTGCATTTGGTTTCGGGCCGTATTATCTGAGTACGTTTGCCGGCGACAATCCTGATTCGTTGGTTTACCAGTTGCTGCATGGCATGAGCGGCAACACTAACGCACTGATGCTTGGTGGACTGTTGGCGGGAGTGACCGTCAGCGGCGTGTTGATGGCTTTGTTCCAGTCCAACGCAGGCGGCGCATGGGACAACGCCAAGAAGATGATCGAAGTCGGTTTCGAGGTTGAAGGCGAGAAGCTGACCAAGGGCAGCGAAGCACATAAGGCGGCGGTTGTTGGTGACACCGTTGGTGATCCATTCAAGGATACATCGGGGCCTTCGCTGAATATCTTGCTGAAGCTGATGAGTGTAGTGGCCTTGGTGATCGCTTCGATGATCCCGTGATCGCGTGATCCCGTGATCGCGTGATCGCGTTGATGGGGATTCGTTGGAGGTCAATTCGAAGCTTGTCGAAGCTTGCCGAGGGTTGCGTGTTGGTGTGCCTTGGTGTGCCTTGGTGTGCCTTGTGAGAGAGCGTCGAGCGCTCTTGTTGCGGCTTGATGGTTGGTGGGCGGGGTGTGTTGACCGATCTGGCGCGTGCTGCGATCTGGATGTAGGGGTTGTGAGGTTCGCAACGTGTTTCCTCGTTCCCGGCGGTATTGATCCTTTCAAAGATTCCGTTGGTCATGGCTTCACATTGCCGAACCGGGCCACCAAAGCGTTATGTGTTGTTGTTGGCCGGGGTGGTGTCCGATAGAGCCTGATAGCATTGGTCTGCCTCTAGGCTTGCCGATGCCGGGAAAAATGGGATCAAAATCGCACATCTTTCACAATTAGGGCGGTGAATTTTGATGCACTTGTATCTTTTTCTGACTATTCTGCCAGAACCGCATTCGATCGGCGGATCAGCGAATATATTTGATTGAGACGTTCTATATTCCGGCGCTGGCAAGGTGCGTCGGTTCCAATTCAGGGAGTTCTTTTGATGAGAACATCAATGTCGAAGTTGCCATTGAGTTTTGCCGTGATGGCTTTGATGGTGTTGGTCGGTATGACCAATGCCCAAGATAAAACGGAAACTGTTCCTGCAAAGGAAACAGCAGCGGCAAAAAAAGCAGCGCGGGAAACCGCTAAAGCAAAAAAAATCGCAGCGAAGCGGCTTGGCCGAGTCTGGAAGACCACAACGCCGGTCGAAGGATTCGAATCAACCGAGATGTTTTCGGCGATGGAGTCGGGTGACATCGAGGTTGTCATCAAGACAGTCAGTGAAAAGAAATCCAACGTGATTGTCACCAACAAAACGGACAAGCCATTGGCGATCGCGATGCCAGGCACGTTCTCGGCTGTTCCTGTCTTGCGACAGGGAGGGCTCGCTGGGGGTGGCTTTGGCGGTGGTGGTCTCGGTGGCGGCGGCCTCGGTGGCGGCGGTCGCGGAGGCGGAGGTCTCGGCGGCGGCGGTGGTCAGGGTGCCGGCGGTGGCTTTGGCGGTGGTCAAGGTGGCGGAGGCTTCGGCGGCGGTGGTCGCGGAGGCGGAGGTCTTGGTGGCGGCGGTGGAGTATTCAATATTCCTCCCGGCAAAGTTGGCAGAGTCGCACTGACGACTGTTTGTCTTGAGCACGGCAAGCCAAATCCTCGTTCATCGATGGACTACACGATTCGTCCTCTCTCTGCGGTGACTTCGGATCCAAAGGTTGCCGAAATTTGCCAGATGCTTGCTCAGGACGAAATCATTCAGCCTGTTGCTCAGGCAGCGACCTGGAACATTACAGACAAGTTGAGCTGGAACGAGTTGATGGTCAAAAATCGTCTTGAGCGAATGGACGGCTATTTTGAGCGGTTCTTCTCTCCTCAGCAGTTGTTCTTTGCACAGCAGGTTGTGGCAGTTGCCGCGCAGCGAGCAGAGGATAAAGCAAAAGGCCCTGCCGGGGACGATCCTTATACTCCTCCAGGCGAACTTACTGCCGCTCAAACCCAGCAGAAGTAACTCATTGAAATCTCGAAAGCCCGGCTCAGTCCGGGCTTTTTTTGTGCGCTTGCGCGTGATTTAGTTTTACCATTGAGATCTGTCAAATATTCGAAAGTGTCCGAGGAAGTATGTTCAGTTGTCAATCTGTCTGGTTACGTTATTGCCTGCTGCCGGGTTTGGTCTGGAGCAGTTGGGTTGTGTCGGCCGATGCGCAAAGTCCAATGGTTGAGCAATCGTTGGTTTTCGAAGAAGTCGATGGTGTCGTGGCCGTCGAAGCGGAGCACTTTTTCAGTCAGGAGCTGACTTCGAAACGGGCTTTTTACATCACCGGTCCCAACATGGAGCCCCAGGCAAACTCGGACGGTGACCCGCCGCATTGGGTTGGAGCCAGCGGCAACGCCTACGTTGAGATTCTGCCCGACACGAGGCGCAACCATGGTGAAAAGCTCGTTGGCGGAGAGAACTTTTCCAACAAGCCGGGCAAGCTGGCGGTGCTCAGTTACAAAGTCCATTTCAACAATCCGGGTCGGTATTACGTTTGGGTCAGGGCGTATTCGACCGGATCGGAAGACAACGGGCTGCACGTGGGGATCGACGGAACATGGCCTGAGCACGGTCAGCGAATGCAGTGGTGCGAAGGCAAGCACTCATGGCATTGGGAAAGCAGGCAGCGGACCGAAAAGGCGCACTGCGGCGTGGCTCATGAAATCTGGTTGGACGTTGACAAGGCCGGCGAGCACACGATTTCGTTTTCGATGCGGGAAGATGGGTTCGAGTTCGATCGTTGGATGATGACAAAGGACCGCCAGATGCCGCGTCCGGATGGCTTTGGACCGGCGGCCATGATCAAGCAGGGGCAGGCTCCCGCAGCGTTCAAGGCGGCGGTTGAGCAGGACGGCGACGGTTCGGTCGATGTAACGGGAAAGCTGGCGACGTGGCACAAGGTTACGTTGACTCAGGCAGGTCCGTTCGCGTTTGAGATCAACGACACGGTTGTTCCCGGTGGAGCGAATCCGTTTCGTGACGTGCGGATGAACGTCACCTTTAGCCACACCTCCGGTTCGCCAACGTTGGTTGTGCCGGGTTACTTTGCTGCTGACGGCAATGCGGGCGAATCTTCGGCTGATCGTGGCAACAAATGGCGATGTCATTTTACTCCGACGGCGGCTGGGGTTTGGGACTACAGCGTTTCAATGGTTGCCGGAAAAGATGTTGCGATCAACTCGCAGCTAGCCGGAACGGCGATTCCCGGCTGCGATGGCAAGGCCGGTACTTTGACGATCACCGACGACACAGAATTGGACGCAGTGGACTTTCGCAGTCGCGGAATGCTGTTGCCAAGCGGTACGCATTATCTGAAATTTTCCCGCACGCAGCGTCCGTTTTTCAAAGTCGGTCCTGACGCTCCCGAAACGTTGCTGGCTTACAGGGACTTTGACGCAACGCGAACTCTTAAAAGCAAAGCTGGCCCACTGAAAACCTACAAGCCACATGTTACCGATTGGAGCGAAGGTGATCCAACGTGGCGTGATGGAAAAGGAAAAGGTCTGATCGGGGCAATGAATTATCTTGCCGGCAAGGGCGTCAATGCGATCTCGTTTTTGCCGTACAACAAAGACGGTGACGGCAGCAATGTCTGGCCGCACGTGGCTCCGACGGACAAATTGCATTTTGACTGTTCCAAGCTGGACCAGTGGCAGATTGTTTTTGACCACGCCCAAACGAAAGGTTTGATGTTGCATTTCAAACTGCAGGAAACTGAAATCGATGATCATCGGATGGGGGCCAAGGGCAAGGAAAAGAAAGTCGCCGGTTCGCTTGATGGCGGCAAGCTTGGCCCTGAAAGAATGTTGTACCTCCGCGAGTTGGTGGCAAGGTTCGGGTACCTTAACGCGATCGAATGGAATCTGGGCGAAGAGAACACGCAGAGCACGCTTGAGCAAATTGAAATGGCCGAGTTTCTGCGTGGCGTCGATCCCTATGATCACCACATCGTGCTGCATACGTATCCGCAGCAGCAGAAGAAAAAGTACGATCCACTGCTGGGGCATTCGGCGCTAACGGGTGTTTCGCTGCAGAATATGTGGGACCAGGTGCACGTCAGAACGCTCCAGTGGGTGAAGGCTTCTGCTGATAGCGGCAAGCCGTGGGTGTGTGCCAATGACGAACAGGGAAAGGCCAAGCAGGGTGTGCCACCGGATCCGGGGTATCAGGATTTCGGAGGTGTGGTCGAAATGGAAGACGGCCGCAAGTATGACTTGCACGACATTCGCAAGCGAACGCTGTGGGGGAACCTGATGGCTGGCGGCGCGGGGGTGATGTACTACTTTGGTTATTCCTTGCCGCAGAACGACCTGCTGGCCGAGGACTTTCGTTCACGTGACAAATCATGGGACTACTGCCGCATCGCGAAAGATTTTGTGGAACGCGCCCAACTGCCGTTGGACGAGATGCGTAACCGCAACGACCTGGTGGGCAACGACGACAACAGCTACGGTCCGATGTGCTTTGGCAAGTCTGGCGACGTGTGGCTTGTGTATCTGCCCGAGGGCGGGGACGTTACGGTCGACCTGTCTCAGGAGGAAGTCGACTATAAAGCGGCGTGGTTCAACCCGCGCAAAGGCGGAAAGATCAAACGCTGCGAAATCGAAAAGCAACGCGGGAAATCGAAGTTCACCGCACCGGGTGAAAAAGGCGACGACTGGTTGCTGTTCATGGCTCGCGAAAGAAAGTAGCTGGCCTCTTCGAGGCGTTAACCCGGATTATTCACGACGACGGGCGTTGATTCTACGTCTGGCCAACGGGAGCAAGGGAAAAGCTGAATTTCAACAAGAAATGTGAATCATCCGGCAGATGGAAACCACAGCGATCGTTTCATCGCATCAGAGTCGCGGATCACTGTCGGAGCTGATTCTGACGCCCACGCCTGGTGAATAATCCGGGGTGAATTACTCGCAGCAAAACGCATCGACCAGGGAACTGACCGACGGTGCATTTTGTGGTGAAGGATTCGCGTTTCGGTTTCGGTTTCGATTTAGATGGATGCCCGTCCAGCCGAAAAGGCTGGGCGCGACGCAGTCGTTTTCGTGATCGTCGCCGATCATGATGACCTCGTGGTCGTTCGGGATTCGTTGTGCTATGGCGCGGTAGAATTCCGGATCGGGCTTGCGAAAGCCGACTTCGGCGGAACAGTAAACGGTCGAGATCGCAGCCAGTGGCGTGATCGAGTCCATGATTCTGTGAAGCCGCGAATCAAAGTTCGAGGCCACAATCAGGTTGTCGCCACGCTGCTGTAGTTGGGCAAGGCAGGCCGTGACGTCGTCGTAGATCGCCCAGTTGGACGGCGACGCAAAATGGTCCCAGAGTTGTTCGAAGAGGCGCGAGGGGTTGACGTCTTCGAACACGAAATCGACGAGCTGCTTCCAGAGCTGATGTTCGATCGCGTCGCTGGACGGCAGTGAGCCGGCGGGTGTGTTGGCGGCCGAGTTGTCGCAACTGAAAAAAGTTGCACGGGCCTGTTTGAATCGGCCAGCCACATCTTCGCGAGAAAGCCGACTGCCATGATCGATGCCCGCATCATGGTAGGCCGTGATGACGTCGGGTTGGGGTTTGAGGATGGTCCCGACGGCGTCCAAGACGATGGTTCGAGGCATGGGGAATGCGGAGTGCGGAGTGCGGAGTGCGGAGTGCGGAGTGCGGAGTGCGGAGTGCGGAGTGCGGAGTGCGGAATGCGGAATGCGGAATGCGGAATGCGAATAGGATAATCCTCGGTCACGACTCTTCCGGTCCTATCGGTCGCGGTAGACGCGGGTGGTTTCTTCTTTGGTGACCGGTGTCTGGCGACCGTCGGCTCTCATGTTGACTGCGACGCGGTGGTCTCCATCGGTTTTGCCGATCGCTGCAATGTTTACGGTAAGTTCTTCGCCGGGACGCAGTGAACTGATGGGTTCAAAGATCACTCGTTGGCCACGAATCTCATTGCGAAGGCTCCCGTCAACGGTGCTCGGTGCGATGCCCTGCGGAAAGTCAACCTGAAGTTGTACATTGGAAGCTGCCTGGGTTCCCTGATTGACGACCCGGATTCGGTAACGGGTTTCGGCACCGATTTCGATGGGATCAATGACGTCGTCGATCGTAAAGAACACATCGACAAGGTGTTCGACGTTGAGAGCCTGATCGGTTTCTGACTTTTGATTTAAATCGGCAATTGCTTCGAATTTGATTCCTTGGTCTCCGGATTCGACGGGCACGGTTGTGACTTCGACGTTGCCGGTCACACCGGGGTTCAGTGTCGGCATCACCCAGGTGACAGCGTGAGCCCCCGGGTTGTAGCGGCCACGGTTGTCGGCGCTGACGAATCGCAGCCCGCTGGGCAATCGTGCGATCAGCTGCACGTTGGTGGCTTTGGCGGTGCCGGAATTTGAAACCGTGAACTGGTGGGTCGCCTGGCGTTGAAGGTAGCGATGCGTCGGCCCGGAGCTGGCTGTGTTCAGTTTGGGGGCGACAATTTCGAGGTTCGTTTCGTGTTTGGCTTGCAAACCGCCTTGGGCAGAAGCAAACATCACGTTGCGAAGTTTTCCGACGCGGGCGGCTTTGAGCCCCAACTGGACGCGGCGTGTTTGGCCGGGCATCAACGTCCCGATTTCGTATTCGATTTCGCGTGAGCCATCTTGGTACTCGAGGAGCTCGGGAACCTGTTCCTGAACGATAACATCGCGAGCCGGTCCGTTTCCTGCGTTTTCGACGACCACATCAAAGATCACGTTGTCGCCAACAAGGTACGTTGATTCGGTCGAGTGCCGAATTTTCAGTTCGGGACGGGTGACAAGCGTTCGCATTGACGCTCGGGTCGAAAACAGCACCTGGGCAACGCTGCCGATTTCCCCGGGTTCGATGGGCTTGAGTTGGTAACGAATTGTTTTTTCTTCGCCGGGTCGGAGCGATCCAATTTCCCATTGGAGGTCACCGGAGGCATTGGCGACCGAAGGTTTTGGGGTCGCGCCAATAAATTGGCTTCCCGATGGGACTTTGTCGACAACCTGTACGCCTTCGGCAGTGACGCGTCCGACGTTGCGGATGCGGAATTCAAAGTCCGCTGTCTGGTTGACCTGGACTTCACGGGGACAGCGTTTTTCGATCATGATCGACGGTGCCTGGGCTCCGTCGTATTTCCGGTCGCCCGGCACGGAACTTGCGATTCCCGATCGAACGATCGATCGACTTGATGCGGGCCTTGCCGGGGTGCGATCGTTTCGAGGTGGACCGGTGGATGGGCGGCTTGATCGCGCCAGCGGATTGGACTGCGGTCTGGAGATGGGGTTGGACGGTCGGGCCAGTGGATTGGAAGTCGGTCTGGCGGGAGGTGTTTTGGCCGGCGGGAAGGTGCTTGCCTGGGGCCTGGTGCTTGATCGGCCAGTTGGTGGGGCGGTGGAACGGGAGATGGGGTTCAGTGATTGGCTGCGGAAAGGTCCGGCGTCTTTCGGGGTCGATCTTGTGTCTCCAAAGTTCGACGATCTCCCGGCGTTCGATGGCGCAGGAGCAAAAGGTTTGTTGTTAAGCGAATCGATTCTTGGTTTGGCTTCGATTGTTTGAATCCGTCCGGTGGGTGGGGCTTGGGGTTTGTCCTGGCCGCCGAGTGAAAACGCATTGCGTGCCCTGTCGGTGATGCCATTGGCTCCCTGCTTTGCCTGATTGATGACGCCGCTGGTTTTGTTGGCGGCATTACCCAAGAAGCTGCCGGTGTCTTTTTTGATCTGGTTGACTGTTGGGCCGAATGGATTTTGTGTGGGCGGCGCGGCGGTTTTTCTCGCGGGTGGAGTAAATCCCGGCGGTCCCGTTTGCGGAAGTGCGGCAAAGCGATCTGGCGGTGGCGATTTGCGTGGTGCAGGCGCGTTGATACCACCGGCGATTACAACAGGCGGGCCTGAAGTCGGTGGCGCGGTTTTGGGCGCGGGAAGGGTGACGGGGGTTTGCCGGGTGGTGGGTGGTTTTGAGGCAGTGAACTTTTGTGCCGGTGGTTTGATGGGGGGCGCAGTAAGTTTGTTTTTGACAGAATCGAGAGCTGATTTTGCTTTGGAAGCGCCGTTGGAGACGAATTCGCCTGTCTTGTTTTCGATGTCGTCCAGGGTCGGAGTGCTGGAAGCGGTTTGCTTGACCTTGTTGATCAAATTGCCAACGAGATCCTCGGGCGGATTTTCGTCGCCGGTTTGAGTGATGACTTTGTCGTCGCTGGATGGCTCAGAGCTGCCCGAAAGCGACTGGATGACGGCGAAGGTTCCTAATGCCACAAACAGGCCAACGGCGAGGAATCTTCCAATCAGGGCGTAGCCGCCGCGTGGTGCGGGTTCTTGTTCGGGTTGCAGTGTTTCGTTTTGAGTATCGGCCATCGTCTGGTCCACTGTGGTAGGACATGCATGGACCGAGGGTGCGAACCGATGGTGGTTTGCGTCGACTTCCATGCCTTTGGCTTGCGATCCGCTATCACTTTTCACAAGTCTTGCGCAATAATGAAGTCGTTCGATACCAAATTTTGAGGCTTTCTGGCAAGATCAGTTCAAGTTTGGCGAGCCTTTTGTCGGTGCTGGCCAAGTCCATGTGGTGGCTGAGCGACAAGCGGCCGAAATATAATGGGTTGGCACCCGGTTTTACGGCGATACTACGCGGACCCTGATTTGCACGACGACGCATCCAAAATTGATAGCACACTTTGCGACTGGTTTCGCGAGGTTTTGGTGCGCGAAGCCGAAGCGATCCGGGCCGCGGCACAGCGCTGCGATTCCCGGGTGGCGCGGGCAGTCAGAGTTCTGGAGGCTGCCCAAGGTCATGTGGTGGTGACCGGGATGGGAAAAATGGGATGCGTCGCCCGCAAGGCCGCCGCGACGCTTAGTAGTACCGGGACGCCGGCGATCTTTTTGGATCCGGCCGATGCGATGCATGGTTCGTTGGGGATGGTGGTCAGCGGTTCGGTTTTGTTGGCGCTGTCCAATAGCGGCGAAACGAGAGAAGTGCTGGACTTGCTGCCGTTTATGCTTCGTCAGAAAGTCGCCACGATCGCGGTGACCGGTTCGCCGGGGTCTGCGCTTGCCCGCCACGCCGATGTGGTGCTCGATTCAAGCGTTACCAGTGAAGCGGATCCCGATTCGATTGCACCGACCAGCAGTTCCACAGTGGCCCTTGCGATTTGCGATGCGTTGGCGGTAACGCTGATGCGTCTGCGGGGATTCACCAAAGAACAGTTCGCGATTTTTCATCCGGGTGGGCACTTGGGCAAAAAGCTGCTGTTGAAAGTCACCGACGTGATGCACACGCAGGCAAAAGTTCCTTCGGTCGCGGGGGAATGTTCCCTAGGTCAGGCGATTGCCACGATCAGCGAGAAAAATCTGGGTTGCGTATTTGTCTGTGATGACCAGGGAACGCTCGAAGGCATCATTACCGACGGCGATGTGCGGCGGACGTTTGCAGCGACCGCAAGCTCGAGCGACAATCCGCTTGTCCGGCCCAGTCGCGAGTTCATGACGTCATCGCCTGCAACGGTTGCCGCGGATGAGCTTGCTGCGGTTGCGATCAACGTGATGGAAGAAAAACAAATTTCCGTGTTGCCGGTTGTGGGTGCCAGAAAGCGTATCGTGGGCGTGGTTCACTTGCATGACTTGATTCGCAGTGGGTTGGCGTGAACGTGACAGAAGAGACAACCGAATCAGAATTGCCCGAAGAAGACAGCGACGCCCTGGCGATGATGGAGATCGAGACCAGTGAGCAGGTGACTGTTTACGATTCGGGATCTGAAATTCGTCAGCCGTTGACTTTGTTTCGCAACATCCATGCGGATTTTCTTGCCGGCAGGGAACTTGCCTGGCGACTGTTTCTGCGAAACCTGCGCGGTATGTATCGCCAGACGGCGCTGGGTTTGTTTTGGGCTTTTCTGCCGCCGGTGGCCAATACGGCGATCTGGGTTTTCCTTCGTCAGGTCGGCGTGTTCCAACTGGGCGGCGACATTGAGGTTAATGGGACGGTCTACATTCTGACCGGAATGATTCTGTGGCAGACTTTTGTGGAAGCCTTCCAGATGCCGATGAAGGTCGTCACGCAGAACCGGGCGATGATCAGCAAGCTGCGTTTTCCGCGCGAGGCATTGCTGTCGGTGGGGTTGGGCGAGATCTTTTTTGACCTCGCGATTCGTTGCCTGTTGCTGATTCCGGCTTTTCTGTCGTACCAGGTCATGCCCGGGCCGATGATTCTGCTGGCGATTCCACTGGCGATATTGATGATTCTGTTTGCCAGTGGATTGGGCATGTTGTTGATGCCGATCGGTTCGCTTTACCAGGACGTGGGACGGTTCATTCAGTTGGCGATGCCGTTCTGGATGATACTGACGCCAATTATCTATGTTGCCGGGACCGATTTTGGCGGGCAGTTGATGGTGTGGCTTAATCCGGCAGCGCCGCTGATTGTACTGGCCAGAGATTTGATCCTCCTGAACGAATCGGCTTTCTGGTTGCCGGGGCTGTTGGTATCCGCGATTTCGATTCCTTTGTTTCTGTTCGGATTGGCGGTCTTTCGGATTTCGATTCCGGTCATCGTTGAACGTATGCAGGCGTTCTAGGAGAACCGAAATGCCAGACGAACAAACCATCCTTGATGTCTCCAATGTGACGAAAGTCTATTGCCGCAATCTGAAGCGGGCGATGCGCTACGGGCTGTATGACCTTGGTCGCGAAGTGCTGGGGCGGGGCAAGGATCGCGAACCGGGAAAGCTTCGTCCTGGCGAGTTCCTTTCGGTTAAAGACGCGAATTTCAGTATCGGGCCGGGCGAGTGCGTGGCCATGATTGGACCCAACGGTGCGGGCAAAAGCACGATGCTGAAGATGATCAATGGCTTGATCAAGCCGGACATGGGGCGGATTCAGATTCGTGGAAAGATCGGTGCCCTGATCGAGTTGGGGACGGGTTTCAATCCGGTGCTTTCAGGTCGTGAGAACATTTATATCAATGCTGCGGTGCTGGGGCTGTCCAAGCGACAGGTCGACGAGGTGTTCGACAAGATCGTGGATTTTTCCGAATTGCCGCACGTGATCGATGCGCCGGTGAAGACTTACAGTTCCGGGATGCGCGTGCGGTTGGGGTTTTCTGTGGCTGCCAACCTGCGACCTCAATTGCTGCTGATCGATGAAGTCCTGGCTGTGGGCGACGTGGGTTTTCGAATGAAGTGCTTCAAGCACTTGAGAACGCTGGTGGCCAATGGCGTGTCGATCATTCTGGTGACACACGCGATCGGGATGCTGCAGCGGGTCGCCACCCGATCGATTGTTTTCAATCACGGTCGAATCGTCCACGATGGGGAACTCGAAGCCGGTTGCGCGGTGTACGAGGAAGTTCTGGGTGCCAGTGAGCGGGAGCGTGTTGAGCGGCGGCAGAGTGCCGCGCGGGCCGCCGAAGTGGCGAATGCGTTTGTGGTGAGCCACGATGGAGAGGAATCCAAAGAGTTTCATACCGGCGATGTGGTTCAGTTGCGGATTCAACTGACCTCTCAGGAGAAAGTCCACAATGCCCGAATCGTTGCGGCGCTTTGTTCGCCAACGCTGGGCGTGTTGGCTTCGATTTCAACGGCCCACCAGAATTTTGTGTTCGATATCGACCCGGCGACGCATCCCGATGGCGTATGGGTCACGTTGGAGTTGCCGCGTTTGCCGTTCCTGATCGGAGCCTTTCACTTCAATATTTCGTTGTACGGTCCGGAGACGACCGAGTTTTATCATCGCCGCAGCGCGTGTGCGAACTTTCGGGTCGTGGGACCGCCGGTCGATGTTGATGGGCGGGGGATTTCTGGCGTGGTGGGACTTGAGCATTCCTGGTCAATCGAGAGTTAACACATGGCCGACACGGCATTACATTTTGTCATCAGTGCCCCTCGCAGTGGGTCAACGTGGCTGACGAAGGCTTTGAATCAGCATGCGGAGATCTTTGCGACCGAGCATCGACTGTTTGGCGAGTTTTGCGAAGTTTGGCAGAACAACGACGGGACGACGTCGCCGCGGATTACTTTTGACAAGTACGCCCAGGCGTTTTCGGTGCATTACTTCTTTGAAGAAATGGGACTTCAGCGGAACGCGTTTCAGGAGGCGTTTACAAAATCGTTTGCGAATTTTGTGGTGGGTTTTGCCAAGCGTCGCACGGGTAAGAGCGTCGTGGTGGATAAAATTACGCCTTATCCGGGCACGGCGGGTTTGGTTGTGGAAAAGATTCGAAAGCTGTTTCCCGATTCGAAAATTATCCAGTTGGTCCGCGATGGCCGCGACGTTCTGACCAGCGGGACGTTTGACTGGTTGCTCAAGGATGCCCAGGGCACCGATCGGTATCGGTACTTTGTGGACAAGGAGCCGGGGTTTGAACTGAAGCGATTCTTTGATGATGAAGTGATCCGAAAGTGGGCGGAGAACTGGCGGGAGACCGTTGAGGTGTTTGACGGGTCGCCGGCCGATGTGGTGGTTAGCTATGAAGCAATGAAAGCAGATCTTTCTGGCGAGCTGCGAAGAGTCGCAACCACGCTGGGAGTCAACACTGGCGGGTTTGATGGCTTGGGAAAGGTTACTTTCGAGCAGATGTCGGGACGAAAGGAAGGCGACGGTTCACAGCCGACGGCAAAGGCTCGCAAGGGAGTCGTCGGGGACTGGAAAAGCCACTTCACTCGCGCCGATGGCGAGCTGTTTGACTCTCTTGCGGGACCGCAGCTGATTTCGGCAGGCTACGAGTCGGGGCCCGGTTGGACTTCGACACTTGAGGAGTGTCTTGGTTTCTCGCCGCAGTCGCAGTGATAATGTGGTCGATGCTGAAGGCTCATCGCAGTATCGAATGGCCGCCAATGTAGACAGCTTCGAGAGTTGAGTGGCAATCCCGGTTCTCCGGGCCGATAGCGCTGGGTTGGGAATGGATGTGTTAAGGATCGGTAAGGCGTGAGGACGGCCGGTGGGAAGCGGCCCTACGAAGATGGCCGGTAGGAACCGGCCCTACGCTATTTCTTCGTTGGCGACGTTGCGGATTCTTGAGAGAAAGCGTTTGCAGTTGGGCATTCGTTTGTCGGGATTGATTTCGAGGCACTTGTGGATGGCTTTGGCTAGGTCCGGGTGCAGGTGCGGTCGATGTTTGGTAATCGGGATAACTTCCGAAGTGTCGTGGGCCAATGCGGCGACGCCGGTGGTATCGGTTGATCCCCAAGGGTGCTCGAATGTCAGCAGTTTGTAGCAGGTGACGCCAAAGGCAAAAATGTCCACTCGCTGGTCGGTTTCGCGGCGGCGAACAATTTCAGGAGCCATGTACTGCGGTGTGCCGGTGCGGTTGCCCGGCATCCGGTAGGGTGCTTCGTCGGGCAACGTCAAACCAAAGTCAATCATCTTGAGGTGGTCGAGCGGTTCATAGCAGATAAAGTTTCGCGGACAAACATCGCGATGGATAAATCCCTGTTCATGGACGGCCTGAAGCGACTGCGCCATTTCCCGAATCAGCGTCATGCGATTTGGCAGTAGCTTGGGGTCGCGGGCGCGAATTGCCTGGTCCAGCCCAGGGCCATGGATGTATTCCATGAGGATGTACTGACCCCCGACTGTCGTGACGCCATACTCGTGGGTGATGACGATGCTGGGGTGGCTGATCTGCATCGCGATTTCGCCTTCGGAAGGCTTGTTGAGGCCCTTGAAGCGATTGTTAAAGTAGGCCAGTTTTTCGGCGTCCAGGAATTTGATGCCAAAGAACTTGCCGGTGCCGATTTCTTTGGCGACACGAAACTTGGACATCGTTCCGGTGAAGGCATGACGGTCCAACTGAAAGCGAGCAGAGACATCCAGCGGTTCTTTGCGGGTTTTGCCTTTGAAGAGTTTGTCGAAAAGGCTCATTGTTTGCGGGTCACGAAATAGTTTAATGCGGGTACGTAAAAGTATATCGTGCCGCCAGAAGCTGGCAAAATCCAGGTTCCGTTTGGACCAACCGCGACGACATTTACTTGCCGCAGTAGTCGATCGTACGGGCAATTTCGGTTTTAAGTTTGTCGCGGGTGACGATTCGATCGATGAAGCCGTGTTCCAGAAGAAATTCGCTGGTCTGGAATCCCGATGGGAGCTCGACGCGGATGGTGGCTTTGATGGTGCGTGGGCCGGCAAAACCGATCAGGGCTTTGGGTTCGGCGAACACGACGTCACCCAGGGAAGCAAAACTGGCCGCGACGCCGCCCATCGTGGGATTGGTCAGCACTGAAATGAACAGCCCGCCAGATTCATCGTACCTCGCGAGGGCCGCCGAGATTTTAGCCATTTGCATTAGCGAGAAGATTCCTTCGTGCATCCTCGCGCCGCCACCGGAGCCACTGATGATGATCAGGGGCAAGCCCTGTTCGGTAGCGCGTTCGGTAAGCCGGGTAAGTCTTTCGCCGACGACCGATCCCATCGATCCCATGATGAATTGCGAATCGGTGATTCCGATCGCAACGCGGCGAGCCCGGATCATCCCGGTGCCGGTCAGGGCGGCATCGGAGAGGCCCGTTTTCTTTTGTTCGGCAATGACGCGTTCGGGATAGGTGCGGCTTTTGTCAGCGAACACCAGTGGGTCGGCGGAAACGAGATCGGCGTCCCACTCTTCAAACGTGCCGCTGTCGAGGACTTGTTCGATGCGATTGCGAGCCGACACGTACATGTGGTAGTCGCAGCTGGGGCAAACGCGAAGTTTCCGCTGGGCTTCCTTGTTGACGATCGCGGCCTTGCATCCGGGACACTGAATCCAGGTGCCTTCGGGAATGGATCGCTTGCGCGGAGTGGGGGCAGATTCTTCTGGAGGATTCGTGATGGACATGCGGTAAATTCTTGGACAACTCGCCGGTTCGTCGGTGCCATGTATTTTCGCACAAGCCTTGAATTGCTCCAACGGTACAATTGAGAGAACTGGGAAAATATTATTGCGATGCGATTGCGTCGATAGGGGTCTTTTCGGATTTTTGCAGTGGAGTCAATCGCAGCCATGCCGCTGACAGGTGTGGGTATTTGGATTTCCGGGTGCAAGCCACAGCCACGTCTAGCCGGGCATTGGATCAGGGTTGGCTTGTTCGATTTTGACGCCATCGGAGCCCGGTGCGAGGCGGTAGACGCGGTCGGCGTAGTCACGGAACAGCCCAAGGTCGTGGTGCGAAATCATGATCACCTGAAACTGCATCTCCTTGGCCGCCTGGTGGACGATCTTGACCAGTTTGGGGACAAGCTCCGGACGCAGCCAGCAGTCCTGCTCGTCGAGCACCAGGAAGCGACGGTGCTCTGCGTCACCGAGTTGCGTCAAGGCAAACATCCGCAAGCCGACGCTTAGTACATTTTGCACCGAACCGCCCTGCCCTTTGAGGACGTCTTCGGTAAAGCCATCTCGTTCCACCGAAAACGTCACCGCGGCGGTGCCGGCTTTGAACGCCGCCTGGGTTTTGAACACGATCGGCTGACCGAGGACTTCCTGGACCGCGATGGTGAGTTGCGATTCGATCACGCCCAGAACGCGCTCGAACAGTTGCTCGCCAAGTTCCTCCAGGGCGACTGAAACGTCGTCGGCGATTGAAAGTCGCTGGTCAAGATCCTTGAGCCGACCGGCAATGCGAACGGCGTCCTTTTGTAGTCGCTCACGCTCCCAGAAAAGCTTGTCGGTGCGGTTGCGAATCGCCGTCGGCGCGGCGAAGGCCTGCGGTTCGCTCATTCGCTTTCCTCGTCGGCTGTGGTTCGTTCGAAGTCCGCTTCGACCTGGGCAAGTTCGGTTTCGATTTTGTCAAGGCTTTCCTGGTAGGACTGGCGTTTCTGTTCGTTGGATGACTTCATGGTCGCAAGCTTTTCGGTCAGCTCGTTAATGTTATGAGTGCCGAATTCTTCTTTGGCCTGCTTCTGAAGATCCTTTAGCCGCTTCTGTGCCCCTTCCAGTTCCGCCTGGACTCGGATTTTTTGCTCGTGAAACTTGCTGTAGCGTTTTTTGAGTTGGTCGATGGTTTGCTTGGTCATGATATTCAAGGCCTATGGATTCTGGTTGACGTCGTTGGCTAGTTCGCGAATCTCGGCCGCGACGTCGGGTTTGTACTTTGGCAGATTGTGGTCGAGAAACTCCATCAGCCCAGCGCCGGAATCGGTTTTGATGTTCAGTAGCTGTTTCAGGCCGGCAACAAAGTTCGATGATTCATCGCCGTCGGTTTCTTCGACTGTTGATTCGTGAAAGACTTCGTCGAAGGCCTGGTGTGGAATTGTGATTTTCTTTGACACGAATCCGGTCTCCGGAAACGTCAGTTCCAACACCGACGGAATCCGTTTTCGCGAATGTTCGCTGCGTGACCTGCGGACGATGTTGCCGGGATTCATCCAGGTGGTTTGGCCTTTGCGAACCGGTTTGGCTTCGCGGTGAATGTGGCCGTTGATCAACAGGTCCACGTTGATCATCTCGAAGGGTCCAAATTTGCCGTTTTCGTAATTGCCGATGTCGATATCGTGATGTGAAAGCCAAACCACAAACGGCGCTGCGTCGAAGAGAGAGCTTTTGGGGACGCTGTCCAAATCGAATAGCTGTGGGATGTCCTGGCGGTAGGAAGAGCCGGCCACCACGACGCGGCGGCCTTGGATGTCGGCGGTCCAAAAATCGGTTGCGCTGACGAGCTTCAAACAACCGGCTTTGACCAGAATCGAGAACGAGTCGTTGTCGCTGAGCACCGGGTCGGCGCAGTCATGGTTCCCGTAAATGCTGACCCCGGGGTAGTCTTTCATCATCTCGATCAACTCGCCGATCATCCACGTCGGGTTGTCGCGAGGTTTGTCAAAGATGTCGCCCAGGAAGGTCGGTAGCAGGCGGTTTTTACGCGCGTACTCGATGCACCAGCGGACTTTGCCCAGGATCGTGCGGGGAAAGTCGTCTTTGCGGAATCCGGGCTGGCGGCCTTCGATGTGCGGATCGCCGATCACCAGCAGTCCGCGATAACTGCGGGCTTTACTCATGCGCGTGGCCTCCGTCCAGGACTACCGCTGCGGACATCTCGCCGCCGCACGTGGGGCAGGTCGGGTTGTCTTGGACCCAGTCTTCGATTTCGGATTCGGCGGCGGCAAGTTGCTGTTGGGCTTTGCCGGCCAACTGCTGTCGCTGGTGGAGGTCTTTTTCGGCTTCGATCAGACCGCGGGTGATGCCGCTGAGTTTTTCGATTGATTCGAGGTCCAGATTGGGCGGCGGGTTGATGTTGTCGAGCGTTTTTGAGCGCCTGGCAAGACGCCGCGATGCGAGGAGTTTTGAGCTCAGTTGGTGAATCGTGTCGGCCAGGGAGTGCTCGTCCTGCAAGCTTGGCGGTTGCTGTAGTTCGCTGATTGCTGCCAGGGTTTTGTTGCACCTGGCGATTGTGGTTTGTGCTGCGGCAAGCTCTGGCCCGAGTCGCTCAAGCCGCCGGGTGTCTTCGAAGTCAGGTACCGCAGGAGTCTGGGCCACGACGCGGGCGAGTGCCGTTAGCGTGCTGGTTTCCAGGCTGAGGGAACCGATCAGGTTGAGCTTCTTTTCCAGTCGCGTGGCGGCCTGGTCCGACTGAGAGATGGATTCGAATTGTGTTTCCAGTTCGCCGACTTGTTCGGTCAATTCGTCCAGCGGCTCGAACAGTTCGAGGGCTTGTTGGGTGCGGTCGGCCTGGGAAGTCAGTTGGCGGTGCTCGCTGCGGCGTGCTTTGACGTTGGCCTTGTGGACGGCCTGCATCTCGACCAGGCGACTGGCATCCGAAGAAGAAGCAAAGAACTGGGCCGCTTTTTTGCCTTTGTCACCAAGGAGGAAAACGGGGTTTCGCTGTTCGCCAAAGTGCACATCAAAGTCGGCTCCATCGCATTCGACCAAGGGAAGTCGCAGTGCCCGGGCGAGCTTTTCCCAGACTTCGGTGGAACCGCGCAAACGATCGAAGGGTTCGCCATCAATTTTGTAGCTGGGCGATCCGCTTTTCTTTCGCGACCATTCGATCGTATGACCGTCGTCGGTTTCGACGATGATCTTGCATTCTTTGGTGCCGTGCCGCAGCACGTAAGTCGAAGGTGCGTTGTGGGCGAGAATTTGCAGGGCCGCGACGATGGCGGATTTGCCGCAGTTGTTGGGACCAATCAATACCGTCAGCCCCGCCGCCGGTTCGATGACCGTGTGGCTGTGCGACATAAAGTTGATCAGTTCAATCCGTTTAATCACCGCAAATCCCGTTGAGGTGCCAGGTGCCTGCCGACGCAGCAGGCTCGTTCCTTCAGTTATTGGCCAGGGTTGTGACACATCTGGTCACGTAGGCCAATGGAAAATCCATTATCGATTTGGATTGGGGTTTGGCAAGTTGAGGTGTAGTGACGTAGTGACGGCTTCGAGCGGTCGCGATTTCCCGTTGCGAACCGGATGGCGACGGTTGGAAGCCGTCACTACGACAAGCTCAAGCATCCACTGCGAATTCACGCAGGGCGTCGATGTTGCAAAATTCAATCGATGACATGTGGGTGGCTTCGAGGACGACTTTGGGTGCCATCCCGGCATCGTATGCTTCCTGCCACCGCGACGCACACAGGCACCATTGATCGCCGGCGACCAGGCCCGGAAACTGGTACTGCGGAATCGGCGTGGAAAGATCGTTGCCGGCCGATTTGGAGAAAGCCAAGAACTCATCGGTCATGATCGCGCACACGGTGTGGACTCCGTGATCACCCATGCCGGTGCGACAGTAACCGTCACGATAGAATCCGGTCATCGGATCGGTACAGCAGCTTTGCAGTTCGGTGCCAAGGACATTTTTCGGTAGCGACATTCTTTCTCCTGCCAGATACGATTGAAGCATGATAAACTTATCGCAACCTCGCGACGATGCCCCACCCGGTCCGCCTTTTGATCCCGTTCGGCGGGTGGATCTTGCGATTTGCACCTTTAACCGGGCAAAACTGTTGGAGCAGACGCTGCAAAGCGTGCTGCGGTTGGTGGTTCCGTATCAGGTTTCGCTGAATGTGATTGTGGTGGACAACGGTTCGAGCGACTGGACCGGTGATGTGCTGCGGGATTTTGCAGCCGATGAAAAGTTCACGCAGCGGCACAACGTCACCGTGCTGAAGGAGACGCAGCAGGGGCATACTTTCGCTCGCAACAAAGCCATCGCAGCTCTGGCCGGTGAGTTGCTGATCTGGACCGACGACGATGTGCAACTGGATGCCTTTGTTGTGCAAAAGTACGTCGAGTTCGCGGATGCGAATACTGAGGTGGCGTTTTTCGGCGGCAAGATCGAAGCGGACTTTGAAAGCGATCCGCCGGAGTGGATCGGGGAGAACTGGGACACGCTCAGTGGCTGTTTCGCCGCACGCGATCTGGGAGACCAGTCGGTGGCTTTCGATGAAAGCACCCTGCCCTACGGAGCCAACTTTGCGGTGCGCTCCAAAGTGCAGCCCCAGTTTCAGTTTGATACCGGGCTGGGCCGTCGCGGGGATGAAGTGTTGGGCGAAGATGAGCTTGAGATGATGCGGCGAATGCTGGCCGCGGGTTACCAAGGCCGTTGGGTGCCTGAGGCGACGGTGCGGCATTTCATTCCTGATGATCGAATGACCGAATCGTACGTCAGGAACTATTTTTTGGGCCAGGGAAGAGCCCTCGTGGCAAAAGGTCAGGCGTGGGTTGGCACCTCAAAGTCTCTCATGTGGCGATCCGTTCGGGCTTATCTTGCGTATCGATTCAAGCGGCGTTTTGCGGATTCCAAAATCTGGATTGCGCTGCTTATGGAACACGCACTGGCCCAGGGCCAAAGCGAAGAACTCAAGCGACGTGCAGACGAGGGCAACGATGAGTGAAGCGGCAATAGCGGATAGTCCTGCGAATGAGCCTGAGTCCAAACTGCCGCCGACGCGGTGGACTTTGGGTGATGCGTTTTTCCTGACGACGATTCTGTGCGTTCTGTTTGCGGTGATCGGCTGGGTTGGGCCTGCAAGTCCCTTTTTGTGGTTGTCGCTGATCGTCTCGCTGGTGCTGACGGGGCTTTTCACGGTAATGTTGCCTCGGCAGAGAAATGGCTGCCTTCTTCAGTTGGCAATTGTTTTCGGAATTGCTTTCTTTGGTCCCTTGATGATCTTCTCGTTGGTCATCGTTATGAATTGTGCATTACATCTGGTGCTTTTGATTGTTCTTGGTCGGCGCGATCCGCCTTGCAACTACAAAACGGTTCTCAAGAGTTCGTTGGTTTGTCTGGCTGTTTCGTTTTTCGCTGGGTCGTTGGTTGGTTTGCCGGGATATCAGGAACTTAAAGCGGCTCGCAAAAAGTTTGCCCCCGTTTCGTTGGCCGGGCGGCTGGATTACGAGACGGAGGCTTCCACGAAAAGTGAACAGAAAAAAAGAATCCCTTTTCGTTGGCGCGAGTGGGAGTCGGAGCAAGGGCAGAATCGTCGCTATTTCTTTAGTCGATTGAATCAACTCGAACGATTGCACGATCGACGAGTCGAAAGCTTTATCAAGTCGTCCGGTTTTGGCGTGGCGCGGATGATGTACCCCAGTCCAGCCCGGATGATGAAGGAATCCGAGCCGCCAACGATTGGATTTCACGAAGTCAAAAATCCAGACAGAAGCGCGGTTGATCCGTGGGTGCCACAGGGGCAGGATTTTGAAACGATGCATGTTGCTTCGGCCGCGAGTTTCCTGAACGAGCAGCGGTTTGGTGTGGCGACAGAATCCGGAGAGCGCATCGGATTCGTTCCGCATGCGTCCTTTGATAGCCCCATTGAAAATGACTTCACGGACGATTGGCAATTGGATAGCCTGCGGTTGGTCAGCGTTGAACGATTCGATGTCCCCAAGGTTTACGTTTTGGATCATCTTCCCCGCATGGAAGATCTTTCCGGTGACGATGCGCCGATCCGGGATCTGAACGATTTTGAAACCGGGGCGTTGGAAAAGCTGCGAGAGGGGCAGGCGTTTGTCGCCCGCCAAAGCAAGGACGGTTCGCAGATGGTTGCCCTTGGTCCGCTGCTGGCGATTGACAGTTGCCTTGAGTGCCATGCGGCCGGTCGCGGAGACCTGTTGGGGGCTTTCACCTATGAGTTTCGTCGTCGCGAGTCGGATGGGCTCGAGGATCCGGATGAAGCTCTGATTGAGTGACACTTTGGGGCGTTTTTTTGCTGCCACCTGTCAGCCCGGATTATTCACGAGGCGTGGGCGTCAGAATCAGTTGTGACAGTGATCCGCGACTCTGATGCGATGAAACGATCGCTGTGGTTTTCATCTACCGGATGATTCAAATTTCTTGTTGAAATTCAGCTTTTCCCTTGCTCCTGTTGGCCAGACGTAGGATCAACGCCCGTCGTCGTGAATAATTCCGTGTCAGAGTGGGATTCTCCAGAATTCCGCAAGGCAAAGGAATTCTGGCGAATCCCACGACGGGAAATTCTCAACTGTGACTCGCTTAAATGCGGAAAAACCCGGTAGATACGGGCTCTCTGAAAATTCCTGGGCTTTTTCCAAAGATCCGAAAACCCCCAGCGAATTACTCCTCATACAGCGATTCGATTCCCATGCCGAGCCACGACAACAGCCGGCTTGGCGACTCGAATCCGACACTTAAATTAGGGAGCCACACTACCATGAAAAAAATCTGTCTGGGTGCTATTGGATTGTTTGTTGTTGCCGGAATGCTTTTCGGCGGCAAGCTGATTCCTTACGCACAAACGGCATACGATAAAGCCCAAGCTTCGGTGCAATCGCAAGTGCCAATCGAATTTCAAATCGACGCCGCCAAAAAGCAGCTCGAGAAGATCGGTCCGGAAATCAACGACATGAATTTCCAGATCGCCAAAGAAAAAGTCGCCATCAAAAAGTTGGCCAACGACATCACGCGTCAGCAAGCTGACCTTGAGAAAAGCAAGCGGGACATGTTGACGTTGCGTACGCATGTCAGTTCTGGTGACGAATTTTACGTCGCGGCCAATTCCAAGGCCTACTCGACCGACGACGTCAAGCGTGAGCTTCGTCAGCGACTGGCAATCCACAAGACCGGCGTTGCCACTCTGGAAAAGGACACCAAAGTCATCGAGCTTCGCAAGAAGTCTCTCGACGCGGCCCTTGAGCGCCTGCAACAGGCTCAGGTTCAGAAGACCGAACTGGCTCTTCAGATCGAGCACCTGACGGCACAGAACCGGATGAACGAAGTCGTCAAGACAGCCAGCAAGCTGGACAAGTTCGACGACAGCCAGTTGGCTCGCACTCGCACGATGATCGAAGACATCAGTGCAAGGCTTGAAACCGAGCAGGAAATGATGAGCATGATGCCTGTTCAGTACGGTGCGATTCCTGTCAGCTCATCGGACAGCATTGCGGCCGACACGGATATCCTCGAAGAGATGGACGCGTTCTTCGATTCGCAGGATGCCAAGAAGGTCGAAAAGATCGAAATGGATGATGAACTGGTTTCGACAGTTCGCTAGAGCGGATGGCTCAAGTGGATTGTTAACCTCTGACGAAGACTCAAGTGGTCCCGAAGGCCGCCGTGTAAGCGGCGGTCTTTTTTGGTTCAGACGCTCTCCGTTTTGCCGTTTTGCCGTTTTGCAGTGGATAAGTGATCTTTGCCAAGGAATGCCGCTGGAAGCCACAACCACGACATGACGATGTTTCGCCGATAAGGATCGTCGACACAATCTTTAACTCCGGTCTTAAGCCCAGATTATTCACGAGGCGTGGGCGCCAGAATCAGTTCCGACAGTGATCTGCGGCTCTGATGCGATGAAACGATCGCTCCGGTTTTTATCTACCGGATGATTTACATTTCTTGTTGAAATTCAGCTTTTCCCTTGCTCCTGTTGGCCAGACGCTGAATCAACGCCCGTCGTCGTGAATAATCCGGACTGAGGGGCAGATCCCGTACGGATCCTTGCTTCAAATCCGACCAACTGCAGGGGGTTCCGGGTAGGAAAAGCGGATAACGTTGAAAAGCAACGGAAATGATGGCCACTGCGGCCCAATAAATCCTGTGGCGCGTTGCGGTTCAAGTTTTCTCTCTTTTGCATTTTTCTGCGCAATCGATGGGCCTGAAAACAGTCAGAGTCGCTAAGTACAGTTTGGAGTCGGAAAGCACGGCTGGACGTGGCTCCATCTTGCTGACCGAACGACTGCTCAACGCCTGTCTCGAGTTGACAGGAGAGTGGCTACTCTTTTCGCAGAATTTCAAATGAAAACAGTTCCAATCAACAGCATTCGCTTGCAAACTCACTTTTGCGTGGCGCTAGCTATGGTGGCCATCATGGCCGGCCACGCTTCGGGACAAGGCAGCAGTGCAACGCAGCTCTACTGGACAGGAGCCGCGACAGGCAGTGCCTTCGATAACGCGGAAAACTGGATCGACGAGTCAACTGGAAACACTGCCGCGGACGCGCCAGACGCAGCGACGAATATTCTCCTCGATGAACGATTTGCCTCCACGGCCGAGCAGTCCCAGGGGTTTACGGTCGTTCAGTTGAATGGAATTCAGCAAGCGAATTCGGTGAGAGTCGAAAGCAGCTACAGGGCTATTGGTGGCGGCACGCTTGAGCTCGGTGGACCGCTAGAAATATCCGGGTTCCTTGAATTGGGCACGTTCAATGGTGATGCCACTGCAACCAGCGTGGACTTGACCGCTGGCGGCGCATCGGGTGACTTAACTCTCGAAAGTACCGGCTCTCTTCGACTTCAACGCGGCAATCTGATTGCCAATGATGTCATTCTTCAGAGAGCCGATAACGCAGCCGCTTCATTGAGTCTCTCCAATGCGAGCCGGCTGGAATCTGAAACGCTGGAGATTGGATCCGGAAACATCGTTTCCCTGACCAATAGTGCGAGTATCGACGTCATCTCGCCGGTTGAAATCGCGGGAACGGTGTCAACATTGACCGGCACACTAACAGCAC
>CALFWR010000092.1 GCA_937928555.1 uncultured Pirellulaceae bacterium
GACGACGGGCGTTGATCCTACGTCTGGCCAACAGAAGCAACGGAAAAGCTGAACTTCAACAAGAAATGTGAATCGTCCAGTAGATGAAAACCACAGCGATCGTTTGACCGCATCAGAGTCGCGGATCACTGTCGGAACTGACTCTGACGCCCACGCCTCGCGAATAATCCGGGGTCAAAAGTCACAACCGTTAGAATCGCTGCGTCCCGTTATTCTGGACGCTTGCGCTAGGCATCTCACAGCTTCCCGCCAACCACCGGGCGATCGCAGGTCTCTCCAACTAGGCTGGAAGGGTGATTTTTGCATTACAAAACATCTGCACCCTCGCCCAAAACGAATTTTTCGTTTGGGTCAAGGATTTCTTTTCGCCTTCGGCGGGATCGCCCTGGAGCATCCTGCTGATTGGCTTGGTCCTGTGCGTTGCGGGATTCATGCTGACACAGATCGTGCGTCTTGCTTTCAGATTAGACCCGCTGACAGACGCGAATCTTGCTGCGGAAATAAGCGATGCATTCCACGAAGCAGGCATTGCTCCGATTGAGCCAAGGGTTTGGAAAGCGCGTGGCCGCGTTGCCAACGTTGCCATCGTTGGCTTCCTTCCCGGCAATCAACTCCTGTTGATCACCGACGCGGTGCTAGAGCGGTTTCCTCGCCATGAACTGATCGCTGTCATTTCGCACGAGATTGGTCACCTGAAAAAAAAGCACCCACTCAAACGAGTTCTGCTCGCCAGCGCTCCGTTGCTTTTCCTTTTCGTCGATCTTTTCTCACAGGTCGGGTTGCATCGGATGCTTGCCGACAGCTCGATACCGCTTGCCGAATTCGCGATCGTGATCGGCTATGTCGTCTACATCGACTGGCTCTCAACTTCGGTATTTTCCCGGATGGAATTCGAAGCCGACCGGTTTGCCGCCTGCAACGCCACAGACCAACCCAACTCGCAACGAATCAACGACATGCAGGCGGCGCTTCGGCGATTTGCGAAAATCTGTCCCGCCGAGCTTACCAAAAAGGGCGGGCCGCATCCTTCACTGGCTGAACGGCTCATCCGGCTTGACAGACTCTTTGCCGAAATTCGTTCTTGACACCCCGCCGATTCATCAACGGGTGGCCGAATTGCCGATGACGATCCCGCTTTGGCGTTCGCGGCCCTGTGAGCGTGAATCATTCCGCTCAACCGCAACCGCAACCGGTGGCAAAGTTTCGAACGAGTATCCAAATCTCTGGATATCATCCTGATACATCTTTGCGACGCATTCCACATCAAGCTCGCCGTAATGAGTCCGATAGTCGTTTTTTGGAGATGAGTTCAACCGTGGCAGACGTGGGCTGCGGATCCCCAGTCGCTGGCAAACATAGCCAAAATCACTGGCCAGATTTTCAAACCGGCCCACAAAGTCCACAGCGATTTTTCCCTCGTGTAACAGAAAGACCTGCTGCGAGGCGTACCTTCGATTCGAACGCCAGACAAGGTAGTCCGAAAATGTCATTGCCTTCACCGTGTGATGGTCGACATGGGACTTTTGCCGACAGATGTGGCGAAAGTGCGACAGCTCCCAGTCCCATGGATTGCGAACGAAGGCAAAACTAAAAAGCCGCTTCCACTGGTCGATACCACAATGCCCAATCAGTTGACTGGCGGTCAGATGGTCCCGCTCACCTCCGGGAATCGGCACCTGCGGCCCAAACTGGGCAATACCCAGTCGCTTCAGCAGCACATTTCCAGCCTCTTGCCACATCGGCATCGCATGTCGGCGTAAAACTCGCTTGACGCTGGTGCCGCCTGTCTTGTAGATGTGAACGAAAACGAACTGTTTTCTGTGGGAAACAATCATCCCCGTAGATAGCAAATCCGCCAAAACGCGCCAACAGGAACAACCGCAACAGTCTTGTCAAAGGGCGACAGTCGTGCGGATTCTCAGGGCAAATCGCTGACAAACAGACGGTCAATCGTTCAAGGACAACTGAAATTGACCCTAACAGGGTGCTACCTTTTGCTGTACTACGAACTTCTCAACGCGAACAACATGCTCTCTGCTCCCTGCTTGAATCAAAAAATCGCAACTGCCATCGTTGGCAACACGCACATCAACTCGCGGCAAATCAAAGTTCGCACCAGCAACGGACGCGTTGTTCTTTGTGGAACCGCTGACTCATGGTTCGAAAAGCAGATGGCTCAGGAAGCACTCCGCGGAATCGAAGGCATCACGCAAATCGAAAACCTGCTCAAGGTCGTCGGCGACGAATAAGCCCCTTCATTCTCGGGCGACGCAATCGATAAACATTAGCTCTCAGTTTGGGCAGCTCTCAGGTTGGGTCGTGAAATTCGCCAGGATTCCCCGCTCCCAGAGGATTTCGGGCGAAATCCACTACGATAGTATTTGTTTCGCCAATGCCAAATTATCCCGCCTACAGCCTCGCAAGCGTGCTTGCCCACTCCCGAGTGGTCTGTCAGTATTAAAAATTAGGATTGCTCAGATCAGCCGTTTGGGCGTTAGCCCCGGTTTAACAAGCAATAACCGTGGCTAACGCCAAAACGGCTCACACGGTGAATCCTCATTTCTAGTTGTGACAAACCACTAGTGGTCTGTCAGCATTAAAAATTAGGATTGTTCAGATCAGCCGTTTGGGCGTTAGCCCCGGTTTTTCGTCTCGGAACCGTGGCTATCGCCAAAACGGCTAACCCTAAAATCCAATGCTGACACTCCACTAGGTTGGTTTCAACTTCAACAGCGCAATCAAGCCAAACGGTCGGTCGCGACATGGTACTGCGGATCTTCCGAAAGATTGATCTCGACCAGATCTCCGGCGCGCTTCAACAGCGTTCGACATTCTGGACTCAGATGCGTCAAATGCAACCGTTTCCCGCCCGCATGGTATTTCTCCGAAAGCAAATTGATCGCTTCGATGCCTGACTGGTCGTAGACCCTCGTATAGTAGAAATCGATAACCACATCGTCGGGATCATCAGACACCTCAAAGAGATCTTTGAAAGAAGAAACCGACGCAAAGAAAAGCGGGCCATGCAGTTGGTAAATCTTGCTACCGTACTTGTTGTGCTTGATATCGGCACCAATGTGTGTGGCATGCTTCCACGCAAACACCAGCGAAGAAATAATCACTCCCAGAATGACTGCGGATGCCAAATCGTGCATCAACACCGTGTAGGCAGCCACAAAAATCATCACCAGATTGTCTGCCAGCGGCATTCGTCGGAACATCTTCAATGACGCCCACTCAAACGTTCCGATCACGACCATAAACATCACGCCCACCAGCGCAGCCATCGGAATCTGCTCGATCCAGGGCGACAAAAAGAGCACAAACATCAGCAAGCAAACTGCGGCAGTGATTCCCGATAAACGGCCACGTCCGCCCGAGTTCACGTTAATCAGCGACTGCCCAATCATGGCACAACCGCCCATCCCTCCGAACAATCCGCAGACAACGTTGGCGATTCCCTGCCCGATACATTCGCGATTCCCCTGTCCTCGCGTTTCGGTGATCTCGTCAATCAGCGACAGGGTCATCAGCGATTCGATCAAACCAACACCGCAAAGCACGACCGCGAATGGCAGAATGATCCACAGCGTTTCCAGATTCAATGGAACTTGATACTCCGGGTTGAGAAAATACAACATCGGCAAACCGCCCGCGATTCCTGCCTTGGATTCCGAATCAACGATCGCGGCAACAGCGGCCTTTTGTTCTTCCGGGGAAAGCGACGCGTAGCCACTCTCTGCAGAGCCAGAAGCTTTGGCGGTGTGGCCATGGGCATCAACGCCCTTGAGCTTTTGAATTTCAACGTCTTTGGAGTTGGTGGCCAACATGTCACCAACGGTAGCGAGCGTATTGCCGCGATTGTTTTCCGTTTTGAAGCTCTGATTGACACCCACAGAAATCATCGTCACAACCAGAATCGCAGCCAACGAGGCAGGTACCGCCTGGGTGAACTTTGGCAGCAGCCAGATAATGAGCATCGTCAGGCCAACGAGTCCCAGCATCCAGTACAGGGCAGGCCCCTGCAGGAAAACGAGCGCCCCTTCACTGGAAAGCGTCTTGAAACTGCCGATTTGCGCCAACCCAATCACAATCGCCAGCCCATTGACGAACCCGAGCATGACCGAGTGAGGCACCATCCGGATCAGCTTTCCCAATCGCGCGACACCGATGACGATCTGCAGAATTCCGCACAGGATAACGGTCGGGAAAAGATATTCTGGCCCGTGGATCGCAACCAGCGACGCCGCTCCGCCGATGACAACCGCCATCGCGCCGGTCGCCCCGGAGATCATTCCCGGCCGGCCACCCAAAATGGCCGTCAACAAGCCAATAAAGAAGGCCGAATACAGCCCAACGAGCGGCGAAACGCCAGCGACAAACGCAAAAGCAATCGCTTCTGGCACCAAGGCGAGGGCGACGGTAAGCCCTGAAAGGATGTCACTTTTGAAAGAACCAGAGCGCTGGCGAAAGAAGTTGAGCATAGATTGACAGAATGGAGTAGCGAGCGGATTTTGGGCCTGGATGGCGAACTATAGTCCGCCTCCGGCACCGGTCAACGTTGGCTGCCGCCGCCGTTGGGGCCGAATCCTCCCCGTCGAACGCCCTTAACGTTGCCGACCAATCTCAGCGTGAAGATACCCTCCCTTTAACCGCGTGACGGCACCGATCGCTCCCCAAAACTCTTTGTCGCACGCGAATACGATTTGGAAAGGAATTCCCGGTTCCGCGAGTTTGTAACGCTTGCACCTGTTCACTTAACACTCCAGCTCGCAGAAAACCATTTCTGGCCAACTAACGCCAACAAACCCGGACGCCAACAAACCCGATTATTCACGACGACGGGCGTTGATCCTACGTCTCGCCAACAGGAGCAAGGGAAAAGCTCAATTTCAACAAGAAGTTTGAATCATCCGGCAGATGAAAAACACAGCGATCGTTTCACAGTATCAGGCTCGCGGATCAATGCCGGAACTGATTCTCACGCCCACGCCTTGTGAATAATCCGGGATTAAATTCCGCGATGGCCACAAAAAAAGACACGCGATCAATCAATCGCGTGCCTTGATGATTTTTAATTTCGGTCTGAACCGCTACTAAAAGTCCCCGCCGCCAAGGAGCCCCATGATGGCTTCATTGAATCCTTTTGGCTTGGGAACGATGACAGTCACTTCCGAACCTTTTGACGTGGCAGAGAGTGATTCCGCAATTTCCATGACGGCGTTCTTTGCGTCTCCCTCAGGAATGGCACCGGCTTGCATCATGATGCCCATCTTGCCCATACCCAGCAGAGCGTCGAGCCCTTCGGCGAACTCTTCAGCCATGTCTGCGTCTTTGCCGGTTGCCGCAATTGTCAACAGGTTGTCCCCATCGAGATCAATCGCAATTCGCAAATCGTTGACATTGTTGAGCAATTCGGCGAACGTGTTGAATGGTGGCGGTGCCTGCGAACCCATCTCGATAATCTGTTCCCTGAGCGCGGGCATGCCTTCGACGTCGATGGCGATGCGAACGGCATCATCGGACATTTTGCCCCAAGCAGACTTCAGGCCATCGGTTGCGAACATTTTCTCCGCACGAGAGATGTACTTTTCGGTGCCCATAAAAACCATCGAATCGCCGGAACGTTCCGCCAACAGACCGGCAGGACTGCTCGGATCATCGGGTTTGAAAAAAGTCTTGTCACCAATTTTGACTTCTTCGGATTTCTCTTTGACTTTCGCAAACGCCGCGTCAGCCGACCCTGCATCCTTGAAAGTCATCGTTGTGAACATTTCCATCGGCAATTCACTGCCAGGGCCCATGGCCTGAAATGCTTCGAGGCTATCCGGCAGGCTCAGAGAAGCCGTTACTTTTGACATTGATCCGGCGTCAAAACTGTCCGGGTCAGCACCGGGAATCGTTTTGAGTTTGCCCTCAAAGTCCATCATCTTGCCAAGCTCCGAATTGAAAATCTTGGCAAAATCGATTTCGACCATGACAACCGACTGCTCTTGAGCCGTCAGCGTCGTCTGTTGGGCAAACGCGGGGGCGGCCACAAGTGCTACGGCGATCGCCGCAAAGGACATAAATGCGTTACGCATTGAATACTCCAAAAGTTATGGGAATGTTGGGCCGGTCACGCGAGCATGCCTCTGGCCATCTGTTCAAGTTTATCTTGAACACGAGTGTTTACTGTTTAGATTCGATGAAAGTTACGGCTTCCTGGATTGCCTGTTCAATTTTTTCAGGATTTTTCCCACCAGCCTGAGCGAGATCGGGCTTTCCGCCGCCGTTTCCGCCCACAACCGGGGCCACAGCCTTCACCCAATCGCCCGCCTTTATACCCTGATCGACCAAGTCACGCGATAAGCCAGCGACCATCATGACCTTACCGGGGCCCGACGAAGCGGCCAAAAAGACCGCCACCGGATTGGTTTTCTTGCGGATTTGATCAATCAGCCCACGAAGCAAGTCCGCCGTCCCGCCTGGAATCTCACTGGCAACCACCAGAATGTCACCCACCCTCTTGCCCGAGGCAATCAAATCATCAGCAGAAACCTTTTCGGACGACTGCTGCTTTTCGATTTGAGCGACCAACATGGATTTCTCTTCAGTCAGTTTTTCAACTCGAACCGCCAGATCCGCGGTCGCGCAATTGAGCAGCGATGTGGCACCGAACAGTGACGCCCGAATGGCGACGTAATCATCGCTCGCTGCCGGAAATGAACTTTCGTCCGCAGCGTCCGATTTTGCTTTTCCGGACGAAGCCTGTTTTTTCAGGGACTTCACTTCCTCGAACAAAGAAGCCACGGCCTGACCCACATTCGAAGCGTCAGTCCCCAGCAAGGTCGCAACTTCGGCTGCCGTTTTCTTGACCAGCTCCTGGTTGTCCTTGGCACGCTGACCGGTGAGGGCCTGCACGCGGCGAGTTCCTGCACCAACGCTTGTCTCAGCCACGATCTCAAACGGCCCGATGTCCCGGGTGTTGGTCAGGTGCGTGCCGCCGCAAAGTTCTTTGCTGTAGCCACCGATCGAAACCATACGTACTGGATCGGGATACTTCTCCCCAAAGAGCATCATCGCTCCGGCGGCTTTGGCGTCGTCCAGCGAAACGGTTTTCCACGACACTTCCTCGCCGCTGGAAATTTTCTCCAAAGCCATCGTTTCGATCGACGAGAGCGTTGCCGCATCGACCGCACCATCATTGGCAAAATCAAAACGCAGCGCATCGGGCTCGACAAGCGAACCTCGCTGCGTCGCGTGTTCGCCTAGGTTCTGCTGCAAGGCGTAGTGCAAAATGTGTGTCGCCGAGTGAGCACGGCACAGGGCATCGCGCCGCTGCGGATCGACTTTGGCCGAAACCCTTTCGCCCGTCTTGAGCACCCCACGTGTCACCGAACCGATGTGAAAAAACAAATCGCCGTCCTTCTTCATCGTCGAGACCTTGAAAGAACCACTGGCCGATTCGATCGTGCCAAAGTCGCTCTGTTGACCGCCAGATTCTGCGTACAGCGGAGTCTTCGACAGAACGACCATGCACTGGCCCGAACTTTCGTCGATCTGCTCCAACACGTTTTGCGAATCACAAACTCCCAGCACCATCGATTCGCTCTGCCTCGTTTCGTAGCCGGTGAACTCCGTCTTTTTCAGCGAGTTTTTGAACTGACCCACCGGCCCCGAGTTGCCCATGACTTCATCGACAAGGACACCGCTGGCCGTTCCGTGAACGTCCATTTCCGCCTGATAACTGTCCCAATCAAACGCAAGCCCCGCCACTGCGGCGACTTCTGCGGAAAGCTCCGGCGGCACGCCGCGAGTCTGAAACAGCCTGGCTGCCGCGGTGGCGTTCAATTCCGATGCCCCGGCGGCCTTTGCATCGTCGACCAACTGGTCCACGAACCGCATGTTGTTTTCAATCAGCCGCAGGAAGTCGCTCTCTTCGGCGGTGATTGCCTTTTGCACACTGTCGAGTGTCCGAGTCAGTTCAGGGTAGGGCCCTTTAAGCGAATCCACCACCGCAGGAACAAGCTGCGCCAAAAACGGATCTCGCAAGCCAATCTGGTACCCCTGCAACACGGCCCGACGCAGCAAACGCCGAACGGTGTAGTTCTCTTTTTCCTTGTCCGGCAGAACATTCTCATGAATCGCCATCGTACAGGCCCGCACATGATCGGTGATCCGCCGCATGCGACGTCCGTTGTCGGAGTCCGCCTCGTACTTGACGCCGCAAACTTCCGCCGCAGCCTCAACGATCGGCATCAAAGTATCGATGTGATAGTTGGTGCTGGCTCCCTGAAGGGTTGCCGCGATTCTTTCCAAACCCATTCCGGTATCGATGTTCTTGCTTGGAAGCGGCGTCAAATTGTCCGGAGGATCGCCACCGCGATTGAACTGGGTGAAAACAAGGTTCCAGATCTCGCACTCGGGCCCGTTATCGGGGTGAAAGAAAATCTCGCTGCACGGCCCGCAAACTCCGTCCGGCCCATCAGTCGGCGCACCTGCCGGCCAAAAGTTATCGTGTTCGCCCAATCGCGAAATGCGATCCAGCGACAACCCCACTTCCTTGTGCCAAATGTCAGACGCCTCGTCGTCGTCCAGGTAAACCGTCACCGTGAGGCGATTCGGATCGATCCCCAGCCACTTTTTGTCAGTCAGGAATTCCCAGGCCCAGTGGATCGCGTCTTTCTTGAAGTAGTCGCCAAAACTGAAGTTCCCCAGCATTTCGAAAAAGGTGTGGTGATACGCTGTGCGGCCCACGTTTTCAATGTCACCGGTTCTCAGGCATTTTTGTGAACTGGTGGCGCGGGTAAATTCCAGTTCCACGTTGCCAAGAAAATGTTCCTTGAAAGGATTCATCCCCGCAGGCGTGAACAGCACCGTGGGGTCATCCTTGGGAACCAACACATCGCTGGGACAAATACGATGGGCTTTGGATTCAAAAAATTCCAGATACTTCTGGCGGATTTCGTCAGTTTTCATTGGTCGCATTGTTGAAACCTATGGGGCAGAGTTTTGACAAACCCCGCGTTCACAGTCCGACAATATATCGCCGGTCTCGCGTATCGCACAGATCGGGCCGAGCCTGACTCAATCCGCCCCAACCTGACTCAACCCAGAAGAACTTCAAGCACCGCCGCGGGACTCGGCGCTGGAGAAGACTCAAGCGACACCAACGGAACCGAAACGTCATCCATGCGGTGAAAGTCGCCACCGCAGCTCAACCCCGGTGTCGCCACGGGAACCAGAAAGTCCACACTCTGATAGTGTTCGCCGGAAAAATCCGTGAGCACCGCAACAGGAATCGAAGCCAAAAAGTCGAGCGTGTCGCGATCCAGCCGTTTTTCGAATGGCTGATCGGCTCCCGCATCACAGACCAGCAAAAAGTCACATTCTCGCCTAGCCAAAACGTTGGCCGATGCAAACTCGCCACCGTTGTACACCGGCCTGCGGTCAACGAAGCGAATCGATTCGGGAAACCCTGTCAGCGATGCCAAAACCTGCGACGCCCCAGCCCCGTTTCTGTCGTTGGTCAACGACGACAACACCATTCGGGTGTGGCCATTGAGCTCCCGGGCCAACTGATGCCACGCGTCGACCAATTCATGCCCCAGCCCAGCTGGCAAAAACACAGCAGCATAAGAAGCATCAACGAGTTGCGAGAACAACCCGTTCGCCTCACCCTGAGCCACCTCTTTGCCCTGAGCAAGCATACGAAGCTGCCGAACCAGCACTTCGGGATCGCCGGCGTACATCACCGACTCGTCTGCCGCTGACGTCGTCGAGTTGGGCGAATCGTCAACCACGACGACCTTCTTTTGAACCCCGGATTCCTTTCGCAAAATTCGTTCGACAAACCGAGGATGCGTTTCCAGCGGGTCGCAGTACCAGAGCAGCACAAAGTCAGATCGATTGGCAACCTCGCCCAACGTCGCTGTCACTTTGCCATGCCGCTGAAACGCCGCCAATCCCGCAGAACCGGAATGCGAGTAACTCACATCAAGGTAAGCCGAAAAACGCTCGGCAACTTTGACCGCCGTTTGCTGCGACGCAACATCCAGATTTTCGATCCCGGTAATCATCGGTGCCCGCGCGCCCCCGATCGCCGTCACCAGCTTTTTAAGCTCTTCGGTCGACGCCGCAGAAAGAGCTTCGTGTTTCTGCTTCAGCCACGCATCGGCTCGCCGGCACGGCGGTGAGAGAACTCTTGACCGTCCTTCGACAGCAAGCTCAACATCGTCACACGTCAGAGTACAAGCCGGGCAGACCCATCGGCGACTACTCATCTTTGTCGGCCTCATTGGTGCCTGAGCCTTCAACCGGATCGTCGTCGACAGCGGGCCCGTTACCACCGGCATCGCCCGACTCGATTTCCATCAGCAACTCTCTGGCTTTGCCGACCAGATCCCGAACCTCGGGGTTGCCTCGTCCTTCGGTCATCGGCCCGTACAGTTCAATAATGGAGTTGTAAATCTCCGCCGCTCGCCGCGATTTTGACGTTGATGCTTTCTGGATCGCCGAACGGATACTCAGCAGATTCGTTTTGGCATGCTTCATCGCATCCTCCTGAATCTTCAACGTGAAACTCCTTGCCGCACTCAGGCAGGCCTGATCATCGTCCGACAGATTCGGTACGCTGTCGTGGACGGTAACAAAGGCCTTCATTTTCATGTGGGCTTCTTCGTAATTCGACTTGGCAAGCTCCGCGATGTCCAAAAATTGCCTCTCGATATCCGACAACCTGTTCTCACCGATGATGCCCCGACGCACCGAAAGTCGATTCGAAAGCTGCGTATAATACTGCGTCGCTTTACCGAACTCAAAAATCCGCCGGACCGTATCGGCTCTTTCATCGTCCGGATAGGTCTTCAGGAACTTCTCCGCTTCTTTGATAATCTTCTGCGGCCGGGAGCTTTGAATGGTCGTATACAGATCATCCGCACTGGGGCTTCGAGACGCAAACCACGTTCCCGCCACTGCCATCACAAGGACCAGCAGAAGAGCGCCCAGAGTTGACCACAGACCTTTGCTGACAACTGGCTCATCGACCTCCAAATCAGGTCTCTCGCCACGCTGCTGATCAGAGACTTTGCTGTAAAAGTCCGGCCGTGCCGTCTCGGTCACGCTCTTGACCGGGCGTCGACTGAACGAGGGCTCCGGGTGATCCACACTTTCGACCACCGTATGATCAGCCCGAGTCTGCTGGCCCTCGGACGTTTTTGCTTTGGCTCGCGCCTGGGTCCCAGTGTTAGAACGGGCGTCGGTACGATTTTCGGTTGTGTGTCCGCGCGGCCCCAGATCCACCGTCTTGTCAGCAGGGTCAACCGACTCCATTCTGGAAGTCGCCGTTTTGGCTTCGCTGTAACCCTTGAGAGACTGTTCGATTTCAGCCAGCTTGTGATGCAGCGCCAACGCGGTAGCGATCCGCTTTTCTGGCTTCTTTTCCATCAACCGTCCAATGATGTTGTCAATCTCCGGCGGGATATCAGGCACGACCGTTGAAATCCCCGGGGCAGGCACTTGCGTCAAATTTCTCAGCGACTCTTCGATCGAGTTGGCAGAAAACGGCGGACGCCCGGACAGCAGCGTGTACAAAACAGTGCCCAGAGAATAAAGGTCGCTGCGAAACGTGACGGAATCGCCCTTGGCCTGCTCGGGACTCATAAAGTCCATCGTTCCCAGCACGTTGTCGCCGGTGTTCTGATTGGAGCCAAAGCTTTTGGCGATTCCGAAATCCGCAATTTTCACAACCCCAGTGCGGGTCATCATCAAGTTGCCCGGCTTCAGGTCACGGTGGATGATGCCGCGATCGTGAGCATGACGCAGGCCCTGGCAAACGTCCTTGGCGATCCGCAGAATTTCCCGCCAATTGAAGCGATGACCTTTCTTCTGCATCTGAAAAAGGCTGTTGCCGTCGATCAACTCCATCGAGAAAAACAAATTGCCATCGTCCTGACCAAAGCTGATCAGTCGCACAATGTTGGGATGGTCCAGTTTCAGCAGAGCCTTGATTTCGGACTCGAATCGACCGCGAAAGTGATCGTCATTGGAGTACACGGGCGAAAGCACTTTGACAGCATGAAGATCGCCTGTCACCTCATGCCGGCCCTCAAAAACCGTACCCATTCCGCCACGACCAAGCGTACCTTCAAACTTGTATGGGCCAATTTGCTTCATGATTTTGACGAAAGGAGGTAAACCAGGCGATCAGCCCCTATCATAACGCAAATTCTCCTCTCACGTTGCACCGGTTTCAGCCCTTTAACTCGGATTCAGGGAGTCACAAATTTCTCGGCCTTCTGACGAACATTCGATCCATCCGGCAGCCTTGAGCGAACAGGCTCTGCTGGCGGACTGTAGCACCGAAAGGACCCGCCGCGGCGGACCGGGCGGACAACATCGCAACAAAACCGAATCAGCTATCGTGCTAACCCACCGACCCACCGGCGTCAGCGGCCAGGCGGGCGAAAGAAGAAGCCAACACGACAACCGCCGCGAAGCACTCGCCAGGCTCAGGCTCAACTTGGCTCTCGCGGTCCGGGTCGCCAAACCGGTCGATGACGCATCGGCCAAAGCCAGCGATCTGTGGTTCCAAAAACTTGATGGCTCAAAAATGAAAGTCGGCACCGGCAACGACAACTTTCCCGCCCTCCTCGCCGAAGCCCTCGACTGGGTTTACGCCGCCGAATTCGAGTTTGCCAAAGCCGCGAGCCCGCTGGGGCTGTCCACATCGCAGTTGGTCAAGTTCCTCAAGCAACACCCGCCCGCCTGGCAGATGATGCAACAGCAGCGACACAAACGCGGCCTGCCACGACTGAAGTAACACTTCATCGCCGAGGTCGGACGGACTTTGGGTGCGAAATTTGTGGAGCTGATCAGCTTCTTTAAATACGGCGACTACGCCAGCACGTGCTCGGTGGAAAACTTTCCCAACCTGAACCCCGATTATTCACGACGACGGGCGTTGCTTCTATGTCAGGCCAACGGGAGCAAGGGAAAGCTGAACTTTAACAAGAAAATTGAGCCATCCGGTAGATGAAAACCACAGCGATCGTTTCATCGCATCAGAGTCGCGGATCAGTGCCGGAACTGATTCTGACGCCCACGCCTCGTGA
>CALFWR010000093.1 GCA_937928555.1 uncultured Pirellulaceae bacterium
ACTCAGAACTCAGAACTCAGAACTCAGAACTCAGAACTCAGAACTCAGAACTCAGAACTCAGAACTCAGAACTCAGAACTCAGAACTCAGAACTCAGAACTCAGAACTCAGAACTCAGTACTCAGTACTCAGAACTCAGAACTCAGAACTCAGAACTCAGAACTCAGAACTCAGAACTCAGAACTCAGAACTCAGTACTCAGTACTCAGTACTCAGAACTCAGAACTCAGAACTCAGAACTCAGAACTCAGTACTCAGTACTCAGAACTCAGAACTCAGAACTCAGAACTCAGAACTCAGTACTCAGTACTCAGTACTCAGTACTCAGTACTCGCATTCCTCATTCCTCATTCCTCATTCCTCATTCCTCATTCCTCATTCCCCATGATCCCAGAAAACATCCGCTCCAAAATCAACACACTCCTAGACGGCATCGAATCGGACCACAACGTCCGCATCCTCTACGCCTGCGAATCGGGCAGCCGCGCCTGGGGCTTCGAATCACACGACAGCGACTTTGACGTCCGTTTCATCTACGCCCGTCCAGCGGACTGGTACATGGCAATCGATGTGGAACGAAAACGCGACGTCATCGAACTTCCGGTCGACGAAGTCATGGACATCAGCGGCTGGGACTTGCGCAAAGCCCTTCAGCTGTTCTACAAATCCAACCCACCGCTGCACGAATGGCTGAAATCACCCATCGTGTACCGCGACGCCGGCCCCTGCGCGGAGCGCCTGCGCGACCTCGCGCCAGTGATCTACAACCCCATCGCAGCCCACCACCACTACCTCAGCATGGCAGGCAACAACGTCCGCAACTACCTCAACCGCGAGCAGATCCCCCGCAAGAAATACCTCTACGCCCTCCGCCCCATCCTTGCGGTCCGTTGGATCGAACAGGGCAGGGGAGTGGTGCCGACAGAATTTCAGAAACTGGTCGAAGGCACCGACCTCACTCCAGCTCTCATCGACGAGATCGCAGATCTGCTACGTCAGAAACGCGCTGGCGGCGAAATTGAAGCGGGACCAAAACTTCCCTTGATCCACGAGTTCATCGAATCCGAAAAAGCCCGCTTTGAATCCAACCCGCCCACCAGTCCGGGCAACCGCCCCAGCGTCGAAACCCTCAACGAACTATTCCGCGAGCTTGTCAGCGGATAGTTCAATTAGCTTTTGTGTGGTTCAACCCAATCAACGCCCGTCGTCGTAAATAATTCCGGTTCAAAGCCAAATTGCAGCCACATCCCCTCCTCCAGAACTTCTGGAGGAGGTTTCTTTTCAGCAGCCCGAAGCCTACCTAACTCGCTACCGATACCGCCGAACCAAACCTACAACCACTCCCAGCACTTTGACATCCTTGCGATAAATCGGCTTCATCGAGCTATTGGCTGGTTGCAATCGAATTCGGTTCTTTTCCGGAAACCAGTACTTGAGCGTCGCTTCACTTTCTTCATCCGCGGCAACGACAACAATATCCCCGCGACTGGCTTCCACGCGACGTTTGACAATGACGAAGTCTCCCGGAGCAATCTGCGCCTCGATCATCGACTCACCAGAGACTTCCAGCACAAAATCTCCGCCCTTGGCCAATCCTTCAAAATCAAACCGCTCCGACTGCACAAAAGCCGTCGTCAACGGCCCCGCAGCGACCTGCCCCATCATCGGCAACCCTTTGGAAGTCGACTTTTCAGTCAACACAATCGACCGCGCCCGATTTTTCTTTCGCTTGATCATCCCTTTGGCTTCCAGACGCTTCAAAATCCCCGCCACGCCGTTGGGAGATTTTATCCCAAGATGATCGCCGATCTCGCGAATCGTTGGCGTATTGTTTTTTTGCTCCACCTGCTGCCGAACGTATTTCAGCACCCGCCATTGGCTTTTGGTTATCGCATTCGGATCCGATTTCATAAAACACTCCTTTCAGCTTTCAGGGAAGCCAATATTATACAAATGTACACTTCTCTGTGCATAAATAGCTGGTTAAAAAAACGACATTCCGGCCCGCTTGCACTTTTTGATGATCTCGCAATGATGAAAACTTCCCGATTCTTTCATTTTTCGTGTCACTCACATGAACCCAAAAGGTAACCCCGTTTGCGTGATCACCGGTGGCAGCCGAGGCATCGGCCTGGCGACCGCAAAACGATTCGCGGTCGCCGGCTACCGGGTCGTCATCTCCGGACGGAGCCAGCGGCGGCTTGAACAGGCCGTTGAACAAATCCGGCAAGTCGGGCAGATCGATGGCCCAGAGGAAGTCCTCACCGCCTGCGGCGACATCGGCGACGAAGCCTCGCGAAAGTCACTGGTCCAAACCGCCATCGAAAACTTCGGATCCATCGACGTCCTGGTCAACAACGCCGGCGCGGCACCGCTAGGTGATTTCGACGACATCGAACAAGGCACCTTCGAGTCGGTCCTGCAAACCAACATCAGCGCCGTGTTTCACCTGACGCAGAGGGTCTGGAAGCAGATGAAGCCAAACGGCGGCGGCACGATCGTGAACATCTCTTCACTGGCCGCCATCGACCCCTTCCCTGGCTTCAGCATCTACGGGGCTTCCAAGGCCTGGCTGGAGCTACTCACCCAAGCCCTCGCCACCGAAGGCGCTGACCACAACATCCGCGTCTGCGCGGTCAGGCCCGGAGCCGTCGAGACCGATTTGCTGCGCGGCCTGTTCCCGGATTTTCCAGCAGACCAATGCGTCAGCCCGGACGACATCGCCGCCCAGGTTTTCTCCTGCGTCAACGATCCGGCCAATCATCTTTCCGGTCAAGCCTTCACGGTGGCCAAATGATTCAACTTTCACGGGAAATTCGATTCGCCCTGACTTCGACGGAAAATCAAACTTCCGGCAACCAAAAGAACACATGGGCCGCGTACCCTGCGACTCACCGTATCGTTCCGCATCTCGTCCTGGCGGCGGTGGTGCAGGGCGAACCAGACCCTCTCACCGGCTACCTGTGCAACGTCACCCTGATCGATCAGGCACTTCGCAAATTCGTCTTTGAGAATCTGATTCCCAATCTCGAAAACCTGCCGCTGAACCAGTTACCTTCCGCCGAATCCATCACGCGTCAGGCCTTCGCGGCGATGAACGACTCACTGCCCGACGGTCCGCGGCTTGTCAGAGTCTCCCTTCACCTTTCGCCTTACCTTGGCTACGCAGCCGAATCGGAGTACCCATCGATGATTGAACTTACCCAGCAGTTTGAGTTTTCTGCAGCCCATCGTTTGCACTGCGACTCGCTGACGGACGAAGAAAACATCGCCACGTTCGGCAAGTGCAACAATCCCTCCGGCCACGGTCACAACTACGTCGTCGAAGTCACCGTCGCCCGCGAAGTCACAACCGACGATGCCACCGTGATCGAAATTGACCGGCTTGCCGAAATCGTGAACACCAATGTCATCGATCCGCTGGACCACAAAAATCTCAACACCGACATCGCACATTTTGCGAACACCAACCCCAGCGTGGAAAACATCGCCTGCGCCGTGTTCGACTGGCTTTCGCCGGACATTACAAAAGCAGGTTGCGTTCTGAAAAAAGTCAAAGTCCATGAAACCCCAAAGACTTGGGCGACGTACACAGGGGTATAACCCGCTGGCCTGCCGCTCCGAAATCCGGCAAATCGCAATCGCCCGCTGTCATCCCGGATTATTCACGACGGGTTTCAATTCTACGCCTGGCCAACCGGAGCAAGGGAAAAGCTGAAATTCAACAAGAAATGTAAATCATCCGGTAGATGAAAACCACAGCGATCGTTTCAGAGTCGCGGATCACTGTCGGAACTGATTCTGACGCCCACGCCTCGTGAATAATCCGGGGTCATTAACAAGTCCGGTTCAGGAAACCAATCCATGAAACCCTACCCGTTCACCTACTTGTCCGTCGCGTTGGCACTGTTTTTCGTCACCACCGCAGTTGTTCCGCTGTCGGCTCAACTGGGCAAACTTAAAGCCAAAAAGAAACCTGCCCCTGCCCAGGCCGAACCTTCCGACGACACATTTCCTTACACCGAAAAACTCAAATCCCACATCGACAAACTTGCCGTCGAGATCGGTGAGCGGAACCTTCAAAATGAGGTCACCCAAAAAGCCCTCAACGACGCCGCCGACTACGTCGAGCAAAAGTTCAAAGAGTTCCGATACACGCCAACGCGGCAGACTTTTCAGGTCCACAACATCGACTGCCACAACATCGCCTGCGAAATCAAAGGCTCCCAAGAGCCCGAAAAAATCTTCATCGTTGGAGCCCACTACGACAGTGCGCCGGGAACTCCGGGGGCCAACGACAACGGCAGCGGCACCGCAGCAATGCTCGCGATCGCCGAAAAGCTCAAGGGCTTCAAGCCCAAACGCACGTTGCGTTTCGTGGCGTTTACCAACGAAGAACCTCCCTATTTCCAAAACCGTGGCCAGATGGGTTCGTGGGTGTATGCCAAAATGTGTCGCGAAGAAGACCAGAACATCGTCGGCGTCATCAGCCTGGAAACGATGGGCTACTACACCGACGCAAAAAACAGCCAGAACTATCCGATTGCACTTTTGAAACTCCGCTACCCTTCGACAGGGAACTTCATCGGAGTCATTTCCGACACCAAATCGGCACAGCTACAGCGAGAAATCGTCAAGGCATTCAAAAGCAACTCTACCGTGCCCTGCATCGGCGCTTCGCTTCCGGCAAACGTTCCCGGCGTGGGCTGGTCGGATCACTGGTCGTTTTGGCAGGAAGGCTACCCCGGCGTGATGATCACCGACACGGCCCCAAATCGCTACCCGCACTACCACCAGAAAACAGACACTCCCGACAAAATCAATTTTCCTGTCTTCAGCGGCGTCGTCCAGGGACTGATTGAACCGATCAGACAATTGGCCAACAAGAAACAGGAAACCAAAAAGTGAAACGCTGGTCGCAATCACTCCGTCAATGCCCGCCCAGTAGCCAGTAGCCTACGAGAGAATATCGTGTACCACGTGGCCATGAACGTCGGTCAAACGAAAGTCCCGCCCCTGATACCTGTACGTCAGCTTTTCGTGATCGATTCCCATCAAGTGCAAAATCGTCGCGTTGAGATCGTGAACGTGAACAGGGTTTTCGGTGATGTTGTAACAGTAGTCATCGGTCGCGCCGTACGTCAGACCTGACTTGACCCCCGCACCAGCCATCAGCACCGTGAAGCACTTGGGATGATGGTCGCGACCGTAGGACTGCTTGGTAAGCTTGCCCTGCGAGTAGATTGTGCGACCGAACTCACCGCCCCAGACGACCAAAGTATCCTCCAGTAATCCGCGTTGTTCCAAGTCGTTGATCAATGCCGCAGTCGCCTGGTCGGTGTCATTGACCTGGCCCCGGATTTTCTTGGGCAAGTTATTGTGGTGGTCCCACCCCATGTGGAACAACTGCACGAACCGAACATCGCGTTCGGCAAGCCGCCTTGCGATCAGGCAATTGGATGCATAGCTTCCCGCGCGGTGCACATCGGGCCCGTAGGAATCCAGCGTTTCTTTCGTTTCGTCAGAAAAGTCCATCAACTGCGGCACGCTGTCCTGCATCCGAAACGCCATTTCATACTGCGCGATCCTCGTTTCAATTTCCGGATCAGCGACTTCTTTCAATCGTTCACGGTTAAGTGCCACAATTCGATCGATCGTCCGGCGACGCATGCCGACATCGATTCCATCGGGATTGGAAAGATACAAAACGGGATCGCCATTGTTGCGGAACTTCACCCCCTGATGTTTTGATGGCAGGAATCCGGAACCCCAAAGCCGATCGTAAAGCGGTTGATCGTCCGGGCGACCGCTTCCAAACGACGTCAAAACCACATACGTCGGCAGGTCTCTACATTCGCTCCCCAAACCATATCCCGCCCACGACCCAATACTCGGTCGGCCGGCAAGCTGCGACCCGGTCTGGCAAAACGTGATCGCCGGATCGTGATTGATAGCTTCGGTGAACATCGATCGGACCATGCAGAACTTGTCCGCAATCGACGCCATGTTGGGAATCAACTCGCTCATCCACATGCCCGATTCGCCATGTTGCTTGAACTTGTAAATCGACGGCGCGACCGGAAGCGACTTTTGTCCCGATGTCATCGTCGTGATCCGCTGGCCTTTCCGGATCGACTTCGGCAAATCCTCGCCAAAACGCTCCGCCATTTTTGGCTTGGGATCAAACATGTCCATCTGCGAGGGAGCCCCGGACTGAAACAGGTAGATGATCCGTTTGGCTTTGGGAGCAAAATTCGGAAATCCACCCGGCACGTCGGTCGCCGCAAAAGCACTCTGCTGTCCCAGCGACGCCATCGCAGCAGCCCCCATTGCACAGGCACCGCCTCTCATAAAAACCCGACGATTCAAATGATCCTGGGTTTTGAACTTGTTCTTGAACATACCGGCTACCTACTAACAACTTCGTCCAGATTAAGAAGCACGTTTGCGGCCAGTGCATATGCCGCTTGCTCACAAACCTGGTCTTCACTGAGTGATTTGGAATATTTCCTGTCCACAAATTCAAGAAATAATTTGGCTTTGTCGGGTGCGGCACGGAACAGTTTCAAATCATCCTCCAACCCGGCAACCAGCACCGCCGACTCACGCTCCGTTGGCCGGCGGGCAGTCAACAGCTCAAACCCGAATCCGATCCGGGCGGCCGCCGTGTCGCCACCTTCGGAAACCATTCTTTGTGCAAGCGATTGGGCGGCTTCCACAAACGTGTTTTCATTCAACAGCGAAAGAGCCTGCAGTGGCGTGTTGGTCCGCGATCGCCTGATCGTGCATGTCTCCCGGTTGGGAGCGTCAAACAGAAGCATCGTTGGCGGAGCGGCGGTTCGTTTCCAGATCGTGTAAATGGTCCGTCGATAACGTCCATCGCCTTTGTCAGACTTGTAGTTTCTCAAGTTCCCGTAGCGACTCGTTTCGTCCCAGATACCCTCGGGCATGTAAGGCCTGACACTTGGCCCACCAATTTTTTCAACCAACAATCCCGACGCAAACAGAGCCTGATCGCGAATCGTTTCGCCGTCCAAACGAAATCGTGATCCGTGCGAAAGCCACCGGTTTTCCGGATCGCGTTCTTTGGCAATGTCGGTCCTGTTGGAAGATTGCCGATACGTCGCGCTCGTGACAACCAGCTTGATGAAGGCTTTCATGTCCCACCGCTTAGCCGGCTGTCCATTAACCGCCGGAGCAACCTGCGGGTCGCGAAACTCAACCGCCAGCCAATCCAGTAGCCTCGGATGAGTCGGATAGTCTGCCTGAGTCCCAAAGTTTTCGGTCGATTTGACGATTCCGGTACCCAACAGGTCCTGCCAAACCCGGTTCACCCAAACGCGGGCAGTAAGCGGATTGGACTCATCGACGATCCAACGAGCAAACCCCAGCCGATCCATTGATTCACCCTCTGGCATGGGCGGCAGAAATGCGGGCAGGCCCCTTTCCACCTTTGCAGCGGGCTTGTCGTATTCACCCCGGTCAAGCAAAAACGCATCGCGGCGTTTACCCTCCTTCATGACCATCGTCGACGGGATCGTCAACTCAAAGTCCTTTCGCTTTCTGTCCAGCTTGATGATGCGATTGCGAATGCTGGTGTATTCGGATTTCTGTTCACGGAAAAATTCCAGCAGTTGTTTTTTCTGCCTGGCAGATCGCCTGCCGGGCTCTGTCTTTGCCGCCGCAAGAACCGAAGCCTCGATGCCGCCGTCTTCCCATTCGACACTCTCAGGATCGTCGACCGAGTAATTCACGCGAAACCGCCCCAAGGCGTGCTTGTTGTGAACCGACCGATGATAAAGGCGAACGTGGACGACCGATTTTGGGGCGACTTCGAGCGCGCTTTCAGTCTTGAGCATGATTCGGTTGGGCTTGCCAGAGTCGGATTCGAAACCAAACGTCCCCCAGCCACTGTGGGACGCACTCTCAGTCAAAGCACCTTCCCGGACAAGCACCTTTTGGGCGTCCCAACCCGGCTGACTATAGTCCGCCCGAGCGGTGACGAATTTGACTTTTTTCCTTTTTCCAGCAGGACTTGCGATCTCACAAACCACATCGGTCAACACAAAGTTCCCGTTGTCAGGAGAACGCCCGAGAGACTCTTTGGGAAGCCATTGGTCTGCAAAAGCCTCGATCATCAATCCGGAAAACCGTTTCCCCTTTAATGGAAACTTCAACTCGTAAACCGGGTGGTCAGGGTTCTTGCCGGTAGCCAGAAACGAACTGTCGGCCAGGCGAACGAATTCTGTTCCCTGCTTGCATTTGACTTTCTTGACCTCCGCCCGCCGCCACGCGCCCGGCTTGGCATCCGCTCCAAGGCTCGCGATCCAGTCTTTGATTCGGGCCTCCTCTTCTTTCTCAATCTTGGAGAGTTTCTGCTCAAGCTCCGACCGCTTGCTGGCGTACTCCACAAGCCGCGCTTCGTCAGTTGGCGATTTCAAGTGGTAAAGGGGAGGCGTGTTCTGCCCTTTGTCGCCCCGCGGAGCAAGCACACCGGACTCCTCAACCGAATTAAAAAAGGCAAACATCTGGTAGAACTCTTTCTGCGAGATCGGATCGTATTTGTGATCGTGACATCGACAGCAGTTCATCGTCAGACCAAGCCAGGTCAGTCCCGTGGTTTCCACACGATCAATCACTGTTTCCACGAACCACTCGTCAACGATCCGACCGCCTTCGCCATTGAGTCGATGATTGCGATTAAAACCAGTGGCAACCATCTGATCGCGCGTCGGATTGGGCAGCATGTCGCCTGCCAGTTGCTCGATCGTGAATTGATCAAACGGGAGGTTGCGGTTGTACGCGTTGATCACCCACTCTCGCCATGGCCAAATGGTGCGGCTTCCATCAGACTGGAAACCATTGCTGTCGGCGTACCGCGCCTGGTCCAGCCATGCTCTTGCCATTTTTTCACCAAAAGCCTCTTTGCCAAGAAAACGGTCAACAACTTTCTCGTAAGCATCAGGAGAGTCATCCGAGAGATAGTCGTTGATTTCATCCAACGTCGGCGGCAGCCCCGTCAGGTCCAAGGCAAGCCGTCGAATCAGAGTACGTTTCGAAGCCTCGGGGGATGGTTTCATTCCGACCGACTCGAGCTTTGCGAGAACAAAACGGTCAATCGGATTACGCGACCACTTCTCGTCCACAACAGCAGGCAGCTCGGGACGGAGAGGTTTCGCGAACGCCCAGTGTCCTTCGTATTTTGCCCCTTCATCAACCCAACGTTTGAGCAACATCTTCTGCTCGTCGGTCAACTGTTTGTGAAAATCCTCTGGCGGCATCGGCGAGTCTTCATCGAACACGCGGCGCACCAACTCGCTGTTCTCGCTGTCACCCGGAACGACCGTCAACTCACCAGAGTCACCTTCTCTGATTGCGTACTGCAATTTGTCCAACCGAACGCCGCCCTCGTTGGCCGCTTCGTCGGGACCGTGACAGTTGAAACAAATATCTGCAAGGATTGGGCGAATATTCTGGTTGAAAGAAACCCCGCCAGAATCCTGCCCATACAGGGGCCTTATCAGGAAAAGCAAAAGAAAAAACGGTCCAATCCGACCCGATAGAAGTTTCATATTGGTGATCGTCCGACAGTTCTACAGAAATCCAATTTAACATAGTCTACTTCTAATTCAGATCGCAGCAAAATACCAACCGCCCATTTTCGACTCCGTTTACCATGCTAAGCTGCATCAAGCACGACATCTTCTCAAGAGCAGTTTCATGAATCCGCGTCCTCAGATAACCGCACTTACAGCCTGCATAATCTGCATTGTCATCTCGACACATGTTGCAGCACAGTCGGAATCTTTCAAACCCGCCAACAAACACCAACCGGACTCGCAACAAGCCACTTTCGCACCCCAAGAGATTTCACGATTGCAGCTCGAAAAGGGGGACCACATTTGCCTTGTCGGCAACGAGCTTGGCGAAAGGATGCAGCACCAGAACTTCTTCGAAAATCTGCTGCATTCGGAATTCCCCCAACACCAGCTGACGGTTCGCAATCTGTGCTTTCCCGGCGACGAACCACAGCAACGGATTCGCTCGCTAAACTTCGGCAGTCCCGACGCCCATCTGGCTCACAGCGACGCCAGCGTGATCCTGTTCTTTTTTGGATACAACGAGTCCTTTGCCGGCAAAGCGGGGCTCGAAGACTTCAAACAGGACATCGACAAACTACTCACCGACACCAAACGGCTCGACTATAACGGCGACGGAAATTCCGCTCGCATCGTTCTGGTTTCACCCACCGCATTCGAAGGCAACCGCTTTCGCAAACACCTGCCCGATCACGATTCACGCAACGCCGACATCGAGCTTTACACCGACGCGATGCAGCAACTCGCCGCCAAACACAACGTCGGATTTGCAGATGTCTTCACGCCAACCAAACTGGCGTTCTCGAAATCCGACAAACCTCTGACGATCAACGGAGCAAGCCTCAACGAGGACGGCTACCGCACACTGGCCCCCATTCTGTTCAAAAGCCTGTTCGCCAAAGCGGCCCCTGCTTTGGACCAAAAGCTGACTTCCGAGATCGCCAACAAAAACTTTCACTGGTGGCATCGACACCGGGCAGTCAACGGATTCTCAATCTACGGAACACGTGGAAATGCCGGAAAAGACGGAAGCGGAAAATTCACCAACCGCAAGGTCATGTATCGAGAGCTGAACATTCTGGACCAGATGACCGCCAATCGCGATGCGAGGATCTGGAAACTGGCCGCCGGACAAAGCGTTCCCAAGCAATGCAACGATGACAACACGCTGCCATTCCTAGAACCGACCACCAACGTTGGAATTCCGGATGATCCAAACGCCGCACGCGGCAAACTCGGATCGCTCAAGTACTTTACCGCCGCAGAGCAACTCAAACTTTTCGAACTTGCCGACGGTTACGAAATCAATCTGGTCGCATCCGAGGAAGACTTTCCCGAACTTCAAAATCCCGTGGCCCTGAATTTTGACGAAAAAGGCCGCCTCTGGGTCGCCACCATGTCCTCCTATCCGCACTGGCAACCGAAGTCGAAACTTGATGACAAGATTTTGATTTTCGAAGACGACAACGCCGACGGCAAAGCCGATCGCTGCAAAGTCTTCGCCGACGGACTGCACCAACCCACCGGATTTGAGATTGGCCATGGAGGCGCCTACATCGCGCAGCAACCCGACATTCTGTTCGTCAAAGACACCGACGGCGACGACAAAGCCGACACACGAATCCGCCGTATCGTGGGATTGGGTTCGGCCGACTCGCACCATGGCACCGCGGCCTTCACATGGGGCCCCGCAGGCACACTGTTCTTTCAGGAAGGCACCTTCAAATTCTCCCAGGTCGAAAGCCCCTACGGACTGCATCGACTTGGCGAAGCCGGCATGTGGCGATTCGATCGGCGTACCGAAAAAATTCGACCGCACGTTTCCTTTACCTTCTCCAACCCGTGGGGACTGGTGTTCGACCGCTGGGGTCAGGCGTTCATCGGTGATGCTTCGGGGGGGCACAGCTATTGGGCCACACCCATTTCAGGTCACATCGAATTCCCTCTCAAACACCCCGGCGGTTCGCACGACAGACGCGTGCAGAAACTCGTCGGCAAAGAAAAAGGCTACCGCTACAACAGGCTGTACACCAAACGAACACGCCCCCTGGCAGGCTGCGAAATCGTTTCCAGCAGGCACTTTCCTGACGATGTCCAAGGCAACTGGCTGGTTACCAACTGCATCGGTGAACGCTGCGTGCTCAATCACAACATCCAGCAGCAGGGTTCCGGTTTCTGGGGCACCGAACAGCCAGCGATCGTCTCCTGCAAAGACGGAAACTTTCGCCCGGTTGACTGCCAGTTCGCTCCCGATGGTTCGCTGTACATCGTCGACTGGCACAACGCCCTGATCGGCCATCTGCAACATAACCTTCGCGACCCCAACCGCGACCACATGCACGGTCGCATCTGGCGAGTCACCCACAAGGACCGCCCGCTACTCAAACCAGCGAAAATCGATGGCGCTCCGATCGAAAGCCTGCTGGAGTTGCTCAAAGCGTACGAAGACCGCACCCGCTACCGCGCCAAACGCGAAATCGCCCAGCGGCCCGAATCCGAAGTCATCCCTGCGATCAAAAAATGGATTGCCGGACTGAACCAATCAGACGACCAGTTCGAACACCACCTCCTGGAAGGCCTCTGGTTGCACCAGATGTTCAACGTCATCGACGAAGAACTTTTAGACCAACTACTGACCGCCAAAGACGCCCGCGCCCGCGCCGCCGCAACGCACGTCCTCTCAAACTGGCTGGATTCAGTCCCGAACTCAATCGACCTGCTTTCAAAAATGGTCAAAGACAGCCACCCCCGAGTTCGCCTCGAAGCCGTCCGCGCCCTCAGCTTTATGACTGGCGAAGAAGCCATCCTCACCGCCCTAGAAGTCCTCGACCATGGCGACGTGGATTACTACCTCCAGTACACGCTCGACGAAACCATGCGAGCCCTGGAAGACAGTCAGTAAAACAACTCAACTGGAACGTTCCGCACCCATGAGAAAACTCCTTTTCGCTATCGTACTTGCCGCATGCACCAACCTGATTGCAGGTGCTCATGAGCACGGCCGTTCACATACTGCCCGCCGCCCCTCGCCGACGTGGACGCTGGATTCCGCCAACCGACTCGAAACGTTTGACTCCAGCGAACTTCGTGGCAAGCCCCACCTGCTCGTATTTCACTTGGGCGGCGATTGCCTTCACTGCGCCCGGCAGCTCCAACAGTTGATCGAACATGCACCGGCCTTCAAGCAGCAGGACGTCGAACTGCTGGCTATCAGCAGTGAAAACGTCGCACAACTTCGCCAAAGTCTGGACAACTACGGCACGTCGATACCCTTCGCCATGCTTGCCGATCCGGACCAATCGGCCTTCAACGCCTTTCGCGCAGTCGATCCCTTCAATCAAAAACCGCTGCACGCGACAATCTTCATTGATACCTCGGGCACGATTCGCTGGCAGTCGATCGGCCGACACCCGTTCATGGATTTTCCTTCTCTGGTCAAAACCGTGGCCACGATCCAGGACCAAGACAACGCAGAAAAAGAAAAAACAGAAAAGGAAATCCAGCGACCCAAAATCTTTCTCGACAAAAGCCCTCGCGTCGTCGCCTATCAACTCGGCAGGCTCAGCAACGAGAAACTTCTCCTGGTCGAACGCGCCGACACGGACAAAAAATACGTACCCGTTCATCAGGCCATCCTTTCCCGCGGTGGCATGTCGCCGCAATATCGCGAACAAGCCCTCGCCGCACTAATCAAACTCAACCAGTCCAACGCAACCACCGAACTCCTCTCGGTCGTCTCCAAACTCAAAACAAAATCCCGGCAAGACCGCCAAACCGGCCGCGAAATTGCCAAACTCCTTCTCAGCCAACCGAAACAGAGCCTGGCCAGCCAGGGGGAACAATTCGCTTCGGCCACTGAATCCGATGACTCATTTCAACGCGCGCTCGGATTCGCCGGCCTGATCACCGCGGGTGACTCTGACAAAGCTTGGGAACTGGCGAAGCAGCACAAAGCCGACTGGCTCCAAGCCCTTTCGCTTGTCCGCAAGCCTGAACTGCGAAACGCACAGCGGTCGCGCGTGATCTCCATCATCGATTCCGAATCGCCACAAAACGTCCTGGCTCTGCAAAAGCTGCGCACGATTCCTGCGGACCAGGCAGATACCTTCAACCGCGCCGCCGCAAAAATCAAAACCGAAATCTTCCGTGAGGCGGCCATCGGTACGCTGCTCAAAGTTCCCCCGCAATCACGAGAGGCCAACACCAGCATCGACCTGGTGAAATTCTTGGTCGATTACGCTGAAAACACTCCCGCCGAAAACCGAACCACCGACTCTTTTCTACAAGCCATGGAACTGGTCGACCAACTCATGGTCACGGTTCCCAATGACATCGCTCGCACTTTCCGCCAGCGGTTGGACAAAGTCACCGTCCGAGTGGTCCGCATCACCACCGTCGAAGACGAAATGCGCTACGACATTCCGTACTTTGCAGTCCAAGCAGGCCGAGCGGTGCAGATCGTTTTGGACAACGAAGACCTGATGGCTCACAATCTGGTCGTCACACGCGCCGGCAAACTCAAACAAGTCGCCCAGCTCGGTGGCCTTGCTGGCCCGGGCAAGGACTACCTGCCCGAGAATCGCGACGACATTCTGTTCGCGACCAAAATGATCCAGGCTCACAAAAAATCGCGGCTGACATTTGAAGCACCGACCGAAGTCGGCGAGTACCCCTACGTTTGCACTTTCCCGCAGCACTGGTCGCGCATGTACGGCGTGATGGTCGTCGTCGAAGATCTCGACGCGTGGCTCAAACGCCCCACCAAACCCGCCGACCCGCTGGGCCACACACGCACCCTGGTGAAAAAGTGGACCTTGGATGACTTTGTTGACATCCAATCCCAACTTGAGAACCGCGACCCCGCCGCCGGTGCCGCAATCTTCAAGGAAGCCACCTGCTACCAGTGCCATCAAATCGGCGAAGTCGGCGGCAAAGTCGGCCCGGCCTTGGACGATATCTTTACCAAACACAAACACGACCACCGTGCGATCATGCGGGAGATCCTCGAACCCTCCCACCGCATCGACGAAAAGTATTCGATGCACACCATCCTGACATCCGACGGCGAAACGTTTACCGGAATCATCCAAAAAGAAGACGACCGCGAACTGTTGCTGCTGGACAATCCCGATTCCGTCGAGCCACGCCGGATTTTGATCGACGACATCGAGGATCGCGTGAAAAGCTCAACGTCGATCATGCCCAAGGCCCTGATGGACAACTTCACCAAAGAAGAAATCCTCGACCTGTATCGCTTCCTGCAAAAGTCAAAAAATTGACAACCGATACCTACCGGCTCTCGAATCGACTGCCTTTCGTAGCTGTACGGCGTGTCATCTAGGAAAAAGTCCGCTCCCTCCCAACTGGATCCCGGAGTATTCACGAGGCGTGGGCGTCAGAATCAGTTCCGGCACTGATCCGCGACTCTGATGCGATGAAACGATCGCTGTGGTTTTCATCTACCAGATGATTCAAATTTCTTGTTGAATTTCAGCTTTTCCCCTGCTCCTGCTGGCCAGACTTAGAATTAACGCCCGTCGTCGTGAATAATACGGGATTAAACGATCACGTTGGTTTTCATCGACCGGATGATTCGCAATTCTTGTTGAAATTCAGCTTTTCAGTTACTCCTGTTGGCCAGATGTAGAATCAACGCCCGTCGTCGTGAATAACTCCGGATCAAAGCTGGACCGCCTCCGAAAAATCGGGGCACCTCGTTGATCAAAATCAGAGCAGGGCGATGCGTTGTTGGCGACGGCAGCAAACTTTACTGACTTACTGGAAACGGCTGGAAACGGTAGTAGAGAGCTTCCTGATTCTCAACGTGAGGCACAACAGCGGGAGTTGGCGGGAGCACCAGTTGATTGGCTCCTGATCGCCGACTCTGCCGTGCTTCAATTCTTGTTTGGTACTCGAATTCAGCAGCCGGAGCGGCGAACTGCCCGCGTTCTTCGATGTACTGGTGGTAAACCGAAAACAACCCGGGCTTGGATGGTCCGCCCTAGATTGGAATGACATCGCGGTTGATCAAAATCCCCGTTGCCCCGTAAACTGAAAGTCACGCCCACGCCCCGTGAATAATCCGAGCTAAACAGACCATGGGCATTAAAGACAAAACCCCATCTGACAGATACCGTCGCTCTCGCTAGCGTTCACGATGCAAGCTGAAGCGAAATTGTTGGCCTGGCCGGCCTCTGCTACGCCATGAGGCCGTCACATCCCGTCAATGCCTGTGAATAAATCCCAACTAGAATGTTCTGTTGATTGCCCAAAAAAGATGTGGGTCTTTCGTTTGCTGGTGTTTGCCCAGTTTGCGATCGTCTTGATGTTGTTGTATGTAACGGGAACGCTGCAGCTGGGGTGGGTGGCGTGGTCGGTTTTGGCGGCCAGCGTTGGGCTTGGGTTGTGGGCGGTGTTCACGATGGGGAAGCACTTCAATGTTTCACCGCGACTGGGAAAGGACGCTCCGCTGCGGACCAGCGGGCCGTACCGATTCGTTCGCCATCCGATGTACCTTGCCCTGTTGATATTTTGTGGAACCTTTTTGGTCGAGCGTTTTTCGCTGTACGGCGTTTTTCTGTGGCTCGCGCTGCTGCTGGTATTGGCGTGCAAGGTTCACTATGAAGAACGGGAGTTGCGAAAACGGTTTTCGGGTTCTCAACCCGGATTATTCACGACGACGGGCGTTGATTCTACGTCTGGCCAACAGCAGCAAGGGAAACGCTGAATTTCAACAAGAAATGTAAATCATCCGATAGATGAAAACCACAGCGATCGTTTCATCGCATCAGAGTCGCGGATCACTGTCTCAACTGATTCTGACGCCCACGCCTCGTGAATAATCCGGGCTTAACTGGCAATCAACGCCCGTCGTCGTGAATAATTCCGGATCAAACTAAATGGAAAGTGGCCGGCATTGGCCAAGGAGATTCGGCAAGAAAAATTCATTGTCGCCGGATCGATATTCTTTGTGCCGCTCGCGCGCTTCGCAGCCGGACCCAACACTGTCCATCCCAACGGCGTGACCGGCGTGACCGGCGTGACCGGCGTGACCGGCGTGACTTGGGTTTGCCTGAGGTGAATCGTCAAGCCGCTGTTGGTTTTTTGGTGTGGCTGGGTAGGGCTTGTAAGTGATACGTCAGCGATGCTCACAAACCAAACTTTGCCGCCTGCGCAAACCTGCGGTGCGACATGAAAAAATCTTCAGGCCCTGTACGCTAACGTCGATATCGAAGGTGCACGGATGTGCGAACGTAAACGTCATGGAGGGATTGTTTCCGTACTTTGGAGGAACAGATCCATGCCTGTAGAAAGTCTTCAATCGATGATCGCGGTTGGCTTTGCTGCTGTTTGGCTGATGGTCGGCCAGATTTCATTCACAAAATAGAGTCGCTAACCAACAAGCCAACAACGTTTTCAAACCCTGATCAAATCACCCGGGAAACCAGTCCACCGCTGGTTTCCCTTTTCTTTTGCGCGATTCTGGCGGCAATGGAATGTGCGAGCGGTGAGGTGCGCGAAGCCTTGCGGCTCAGGATCCACGCGGGATACGCGAGGCCTCACGGCGCTTCATGACCAGCGGCTCACGTTGTGCGATGTTGCTGGTCGGCTGATGGCCAGCGGCTACTCGGCAGCGTCGTGCGATTCTGCATTGAAGTGGGCAAGCAACTTGCGGCCTTTCACGATGCAATACGCGGTCTCTGCTTCGATCGGTGCATTCGCGTTGCCAGAGGGAATCCACGACACGTCATCGGCTTCGACGACCACGGTCCCCTGCCCTTGTTCGCCTCCACCCTCGCCATGGGCCACCAACATCCACTCGCCAAAAAAGCTTGCCGCGAAAACGTCGTCACCGCCGGCCCAGTTTTTGGCCAGCTTTTTTTCCAGACTCGCAATCACGCCCGGCGACGCCTGCCTGGCTTTATCGAGCGTTGTCTGAAAAATCTCCTGATGCACCGTCTGCCAGCCTGCAAACGCAGCGTACATGTCGTCGACTTCCAGAGCCCGCAAGTCCGCCTGAAACGCATGCGTTAACGGACCGCAGATCCCGATGTTGCCCGGCGCCTGTTCGGCAAGCCCATATCGGTACTCAAACAAATAACAGCTCACTGCATCCTCGTAGCTGGGCCAGCGCATCTCCCGGTTGTCCACCAAACGAATCTCGGCCGGCGCGAATCCAATCTGAGCCGGTTCTGCCAGCCAGATCGCAAGGTGACTTTCAGCCGTCGCGATCTCGCCCTGCCATTCAAGCGAAACATCCTTGAGGATTCCCAATTCCTCGGCGTAGTGCAGCACGCGTAGCCTCGCAACCGGCTCTTCAGCCAACTGTACCAGGGCTTCCTTTCCGTCGTCGTCGCCCAACTTCGCCAGGGCGGCGGCGGCTTCGGTTTGGATTCGACGGTGCTTGAGCCCCAAAGCCTGGTGTAGCTTTGGCAGGGCTTTCTCGTTTCCGCTGAGCCCAAACATGTGGCAAAGACTCACCACCAGGGAGATGCTGTCGGTCACCTGCAAGTTGAACTTTTCCGGCGTCACCCCGGGTGGCAATTGTCCTTCTTCGATCTTTCCCAACTGGCCAACGAGTTCACCCAGCAAGCCCAGCATTGGGCCGCTGCGGGGCACCGCTGGATGCGGATCGACTTTTTGTTCACGAAACCAAAAGTTGAACGTGTCGAAAATCAGCGGAGCCAACTGCATGTGCGCGGTGGCCTGAAGTAGCTTTTCACTCAACCAGCCCGGCGGCTCGAAATCCTTTTCTACCAAAACTGCAAACGCCACCGTCAGCCCAAGGCGATATTCCGGCGGGTTGCTCACCATCAAGTCCGCCCACCGTTTCATGCCCTCCTCGCCGCCACACTTCAGCAGCCAGTACAGCAGATGATTCCGCACATCTGCCGCTGCTGGAACCGCTGCGTAGATCCTGCCAATCGAATCCAGCCGCTGCTGTGACCACGGTTCGGGAGCACCTTCTGCGGCCTCCTGCACGCTCATCAGTTCGTGTGCCAGCAGCTGCACCGCCGCACAGAACGAAGCCCAATCTTCGACTCGATCGCCCGCACCTGCGGCGATTTGCACCAGCAGTTGGTCAAGCTCCGCAGCATCGATGGACTCGATCGCAGGCCGCTGCTGCTGGAGTAGCGGATGAATTTGCTGCGGAGTTAAGCCCGAAAAGACAAGTTGGATCAGTTCTGTTGCCATGAAACGTGTTGGGAGGTCAAAGTCGCGTTGACCGAAGTTTATCGCAAAGATAGCCTGTTAGAACCCACAACCGATCTAACTTGCCAAGAACTCGCGACCTCAGTCACTGATACGCTATTTTTATTCCCTCTTCATCTGCCAATAGGCTTTTCTATTTCTTCCGTGTCAAAACCCGAAAAAAGAAAACAACGACTTTCCTTCGAACATCTCGGCCTTTCTAAAGGAATGCTAAAGACGCTCAAGAAAATCGGTTACGAAAAGCCCTCCCCTGTCCAGGCGGGAGTCATCCCTTTTGTGCTTGATGAGTACGACGTCATTGGCCAGGCGCGAACCGGAACCGGAAAGACCGCTGCTTTTGCCATTCCGATTCTTGAACAGCTCGAAGAATCCAACGGCAAGCCAAAGCCTCAGGCGCTGATCCTTGCCCCGACACGTGAGTTGGCGGTCCAGGTCGAAAACGAATTCAGGCGACTGGCTCCTGACCACGTTCGCTGCGTTTGCCTTTACGGCGGCAAGCCCATCCGGGGGCAGATCAACCGGCTTAATGAAGGCTGCCAAATTGTTGTCGGCACGCCGGGCCGCGTCATCGATCACCTTAATCGTGGCACGCTGCGAATCGATGAAGTCTGGTTTGTGGTTCTCGACGAAGCCGACCGCATGTTGGACATCGGTTTCCGTCCGGATATCGAGAGGATTCTCAGTCGCTGCCCAAAGGATCGCCAAACGCTTTTCCTCAGCGCGACCCTTGCCGCCGAAATCCGCGCACTTGCACTGCGTTACATGCACCACCCAAAGGTACTCAACTTTTCCAAAAAGCACGTTGCGGCCGACACGATCGATCAGTACTACATCAATGTGCCGCACGAAATGAAGTTCGAGATACTGGTCAAGCTTCTCAAACGCGAGGATCCCGAACAGGCAATCATTTTCTGCCGTACCAAGCTTGGCACCGAGCACCTTTACCGGAAACTGCTCAAGGAAACGGACTTCAATGCCGTCGGCACGATTCACGGCGACATGAACCAATCGGCTCGCGACCGGATGATGAAGAACTTTCGCAGCGGTGACGTTCGGTTCTTGGTCGCGACAGATGTGGTCGGTCGCGGAATTGACATCACCAACATTTCGCACATCGTTAACTTCGACATTCCCGAACTAAGCGAAGACTACGTGCACCGCGTTGGCCGCACCGGTCGCATGGGCAAAACGGGCGTCGCGTTTTCATTCGTCAAACCCGACCAGGGCGACGAGCTAACCCGCATCGAGCAGACGATCAATCGCGAGCTGGACAAAGACCCGATGCAGGACGAAGTCGACGAGCGCCGTGACGAGCTGTTCCCCAGAAAAGCCACCGTCGCCAAAAAGCCGCGCAAGCGATACAAGCGCGGACTGTAGGAAATGGATCGGGCATCCTCTTTGGTTCGTTGAACAGCAGCAGGTTCTTCAATGTTCGACCAAGACGACTCCATCCCGGACATCGATGCGGACGAATCCGAAGCGATACCCACTTGCGAGATTCAACCCGCCGCCGCTGCGATATCAAACGATGCAGGACGTCCGTCATTGATCCCGGATTATTCACGAGGCGTGGGCGTGATTTTCAGTTCAGCCAATGAACGTCGTCTCAGTCCGGGTAAAATCGCTTTGGTCCACATCATGGCGAGGTGAACCGGTATTTCCGAAGCGAACTCGGTGTCACGTTGGCTTTTGTATGGTTCAACCCGATCAACGCCCGTCGTCGTGAATAATCCGGGTTGATACATGTTGCTGCGATCAACTCCGTCGTTGTTCGCAACTACAACTGGGCAAGAGCGATCATTGACAGCCAATTCAAAGTCTCCGAATTTGAGCTCTCAGGCGATGTCGACCAGAAGTTGAAGGTGCGTCCTTCGTTTCACACAGAAGACCCCGTCCCCACGTCGATCGGTCCCATCGTCACGCCTGACGGCAAACGTTTCCCGATTGGAAACGGGGTCTTTGATCTGAAGATCGGATTGCACGATCTGCCGCTCGCCTAAACCCTCTGCCAGCGGTCATCGACTACCAGCGCTTGCAGGAATTTTTTGTCGAAGCCTTTGTGGAGTGGTTTGGTTTCCCGATAAGGAAAATTAAGGCGTCCTTGATCCGGTCTGTGTCCAGATAGACGAAAACGCTGCCCCAAAAAGGCCTTCCAGATGTTATCCTGCTTCGCTTGCGACAGACGTGACCCCGGGTGGACTCGACATGGGTTCCGACTACAGAAAACTTCTCAACGAGCCCACGGCAATTGGCGAGTGGCTCGACCGGTGTCGCTTCACCAACCGCCAACTGGCCACCGGCAACCTGCAGTCGCTGGTGAACCTTGGTAGGAATGGGCCTTCTGTTGCCGATCGTTTGACGCAGTTGCTGCCCGTCCTTCCCGACCCCGACCTGACGCTTAATGGCCTCGAAAAGATTGCCAGCTCGTCGCAGGAAATCGCGGACAAGCTGATCGTGCTGGCCAAAGACGAAGCCCACTTCTCCGGACTGTTGCGGCTTCTGTCCCACAGTCGCCACTTCGCCGACCTGCTCCGACATCCGGGCAACCTGGACTTTCTTCTCGAAAATGACACCTGGACGCCAAGCGAATCGCAACTGATTGGATTTGTCGACAGCGAGCTAAAATCGAAAAACGAATTCACGTCCGCGCAGCGCAGCGTACGTTCCTTTTACCAGCGGCACCTGCTTCGTATCGCCTGGGGAGACCTTGTCCTTGGCCACCATGTGGACGTCGTTGCCAAGCAGCTTTCCACGCTCGCGACCGCCGTTCTTTCCGCTGCGACGCAATGGTGCCGCGATCGCCTGGACAAGAAAATCGGCAAACCCTACTCGCAACCTGACCACGATTGCCGCTACGCCATCCTCGCGATGGGGAAACTCGGCGGCGATGAACTGAACTACTCAAGCGACATTGATCTGGTCGCGATGTTCGAACACGCCGGTTCGATTCAGGGCGGCGCGGTTGGTTCCAATCAGGAATACTTCGGCCGACTCACGCGCGACATCATGCGGCTTGTTGGTGAACCGACCCCCGACGGTAGCACCTGGCGAATCGACTTGCGATTGCGGCCCAATGGCAAAGCCGGCCCCGTCTGCCAGTCGCTTCGTTCGATGCAGCAGTACTACGACCTCCAGGGAAGAACATGGGAGCGGCAGGCACTGATAAAAGCGCGCCCTGTCGCGGGCGACCTTTCACTGGCCGAAGAATTTCTCGCCAAACTTCAGCCCTGGATCTTTGGCCGGGTGCTCGGTCGATCGGACATCATCGGAATCAAGCAACTCAAGCGCAAAATCGAACGCCGCGCGCAGCTTGGCGGCGAAGATCGGACGAATATCAAAACGGGATACGGAGGAATCCGCGACGTCGAGTTCGTGATTCAGTTCATGCAGTTGCTTAACGGCAGCGAAATTGAAAGCTTGCGTTCGCCCAACACGTTGATGGCCATCGGCCACCTCGAACGGGCCCGCTGTCTGACCGACGACGAAGCCATCCTGCTTTCGGCGAACTATCGCTGGCTGCGGACTCTGGAGCATCGACTACAGATGATGGACAACCAGCAGACGCATCACCTGCCTGAAAACCAGAGCGATCTGGTTTGCGTCGCCCGCAGAATGGGCTTTGACCACGCCGATGCGCGGCTGACGCTGGAAGCCTTTCGCCGCAAATTACGGGATGTCACCGACCAGAATCGGGCGATCCTTGGCCACCTGCTCCATGGTTCTCTGGGGGCCAGCAAGGTTCTTTCCGGTTCCGAATCCGAATCGGATGTTTCCGAAGAAGCTGAACTTGTGCTGGATCCCGATCCCGATCCGAACCAGGTCGAATCGGTGATGAAGCGATGGGGCTTCACCGACCCGGTTCGCCAGTTTCCGCTACTGATGGAGCTCTCGGCAGAGAAGTCCCGATTCATCTCCTCGAGGCGCTGCAAGCATTTCTTTGCGTCGATCGCCCAGCCGCTTTTGCAAAAGATCTCCCAAACTCCTGACCCCAACCGCACGTTAACGTCACTGATATCGGTCAGCGATTCGCTGGGTGCCCGCGGCGTGCTCTGGGAGCTGTTCAGCACCAGCCCGGAAACGCTGGAACTCTACGTGCGGCTGTGTGCTTCCTCGGAATACCTCGCGGAGATTCTTCGCTCCAACCCGGGCATGATTGATGAACTTCTTGATGCGTTGTTGCTCGAATCGCTGCCCGACCTGAAGTCCCTGCAAAGCAACATCGAAGAACTCACGCGCGGCGTCGATCGTATTGACCTGTCGCTTGCGAGCTTCAAAAACACACAACACATGCGGATCGGAGTCCGCGACATTTTGGGCAAGGACACCATTGTTGAAACCCATCGCACGCTCGCCGACGTCGCCGACGTGTGCCTGAGTGTTATTCTGGAACACGAGTTTCATCAGGTCTGGCAAAAGCACCGCGGTGCTCCGTTTGGTTTCGACTTTGCGACCGTCCCGTTTTTGGTTTTGGGCATGGGGAAGCTTGGCGGCCGCGAGCCCAACTATCACAGCGACCTCGACGTTGTGTTTATCTACAATAGTGACGGCGAATTCACCGCCGCATTGGGCGAGCCATCGCCACGTTCGTTTTTTATCGCACTCGCCGCCGCGATCACCAATCGCGTTGGTTCACAAACGTCCCGGCTACGTCTGTACGAAATCGACAGTCGGCTCAGACCTCTCGGTTCCAGCGGTTCGCTGGCGGTGAGCTTTGAAGAGTTCGCTCGCTACTTTGAATCCGGTCCGGCAAGGCTTTGGGAACGCCAGGCGTTATGCAAAGCCCGCCCGGTCGCCGGCAATGCAATCCTTGGACAACAGGTGATGAGCTTTGTCCGCAGCGTTCTGGCGAAACCGTTCACCCCCGCGATGGCCGAAGAAATCTGGGACATGCGATTGGCGGTGCAAAAAGACGCCCGTCAAGAGAATATTAAACGAGGCATCGGCGGGACGGTGGACATCGAGTTCCTGGTCCAGATGTTACGCATGAAAGCCGCCCATGAGCACCCGAGTGTCCTCGTGCCTGGCACTCTCGCGGCCATCGACCAACTCGAGAAAGCCAGTTTGCTGGAGGCCGAGTTGGCCAAATTTCTGCGTTCGCGTTACAAATTTCTCCGCACCGTGGAATCCCGGTTGCGGCTGATGAACACCAGCGCCCGGCACGACCTGCCGACCGATCATCGGCAGTTGGAAACTTTGGCGTTGTTGATGAGCTATCCAAGCCGCGGGGCTCTGGTTGCAGAAGTCGATCAGACTCGCGGGCAAGTCAGAGCGACGATCCACGCTGTCTTTTCAAAAATCTTTTCTGAAAAATAGGGCTGCTGTAATCCCGGATTATTCACGACGACGGGCGTTGATTGCGGTTAACTCTCGCCTGCCGTACCCCAAAGCTGGATGCCTCCGGGAATTCGGTTCACCTTGCTGATGAGTTCCAAAATAGGACTTTTTTCGGACTGATACGGTGTTCATTGGCTGAACTGAAAGCCACGCCCACGCCTCGTGAATAATCCGGGGTAATACAATCCCGGATTATTCACGACGACGGGCGTTGATTCTACGTCTGGCCAACAGGAGTAAGGAAAAACTGAATTTCAACAAGAAATGTGAATCATCCGGTAGATGAAAACCACAGCGATCGTTTCATCGCATCAGCGTCGCGGATCACTGTCTCAACTGATTCTGACGCCCACGCCTCGTGAATAATCCGGGACAAAAACAGGGTTTTCGCGAAACGGAAGATGGTTTCGTGAGGGGTTCTGAGCACAATTGACGCTTGCAAACTAGAACCGGATCGATAACTCGTAACTCGATACGGAATATTCTGGCGCGGCGTCACCAGTTTTTTATTCCGAGTTTCTTCAACGGGTTGAATCGATTCGGCGACGATGTCGTTCGGCTTTCGCTGGGCGTGGCTCAACCCGGATTATTCACGACGACGGGCGTTAATTCTACGTCTGGCCAACAGGAGCAAGGGAAAAGCTGAAATTCAACAAGAAATGTAAATTATCCGGTAGATGAAAACCACAGCGATCGTTTCATCGTATCTGAGTCGTGGATCACGGTCGGAATTGATTCTGACGCCCA
>CALFWR010000094.1 GCA_937928555.1 uncultured Pirellulaceae bacterium
GGTAAGAATAGGCGTGCGAAACACCAAACGACGTGAAAAACAGCCTGACGCTAGCGTTTCCGCGGTGGTACTTCTCGGCACTTTCGATACCAAAGATCGTCCAAGCATGCACTGAAAACAAAGCTGTTAACACACGACTGAACCGAACTTAAACCGAATACCTCAACTTTTCCCCTCAAAACCCCCGCAAACTTGCGCCTCAGCGAGATTACACCCCTCGGCCAATAAAAGCGACTACAGAAAAAACTGTAGGCGCTTCATTTTGATGAGTCATTGACGCACCGTCGGTCTGGCTATCCCTCCAGAAGTTGTGTTCCACAGAGCTTCTTTATGTTTCATCAGACACGACCATTTTTATGCTGCGCTGAACGATCTTCAACAGCCATTGAGCACCCGAGCCATGCCTAGAAAATTCCGGGGGTTTGGGGGCTGGCCCCCATCGAGCATCGGATGGAACGCGGAAAATACTTTTTTCCGAGTGACTTAATCCCGGATTATTCACGAGGCGTGGGCGTCAGAATCAGTTGAGACAGTGGTCCGCGACTCTGATGCGATCAAACGATCGCTGTGGTTTTCATCTACTGGATGATTCACATTTCTTGTTGAAATTCAGCTTTTCCCTTGCTCCTGTTGGCCAGACGTAGAACCAACGCCCGTCGTCGTGAATAATCCGGGTTAATTCAAGACCGTCGCTTATTTGTTTCGTCGGACTATAGGTTTTTGAGTAATTTGTCGTAGTCGGAGTGTTTACCAATCCAAAACCAAACGATGGTGCCTTCAGTGCAGACTCCAACGGCCCGATAATCAACCGTCACACGGGCCGAGAATACAGGCTCAGTCTCATGTACCTTTTTGAACCGAAGGCTAGGATGGCTCGGGTCCTGAGAAAAGAGCAGATAGGCATTGTTGGCGCTGTCCCGAACGTCGGAAGGAAGCCCTGCGAGTAGTTGGCGAAACTTCCGTGTGGTTTTGGATATCATCCGTTAGTTCGTTTTCCAATCCTTGGTTTCTTTGCGGGAGTGCTCGGCGAGCGCTTCACGTGATAGCTCGGCAAGCATACCTTGGGACTTAGCGAACATCCCGTTCCATCGCTTGTCTGATTCAAGTTCCGCGACAAGCCACGCCGCGAAGGCGTCTTGGTCCGTCGCGGGAAGTCGGGAGGCGAGCGAAAATGCGTTTTGTAGTGATTCAGTCATGATTTTTATCCTTGCTACTTATTATCCCGGATTATTCACGAGGCGTGGGCGTCAGAATCAGTTGAGACAGTAATCCGCGTCTCTGACGCGATGAAACGATCGCTGTGGTTTTCATCTACCGGATGATTTACATTTCTTGTTGAAGTTCAGCTTTTCTCTTGCTCCTGTTGGTCAGACGTAGAATTAACGCCCGTCGTCGTGAATAATCCGGGATTATAACTCGCTCCCAAATTCGGGCAACAGATCCATCGGGCTGGGGGAATAGGCGAAATAAAAAAACGAATTGCGATCTATCGGTGTGTCACTGAGACGGTATCGCAATCTGGAGTTTGTTTTGGCGCACACCGATAGATCGTGCGTTGAACTTTGTCGCGCCGCGACCGGGTCACGCGAGATGCGTAAGATGGCAACGGATTTGTGAGGCGGATTCCAGTTTGCCGTGGCAGCTTGTACCGTCAATGACGCTGGTACCAACTGGGACGATGCTTTGAATTCATGACCGTCGCCCAACTTGCCTTGGCGTCATCCTGTGCGGACGCCTCGCTGGAAACACGGAACGACCACCAGCACAGAAGCAAAACCCTAAGCCAACTCACGGCCTTCTTGAACAGAGAACTTGAACATCGGCTACGTTCGTCCCTCACTATGCGATGTTAAATTCTAATTTGTTTGTTTCGGTCGTTCCCGGCTCACGTTGAAGATGGCAAATTGGCTTCGGCACTACCTTCGAACACAGCCAGCTCTTCGTGTAGCCGAGCGATTAGTTTTCGAATGCCAGCTTTTGTGAACCCCTTTTCGCCCATTGCGTGGTCACGCTGTAGAATGTCCAAGCGATGCTCAAGATCCCGGAGTTCTGTTTCAGCCTTCTCATATTCTGCTGCGTTGGTAATCACAATTCGATCTCCACAATTCCTTTTCGGCGTCCGTCGGCTTCACGTGTCCGGCTAAAGAATTCTAGCCATTCGCCCCAGTCGAGTCCATCTTCCGCCGCAAATAGTTCTTCAGGACGTCGGGTTACAAGCATTGATTCCAATTCCAATGCTTCAACATCGCTAATGCGCAACCGATCAGAAAAGTCGTCAGGCAGCCAAATAACCGCATCAACGTCGTCAGGTTCTTGCTTCGATGTCACGAAGCTGCCATCGACGAAGAATCGTTTTGCGTTGACACTTCGCGCAAGCATCAACCAGCGGCTAAGTCTCATTGCTAAACGTTGACGTTGTCGAGTTGACTTCCCAAACCGTGAAACGACCTCTGCTTCGGTGGTAACATGCAAGCCGTCAGGGAGGTAGCCATCGCTGCGAAATCTGGAATCATGTTTAATCCCGGATTATTCACGACGACGGGCGTAGATCGGGCTGAACCACACAAAAGCTAACGTGACACCGGGTTCGCCTCGGAAATTTCGGTTCACCTCGCCGATGAAGCGCAGGTAAGCGATTTTACCCGGACTGACACGGCGTCCATTGGCTGAACTGAAAGTCACGTCCACGCCTCGTGAATAATCCGGGTTAATGGGGATTTGATCTGCGTAATACCGATAAACGAATTGCGATCTATTGGTGTGTCACTGAGACGGCATCGCAATCTGAATTTGTATTGGTACACACCGATAGATCGTGCGTTGAACTTCGTCGCGCGCTGCGACCGGGTCACACTGGATGGTAACGGATTTGTGAGGCGGATTCCAGCTTTTGGTGGTAACTTGCAAGAAGCAAGCAGCTTGTGCCGTCACTGACGCTGGTACCAACTGGGATGATGCTTTGAATTCATGACCGACGCCCAACTTGGCTTGGGCGCCATCCTATGCGGAATCAATGAACAACCGCAGACCTTGCAAAGCCTTCCCACCGAACAATCGGTCTGATCGGCCTGATCAACCGTTGAATCTTCCAAAGGTCCGAACTCGAACTCGGTGGCTCGGATAACGGAGCATCGGCCGCATCAAGCAGCCTGGCGAACGGCTCCAGATACTGCTCGCGATTTGTGTTAGCCCAACCGCCAAAGCGACCAGTCCGTGTATAGCCCGAGGGCAACACGTGTAAACTCAAACGACGTACAAACTCAACTTGCGACAACGTGAACGGAATCTGCTTCCTGCTGCCGCCAGCAACCTCGCCGGCTCGCGCCATAAAAGTCACCTTCGTGTCGCTGGTCGAAACAATCTGGCTCTCCGATATCGGACCGCCAGAAAGAGGCTTTAAAACATCTTCAGGCCACAACCATGGAAGATTCTAATTCCCGACAACGACGAAAACGGCGTCGAGGTTGAGCAGGTGCTGAAAGTACTCAAAGGAAACGCCTTTGGCACTGTTGAGCACAACACAACGACTGGCCGACGCTCGGCCAACCGCTCTTTGATCGTAGCCGCGCCCAGCTTTTTGCACCCTGGCATGGATCAATTGCTCTATAATTTCTGCATGCGATCGACATCAAAACGAATCATATTCACACAAGGCAACGCCGACGAATCGGGATTGGCGCGGCGATGGTTCGTGTGCGCGGTGGTCAGTCTGTTTTGCCTGGCAACACCGGCAGCGATATTCGGCCAGCCGAAAACCGATCGCAAACAAAGCACTCGCCGCGAAACGGCGCAGCTCAAAACGATCGTGATCGATGCGTTTGCCGCCACCCACGATGGCTGGAGCATTGACGAAGTCATCCTGCAAACGAAACTCAACGCTGCCTTCATCGAGGCGTGCCGAAAAAAGCTCGCCGCAGCGGCGTCGATCCCGAACGCAGACCAGATCAAAGACGAGAGACTTAACTGGACTTTGATGAACCTGCGGAAAGCTGGCAAACTCAAAATCAAGTCTACCAAACGATCCCAAATCGATACCACGTCCGTTCGCCACGTCGCGGAAATCGTTGCTCGCTCTTTGCAAGACCAACATCAGTGCTCGATCGATCGCCTCATGTGCCAGAAAGATTTGCGAAAACAGTTCGACGACGCAGCGGCCAAAATCGCGCCCAGCAGCCAGGCCTATGCCGTTCGCAAAGCCGCGTTTCAATTACGCAAGGCCCGCAAGCTTCGCCCCGAGTTGATCTCACGGATTGCCGATTGGGGTCGAAAGATTTCCGAACACTCGCTCGCGGACCTGAAAACCTCACCCATGCTGCTTGACGAGCACCCGGGAATCTACATCTTTCGCGACGCGACGGGTTACCTGTACATCGGACAGACAGAGAATCTCAGGGCTCGACTTCAGGAACACCTGGACGAATCTCACAACGCCTCGCTGGCCGGCTACTTGAAGTCCAATGCATCGGGAGACATCACGGTGGAAGTCCATGACTTTGATCCGGAATCTAAAGCTTCCCGAACGATGGTCCGTCGAGCCTACGAGTCGGAGCTGATTGCAAGCCGCAAGCCACGGTTTAACATCCAGCCCTGAGGGCCCTGAGGGGCGGGCGGGTTGCTGGTGCGTGATTTGGTGACGGCACACGGAGTGTGCTTATTGCTTTGCGGACCATTGCCAGCGGACTGCTTTGCGGAACAACGGCACACGGACTGCTTTGCGGAACAACGGCACACGGAGTGCTTTGCGGAACAACGGCACACGGAGTGTGCCTACTACTTTGGTGCCTACTGCTTTGGCAAGATTAACGGCCGCCAAACAACGAACCGGGGTCGCGAGGCACACGCTCACCTTCGACATTCTCAAGTTCTATGTTGAACCCGTCGGTCCCATCAGCCTGATCAGGCCCCTCTCCGATCGCTGGCAATTCCAGCGCATCTGCCCGGGTGTCAATCACCGATGCCGGGCTCTTTTCGCCAAAATTCCAAACATCGGTATCGATCACAGGATCATCGTTTTTACCTTCGCCGTTACCACCGTTTTCGGGTTGGGCGTTGCCGGCGTCCTTCTCAGTCGGAGGCTCGATGGTTTGAACGGGCTCCGGTTGGACCTCCACGTCCTTCTCACTCGTCAGCTTGCCGCTTTGGTCCCAGGACCGCCAGATGCCCTTGGGCTGATCTTCAACGAACGAGCCATCACTTCGCTTCATGCCCGATGCATACCAATATCGCCAGACGCCAACCCGTTGGCCGTTCTCAAATTTTCCTTCGGCTTTGCGGTTTCCGTTTTCATGCCACCAGGTGAACACGCCTTCTCTTTGCCCATTGTTGAACTGCCCGGAAAGTTTCGGTTGCCGGTTGGGATACCACTCACGCACCAAACCGTGCTGCACTTTTTCACCTGACTCTTCAAACACCGCTGGCTTGGCCGCCCACCAGTTGTCGCGACCCATGACTTCGATTCGCTTGCCCAAAAAGGTCGTTTCGCTGGCGATCGTCTGGTTGGGAAACGTTGAACGCTGACGAATCACGCGCCGCCCATCCACAAATTCCTGACGCGACTGAAGTTTGCCCTGGCGATCCCACCGCTGCACGAAACCATCAGGCAGACCGCCTTCAAATCGCGCCTGCTGCATCTTTCGGCCCGAAGGAAAGTTCCACACCGCAGGGCCCTGACGAACACCCGCCGCGTAATTGATCGTCGCCATCAAGCGGCCTTCCCGATCCGTCAACTGCCAGGTGCCTTCCAGCTTTCCCTGTCGAAATGTGGCCGTCGATTTGTAAGGACCACTGAACAGATTGTAAGGCGATTGGCTGAACAGACCGCCAGAACCAACCTTGTAGATTCGCTGCCATTCCCCGTCGAGCTTACCCTGTGAGAACGAACCGGCCGCAATCGGTGTCTGCGAGCGATCGTAAAGAATGTAGCCACCGTCGTTGAAATAGTTCCCGGCTTCGTCCTGAGCGACACTGCGAACAATCTTCACGCTGCCGTCTTGGTAGCGTTCACGAATGATCTCTCGCCCGCTGGCCTCGCCACTGGCACGTTCAATATCGATTAGTTTGTCGCGACCGATAAATGGCTCGCTCAGTGACGCCGGATTGCGCTGGACGATCGAACGTGGTTGCCGACGGCTGGACGCTCCTTGCGAATCGTTGTCAAACGTCCCTTTGGGGAAGAAAACATCGCCACGGTATGTGTTGGGAAGTTCAAGGCTGGATCCTACTTCGCCAATCCCAGCGCCGCTGCCGGTCCCGCGTTCCTGACCTGACCGGCCTGAAAATCCACCCACCGGTCCGTATTCGGCATCGGCTGGAATCGAAGGCAACGGTTCGTAAACGTCATCCTGCGGACTGTTGACGGAAGGAACTTCTGTCTGTTCGCCGACGATCGACTCCAAGCCATCGCCGCTTTGCCGCGCGACTCGTGGCTTGAGCAACTTGCCCAACGTGGAAACTTTCAGGTAAGCAGGTGGGTCCACAAACAGGTCGCTTTGGTCCTGCCCCCGGACGCCAGAGGGAGCAAGCAAAACAACGGCAGCGAACATGCACAGTGCCGGTATCCATGCCCTTGTCCCCGGGACAGGCACGACGATTCCAATTGTCCTTCGATAGAGGCCCATAATTCGGTCGCAAATCGACATCTTTCCGTTGACGTAACGCACCCCAAATCATACCCCGCTGCTGGGAGATCGTCGAAAACTGCTGCCCGGTGACGATCAAGCCACCCAATTTTTCCGGGGCATTCACCGTTTGCAACAAGCAGGCAAACTTTGCCAGCAGACAGTGTCGATTCGCAGCCGGACCTTTTGTGCCTTGTCATCTGGCAAGCAGTAAGGAAAATAGCGGTATGGCGTTTTTTACCGAAAAGAAGCTTCGTCGCGTCCGCATTGAGATCGATTCATCGACCGCAACTGCGGACTCGCCCGAAATCCAAAAGCGGCTTGATCGCATCGCGGAGAACTATCAGAAACTGGACGAAGTTCTCGACGGTGTGGAGGCTCGATTCGAGAACGACGAATCGATCAAAACGCTGCTTGGCGATGAAGCTCCGGCTATCGAATCGCCGAAAAAGAAGAAACGCAAGTGGCGACCTCGCAAGCCACGTTAGGACATCGACGCCGCACTCAAGCAAGAACAGTCGGCTCAGCTTCAGAAAGAATTCTCAGTGACCTACCTCTGCCTCAAAGGCGGTCGCATCATTGATCCGGCTCGGAATCTCGACCAGCAAGGTGACCTGTGGGTGCTTGACGGCAAAGTCATCGAAGCTCCTTCAGATTCCGATCGCACCGAAAAAGGCGTCAACGCGATTGATGTTTCCGGCAACGTCGTGATGGCCGGGGCGATCGACATGCACTGTCACATCGCGGGCTCCAAAGTCAACGCGGCCAGGTTGATGGCTCCGCACCTGAACCGCAAAGCCATCGAGCGATGCCGCGAAGTCAACCGCCAGTTACTGCACAGCGGTCATGCCGGCGCGGTGCCGTCCCTGTTCACCACCGGCTACAAGTACACCGGCCTAGGTTACACGACCTGCTTCGATGCCGCGATCTCGCCACTGGCCGCGCGCCACGTCCATCACGATTTCGACATGGTGCCCGGCGTGGATACCGGCTTTTTTACTCTTGTTGGCAACAACCATTACGCGCTTCGCTGCGCGGCCGAGGGCGATCTGCAGGGCATGGAAACCTTTCTCGCGTGGCTGTTGAACAAAGTCGGTTCCTACGCACCGAAGGTCGTGAATCCCGGCGGCGTGGAAATGTGGAAGCAATCCCGCGATGGTAACGCCCGTGACCTTGATCAGAAAATCAATGGGTTCGACACAACGCCACGGCAAATTCTGCAATCGATAACTCGCGCGGCCAACAACCTGAACCTTCCCCATCCGGTCCACATTCACTGCAACAATCTTGGCATTCCTGGCAACTGGACAACGACGCTCGACACGATGCAAAGCCTTTCGGGGCTCAAAGCGCACCTCACGCACATTCAATTTCATAGCTACGGTGGCGGCAACGAAGAAGAAACAACGCTTTGTTCCAAAGTCGCTCCCCTGGCAAAATTCGTCAACGAAAATCCTTCGATCTCGGTCGACGTCGGACAGGTGATGTTCGGCGAGACCTTCAGCATGACCGGTGACGCTCCGCTGGGTTACTTCCTGCAGCAGATCGGTGGCAAGAAGTGGTTCAGCGCCGACGCGGAACTTGAATCTGGTTGCGGCGTGTCTCCGATCGAATACAAAAATAAAAACTTTGTTCACGCCCTGCAGTGGGCGATCGGCCTAGAGTGGTATCTGTCGGTTACCAATCCGTGGCAAGTCGTGATGAGCACCGACCATCCCAACGGCGGCAGCTTTCTGGCTTATCCGCAGATCATTCGCCTGTTGATGGACCACGAGCATCGCAACAAGATGCTGGAACAGGTCAATCCAAAAGTCCTCCAGCACAGCGAACTCAAAGACATCACGCGCGAGTACTCGCTTTCCGAGATCGCGATCATCACGCGGGCCGGACCGGCGAAGTTATTGGGGCTGAAACAGAAAGGCCACCTTGGCCCCGGCGCCGATGCCGACATCACGGTCTACTCGCCCGATGACAACTACGAGAAAATGTTCTCCGTCCCGCGATACGTCTTCAAAGACGGCAATCTTGTCGTGGAAGACTTCGAAATCCGCAACGCCGTTTCCGGTCGCACGCTCTCGACCGACCGCGACTTCGACGTGGAACAATCGCAGCGAATCGAATCATGGTTCAGTGACGAATATTCAATCGCCAGCGAAAGCTATGGAATCGGCCAGGACGAATTTCACCGCATCACCCGCCACAAATAGGCGAGCTTGTGACGCACCAGTGAGCCATGTCCCGAGTTTTCCTGGTAACCCGAGGCGTCAGCAAGGAAAAACCTGTGTTCTCCTCGCTCACACGTTTTGAAGTTGCATCACCAGCCACGAAGAGGCGACGGGTTGTAGTCCCATACGTCAGCGTGGGCGCGTCTATTCGCAAAACCACTCACGGCTACAAGCTGCCACCGCTCCGCGGTTGAAAGTGTGAAGTGTGCGACTTTGAAACGCGAAACTGAGCGCGGACTACCGGCTAGAAGCCTGTAGGTTCATTAAATCGGTCTCCCGACCGAAGTCGCCGGCCGGTCTATGAATCGCGAAAACCACCTGTCGTCGGGCCGGTTCCTACCGGCCACTCTCCTGTCGTAGGGCCGGTTCCTACCGGCCATTTTTGCTTCGATAACGGGCGGAGGCGATCACCGACGCAGAACAGTCGTAGGGCCGGTTCCTACCGGCCATTCTTGCTTCGATAACGGCCGAAGGCGATCACCGACGCAGAACAGTAAAGCTGGCCGGTGGAACCGGCCCTACACCCTCCTGAACGTTTCGCCTGAACGCGAGGGTTTTAGACCCATCGTCGGAACAATAAGAACCGGCGCGGAAATGAGAACCGGCGTTCTCGTCGCTCACGCGGCCGTGAACCTGGCTACCAACCACTCTCCTGTCGTAGGGCCGGTTCCTACCGGCCACTCTTGCTTCGATAACGGCCGGATGCGATCACCGACGCAGAACAGTAAAGCTGGCCGGTGGAACCGGCCCTACACCCTCCTGAACGTTTCACCTGAACGCGAGGGTTTTAGACCCATCGTCGGAACAATAAGAACCGGCGTTCTCGTCGTTCACGCGGCCGTGATCTGGGCTACCAACCACTCTCCAGACCCTCACGAAAACTAACGTTTTCCCGTGTATTCCGCGTCACCCAAACGCAGACCCGCGTTCACCGGCAATCTTTTTCGTTGCAATCTATTGACTTGCTGTGTCCGGGTCGATAATATATCGCCATACGATACATCGATCCACGATAGTTAATCGAATGGCAGCAATGAAACCCATCGCCAACCGGCTTCTTTCCCAAAAAGTAGCGACGTAACGCCGCAAAAGCATCGCCCTGTCAACACAACAACCCGCGAACAAAATGGCCAAAAAAACTGACAAATTCGAAAGCGACCTGCTTCGAGGCAGCTTGGACCTGATGGTACTGGCTATCCTTGACCAGGAAGATCAATACGGCTACCTGATCCAGAAACAAATCCGCGAAGCCACCGAAGGCAAAGTCACCATGGGAGCGGGCACGATGTATCCGCTGCTCCATCGCCTGGAAGGCGACAAACTGATCCGCAGCCGCTGGGACGATTCAAGCGGTCGGAAGCGAAAATGGTATTCGCTCACCGCAGCGGGAAAAAAAAGGCTCGCCCAACGCGCCAGTCAGTGGAACCAGTACGCCGAATGCATGGCTCAACTGATGCAAGGCTGGTTTGAACCCGTGGCGAGCGCGAAAAAGCAAATTCGCCTGAACAAAAAAACAACTTGAGGTACCCCATGTTGACCCATCAAGAATTTGAAAACTGGTTGACTCTCGTCAAAGACCAATTGCAGTTGGGCGAGGCTCGATCTCGAGAGCTTTGCGAAGAACTTCAGGACCATTTTGAATTGGCGGTTGCAGAACTTGTCGAATCCGGTGTGGACGAACCAAGCGCAGTGGTCTTGGCGATCGAGGAGTTTGGCGACGCCGATGTGGTTGCGACCAATCTACGAAACGTTTTAAATCAGAACAGAAAGAGGTGGATGATGAATACCGGAAAAATGACATTTGCCGCAGTCGGTGTGGTTTGCCTTGTTGCCATGTTTCTTTGGCCAAACCCGCCAGGAAACGGAATACGCAATGCCTTCTCATCCGATTCTTCCTCCGCCGAGCTTGCACTGCGGGATCAATCGGTAACCAGCAAGGCAAACGCAAACATCAGAAAGCTGCTGCAAAAGAAAGTTGACTTTCAGTTCCATCAAGCCGACATCGGCAGAGTCATCGATTTCCTTTCCGAAGAACTTCAATGCAACGTCCTGGTGGACCGGGCACTTGAAGGTGACTTCGACAAGGAAACACTTTTCTCTTCCAACCTGAATCAGATGCAACTGTCCAACGCGATCCGACTGAGCCTTGACCCCTACAATGCAACTTACATCGTACAGCACGGCGTGTTGAAAATCATTTCCTTGGACGACGAGTGCAGCCCTTACTTCCAAAGCCGCCATTTGATCGATGTTGGCAACGTTCTCGGACTCATCAGCGAAAATGAGAAATCGAGAATAGGGCAACCTTTCTCGCGAACTGAATTCGGAATTGGGCTTTCGGGCAAATCCGTTCGCGGTGGTGGCGGGGGCGTTTTCAACATTGCGGCTCAGCCACCTCTGGCTCAGAGGCTTGCGCCAGCCAACAAAAAAACAGGCAAACCGGATAACGAAGAACCAACCGAAATCCTGACTGCCGAATTGTTGCTGACGCACACGATCACCAACATCATCGAGCCTGACAGTTGGCTCCGCACCGGTAGCGGTGAAGGGGAAATTGCCTGCCTTGGCGGCATCCTGATCCTCAACACCAGCGAGTCGGTAGCGAGCGACGTCAAAGATTTTCTCCTGGACCTGGAACACGCCCTGGCAAATTAACACTTTGGACCGCCAGGCTGTGCCGACGCATTCCAGCGCCAGATACGATAGAATGAAATCGTCTGGAACACGAATCGCAGGGGGAACCATGACCATCACGACCAACAACGCACAAGCGGCACTGGAAAAATACTTTGGCTGGTCGGAATTCAAAACAGGGCAGGCCGAAGTCATCGAACGACTGCTGGCGGGAAAGTCCGTCCTGGCAGTGTTCCCGACCGGCGGCGGCAAGTCGCTCTGCTACCAACTGCCGGCGCTGATGTTCGATGGACTGACCGTCATCGTCTCGCCGCTGATCGCGCTGATGAAAGACCAGATCGATCAACTCCTGGCCAGAGGCGTCTGCGCGGTGAGGCTTGATTCCAGCCTCGCGCTGGACGAGTACCGCGAAGCGGTCAACAACATCCGTAGCGGGAAAGCCAAACTGCTGTACGTCGCTCCGGAACGGTTCTTCAACGAGCGGTTCCGCAGTGTCCTGGAAGGCGTGAAGATTTCATTGTTCGCGATCGACGAAGCTCACTGCATCAGCCAATGGGGTCACAACTTTCGCCCCGACTATCTGAAACTTGCCCGCATCACTGATCAGTTGAACGTGCAGCGAATCCTCTGCGTGACCGCAACGGCCACCCTCGAAGTCCAATCCGACATCCGTGGGACCTTTGACATCGCCCAGGACGACGCGATTTGCACTGAGTTTTACCGACCCAACCTGCACATCCGCTCGCAAATCGCCACCGCCGAATCACGCGACCGACTGCTGCTGGACAAACTGCAAAATTCACCAGCGGGCGCGACGATCATCTACGTCACGCTGCAGAAAACGGCCGAACGCGTCGCCGAACAACTCCAAGCCAGCGGCCTGGAAGCACGAGGCTACCACGCGGGGATGACCGCCGAAGTCCGCAGCGAAATTCAGGAATGGTTCATGCACGGCGACAACCGAATCGTCGTCGCCACGATTGCCTTTGGGATGGGCATCGATAAATCGGACATCCGCTACGTGTACCACTACAATCCGCCAAAGTCGATCGAAAGTTACTCTCAGGAGATCGGGCGAGCCGGGAGGGACGGGGAGGTTTCCCGCTGCGAAATGATTTTTGTCCCGGAAGATCGAATCACATTGGAGAATTTCGTTTTCGGCGACACGCCGTCGTTGCCTTCGGTGGAATCTCTTGTTAACGAAATTTCACAGCAGCCGGACGAGTTTTTCATCAGCCCGATAAAGTTGGGAAACCGCTGCGACATTCGCGCGATTGTCCTCAAGACACTGATGACTTACCTGGAACTTGACGGCTACCTCGAATCAACCTCGCCGCGATATGACAGCTACTCCTTCAAGCCCAACATCACGGGACAGGAACTGATCGGATACTTCGACGGAGAACGTCAGACATTCATTCGTGGACTGTTGTCGTGCAGCAAAAAGAAAAAGATCTGGTTTTCGATCGACCTGGAAGAAGCTCAACGGAAACTCAATTGCGATCGCTCCCGCATCGTCAAAGCCCTAGATTACTTTGGCGAAAAAGGCTGGATGGAATTGAAAGTCAGTGGGCTTGTCCACGGATTTCGCAAATTGAAACCGATCCAATCCCCGCAACAACTGGCAGCGGAACTGTTTGAGAAAATCGAATCGCGGGAATCTGCCGAAATCAGTCGGACCCGCGAGTCGCTTGCTCTTGGTGCGGCAAGCGAATGCCAGGCCGGGTTACTATCAAGGCATTTTGGTCAGCCCCTAGAACAGCCTTGCGGCCAATGTTCGTTTTGTCTGGAGGAAGGACCATTTGAAATCCCGCAACCGGACAGCACCGAATTGGACGCGTCGGTCATTTCAACGATTGAGCAACTTGCTGTTCAACATCCGGCGGCTTTGTGTACGCCGCGCTCAATCGCAAGGTTTCTTTGTGGCATCCGTTCCCCCTCACTCACGCGGGCCAAACTCACCAGCCATGCTTCGTTTGGCTGTTCTGAAAAGATTCCTTTTGACGACATCATGCAACAGGTCGCCGCGAGGCTACACGCTGGATCCTGATCGTCCTGAATTCTGACCCCGGATTATTCACGAAGCGTGGGCGTCAGAATCAGTTGAGACAGTGATCCGCGACTCTGATGCGATGAAACGATCGCTGTGGTTTTCACCTACCGAATGATTCACACTTCTTGTTGAAATTCAGCTTTTCCCATGCTCCTGTTGGCCAGACGTAGAATCAACGCCCGTCG
>CALFWR010000095.1 GCA_937928555.1 uncultured Pirellulaceae bacterium
CTGCGACGTGATTGCCAACGGCTCAAATGATTTACGGCATGGAAATATCTGATCGAATGCGGCCGGTGGGAACCGGCCCTACGGCGGAGTGTTCAGTGATGAAGATTTGGCCAGGGCTATCGAGAAGGATGATGGGTGGAATTGGGTTAGCGGAACGCGGCCGGTGGGAACCGGCCCTACGGCGGAGTGTTCAGTGATGAAGATTTGGCTAGGGCTATCGAGAAGGATGGTGGGTGGAATTGGGTTAGCGGAACGCGGCCGGTGGGAACCGGCCCTACCTGGGCGCGGCGGAATTGAAAACCTTCCAGCGGTAGGTCCGGTTCCCACCGGACGCCTTTCGGTAAACCAAAACGAACACGCTCAAAAACCAAGGCGGCACTGCGACGTGATTGCCAACGGCTCCGATGATTTACGCCATGGGTTGGTGTTAGCGGTGCCAATGCCGGACATCATCCGCGAACGGGTCTTTGTGTTGACGATGTCCATGCTATTTGGTGCTTTCTGCCTTACGCTTTGATTTTCCTTTTCCTTTTCCCATTCCTTTGCCGCCTTGTTTTGTTTTGGCTTTTGTTTTGCTGTCTTTGCTGCGCTGTTGCAGGAATTTCTCGTGCAAGCTCGAGACCATGTCCGGGTGCTCGGAAGCAATATCGGCTTTTTCGCCAGGATCCTTGCTCAAGTCGAACAGTTGCCAGTCGCCCCGTGCGGGTTGTCCCTGACCGTACTTGACCAGCTTCCAGTCTTCAAAGCGAACTGCCCAGCGGTTGAATGACGGGTGCCATGACCAGTACAGGTCGCGCGGCGGTAGCGTTTCCTTTTTGAACAGGAGCGAAGAGATGTCGGTGCCGTCGAGGTTCTCCGGCGTTTGACTTTTGACCAGTCCGGCCAGGGTTGGGAACCAGTCAATGATATGGACCATTTCGTCGGTTTCGCCCGGATCAATCTTTCCTTGCCAGTTGGCAAAGCCGGGGACGTGGATGCCGCCTTCCCATACATCGACTTTTTTTCCGCGCCACCGGTGGGGCTGGTTGAAGTTCGTCAGCTTGAGGTCGTCCGGATAGGCATTTCCGGGCCAGCTGCCCTGGGGACCGTTGTCGGAAGAGAACAGAATCAGCGTGTTGTCGCGTTTGCCGGTCTTGTCGAGTGCGGCAACGATCTTTCCTACCGCATCGTCGAGGTGGTTAACGGAAGCCAGAAGCAGTCGCTTTTCAGGATCGGATTCGCTTTGGATTTTTCCATCGGGGTCGTTAAACCATTGAATTTTGTCTTCGTCCAGCCAGCGGTCGCTGTTTTGAGGATCCAGTTGCGTCGGGCGATCGACAAAAGTTCCACGTTCGTCCAGCGGCGTATGGACCGAATGAAATGCCACGTAAAGAAAAAATGGTTTGTCGCGATCGGCTTCGATGACGCGGATGGCCTCTGCGGTGACCAGGTCGGTGGCATGGATGCCGTTTTCGGAACCTTCGATCAGCTTGTGGTCCCGGTGCCACGTTTCGTACCACTTGCCGGTGCGGTAGCGATGGTCGTACATGCCGCAAGCTCCCGCGATCGAACCGTAGCTGTGGTCAAAGCCCTGATGGTTGGGTCCGTGTTTGAATGCCGACCCCAAATGCCATTTGCCCGTCAGATACGTTTCGTATCCTGATTTCCGCAACATGCTGGCCAGCGTTGGCGTGCCCAGCGGAAAGGCCAGGTCGTTGCTGGCTGACATCGCGCTGCCGCCGAACCGGGATGGGTAGCGACCGGTCATCAGAGCAACGCGTGTGGGCGTACACTGCGGCATCACATAGTGGGACTTGAAAGTGAGTCCTGTTTCGGCCAGTCGGTCCAGGTTGGGCGAGTAGACGGCGGGATTGTTGTAGCCGATATCAGCCCAGCCCTGATCGTCGGAGAGGATGACCACGATGTTGGGTGGCGATTCTTTGGCGACGCTGCAACAGTCCGATGAAAGTAATGTCGCGATTAGAACAACGAGCAGGCAGAGACGGTTTTGAGTCATGAAGATGTTCCGGAAATAGCAAGTATTTGTTCAATTTTTGAAGCCAACTGTTGACGCAGCGGTTGGGCTTGGGCGGTGATTTCACGTTGAAGCTGTTCGTATTGGGCTCTCCCTGCAGCGGTTTCGATCAACACCGGTTGGTAGTTTCCGTACGTGGAAAGGTCATAAGGGCTTGCTCGCATGTCGACTTCGCGAGCTTTCATTGCCAGGTGAAAGCACTTGATGAGCAGTTTGCTTCCGATCCACGGCATGGATTTGTAGGCCCACTTGTACAAGTCCATGTTGGCGTGAATGCACGCGGGTTGCTCCATGGCGGGTCGGGATTCAAGCGTCGGTTGCGTCCGGTTGAGCGGTTTGGCATCGGGTGCGAAAAAGCGAAAGGCATCGAAATGCGAACAGGTGAGCGGCCTCGATTCGACGATGGCGTCGATTTCGGATTGAGGCAGGCGCAGCGGCGTGGTTTTCTCGTGGCGAACTTCGGTGCCGTGGTAAACCATCGCCCATTCGTGCAGCCCAAGGCAGGAGTAGTTGCCTTTTCGTTGTGCGGTCTGCCGAAGCATGTTTGCGGTCCACTCCAGACGTGATCTTTCTTTGTCGGTGATTAGCGACGTGTCGGCAAAAATGCGTTCGCTTCCCAGGTGGTAGTGTCTGGAATCAAAGTGCGCCGCGGCGCCGGGGCCGGGCTGAAGCGAAACGCCGATTCCCGGATGCCACTTTTCCAGTTGGCCGGGAGAGTATTGATAGTAGACAAACAGAAAGTCCTCGACCGGATGTGACTTGCGGTCCTGACGACGGACCCGGAATGGGTCGGTCCATCGCCGGACGAGTGCCCGGTGGCTGGACATTTGCTCAAGCCAGTCGGCCACGGTCACAAATTGTTCCAGATGTTTGGTGTTCAAAGAATCGGGATCCGTGCAGTTGTCGAATTCACTACGGTATTGCCGCGACCTGACAATGTCAAACTTTGGCTGCCGAAAGTTGACATCGGCCCGGATTATTCACTAGGCGTGGGAGTGACTTTCAGTTCAGCCAATGGACGCCGTACCGGTCCGGGTAAAATCCCTTTTTTGCACTTCATCGCCGAGGTGAACCGAAAGCTCGGAGGTGATCCGGCTTGGACGTCAGCTTCATCGCAGCTCAACACAAACCACCGCCTGTCGTCGTGAATAATTTCGGATCAGAGGACATCGGAGCGTTGTAGCGGAACTTGCCAGACTTCTGCCGCTCTTTTGAGGCCGATTGACTCCTGTGGCTCCGAAATTCTGGTGAATCCGGTTACGTTAGGCGTTAGTTAGGCCCGGACGTAAGCGACCTGCAAAATGGTCTTGTCACGGCGGATCCTGAACGAATCCCATGTTGTTGGTATATTCTCAATCGTATTTCGCCCCAAGATGTGTTTTGCACCAATGTGGGGAGCTTTTGCCGATTTAGCCCGGATTATTCACGAGGCGGGGGCGTCAGAATCAGTTCCGACAGTGATCTGCGACTCACATTCGATGAAACGATCGCTGTGGTTTTCATCTACCGGATGACTCAAATTTCTTGTTGAAATTCAGCTTTTCCCTTGTCCCGTTGGCCAGACGTAGAATCAACGCCCGTCGTCGTGAATAATCC